>PNNH01000005.1 GCA_013824165.1 Methylibium sp. | reverse complement strand
GCGCCGAGGAACGCGAGACGCGCGGGTTCATCTCGATCACAACCATGCGGCCATCGCGCGGGTTGATCGAGAACTGCACGTTCGAGCCACCGGTGTCCACGCCAATCTCGCGCAGGATCGCGATCGAGGCGTTGCGCAGCAGCTGGTATTCCTTGTCGCTCAGGGTCTGCGCTGGGGCCACGGTGATCGAGTCACCGGTGTGGATGCCCATCGGGTCCAGGTTCTCAATCGAGCAGACGATGATGCAGTTGTCGGCGCGGTCGCGCACGACTTCCATTTCGTACTCTTTCCAGCCGATCAGCGACTCTTCGATCAGCAGCTCATTGGTCGGCGACAGGTCCAGCCCGCGCTTGCAGATCTCTTCGAACTCTTCCGGGTTGTAGGCAATGCCGCCGCCTGTGCCACCCAGTGTGAAACTGGGGCGGATCACCATCGGGAAGCCGGCGCCGCCGATTTCGGCGTGGATGCGCTTTTGCACGCCCCAGGCCTCTTCCAGCGTGTGCGCGATGCCCGACCGCGCCGAGCCCAGACCGATCTTGGTCATCGCGTCCTTGAACTTCAGGCGGTCTTCGGCCTTCTCGATCGCATGCTCGTTGGCGCCGATCATCTCGACCTTGTACTTGGCCAGCACGCCATGCTTGTGCAGGTCCAGCGCGCAGTTCAGCGCGGTCTGGCCGCCCATCGTGGGCAGCACCGCATCGGGGCGCTCCTTGGCGATGATCTTCTCCACCACCTGCCAGGTGATGGGCTCGATGTAGGTGACGTCCGCGGTGTCCGGGTCCGTCATGATGGTGGCCGGATTGCTGTTGACCAGGATGACCTTGTAACCCTCTTCGCGCAGCGCCTTGCAGGCCTGGGCGCCGGAGTAGTCGAACTCGCAGGCCTGGCCGATGATGATCGGGCCAGCGCCGATGATCAGGATGCTTTTGATATCAGAACGTTTCGGCATTGCGTGTCTCCATCAGGCCTTGGACATGAGACCGATGAAGCGGTCGAACAGATAGGAAATATCGTGCGGGCCGGGGCTGGCTTCCGGGTGGCCCTGGAAGCAGAAGGCCGGCTTGTCAGTGCGGGCCAGGCCCTGCAACGTGCCGTCGAACAGGCTGATGTGCGTGGGGCGCAGGTTCGCAGGCAGCGAGTCGGCCTCGACTGCGAAGCCGTGGTTCTGGCTGGTGATCGAGACGCGACCGTTGTCCAGGTCCTTGACCGGATGGTTGGCGCCGTGGTGGCCGAACTTCATCTTGAAGGTCTTCGCACCCGAGGCCAGCGCCATGATCTGGTGACCCAGGCAGATGCCGAAGGTCGGGATACCAGCTTCGATCAGCTCAGCCGCGGCCTTGATGGCGTAATCACAGGGCTCCGGGTCACCAGGGCCGTTGGACAGGAAGACGCCGTCGGGCTGCAGTTTGAACACCTCGGCCGCGGGCGTCTGCGCCGGCACCACGGTGATCTTGCAGCCACGCGAGGCAAGCATGCGCAGGATGTTGTGCTTGACGCCGAAGTCGTAGGCAACCACATGGAACTTCGGCGACTTCTGTTCGCCGTAGCCCGCGCCAAGCGCCCATTCGGTCTGGGTCCACACTTCGCTTTGTGTGCGGCTCACCACCTTGGCCAGATCCTGGCCGGCCATGCTGGACGCAGCTTTGGCCTTGGCGACTGCGTCGGCGATGTGGGCGTCAGTGATCTTTTCGCCAGCGGACAGCGCCAGGATGCAGCCGTTCTGTGCACCGGTGGTGCGCAGAACGCGCGTCAGCCGACGCGTATCGAGATCGGAGATCGCGACCGTGCCCTCATCCTTCAGATACTGGCTGAGGCTGCGGGTCTTGCGGAAGTTGGAATCAAGGATCGGCAGGTCCTTGATGATCAGGCCAGCGGCATGGATCTTCGAAGCCTCGACATCCTCGTCGTTGACGCCGTAGTTGCCGATATGCGGATACGTGAGAGTCACGATCTGCCGGCAGTAGCTCGGGTCGGTGAGGATTTCCTGGTAACCGGTCAGCGAAGTGTTGAAGACCACTTCACCAACGGTATGACCGGCAGCGCCGATCGAGGTGGCTTTGAAGACCGTGCCGTCTGCCAGGGCGAGGATCGCTTGGGGGGATGAGAGCAGATCGGGCAGCACGGGTAACTCCGTTATTGTGCGCGCGCCCAGCTCTGCTCCTTGGGAACCTGGCGCGCGCGTTTGGCGCGGCCGGGTCGAGCCTGAGTCCGGTGAAGGAAACGGAAGGGGTTTCGCTGGGGGGGCGGTGGGTTGCGGGTAAACCTGTGGAGTATAACCCAGCAGGGTAATCACCAAGCCCTTCGCAGGGCTCGCGGGTGCAAGACCGACGCCAGCAAAAGCCTGCCGGCGAGCTCATTCACGCCACCGACTCACGCGGCAAAGCGCGCGTGGGCCTGCACGGCGCCACTCATCACAATGCGGCAATACCTGCGCGGGCGATCTGCGCATCTTCGGTCGACTTCACGCCGCTGACGCCAACCGCGCCGATGCAGTGGCCATCCACCATCACGGGCACACCGCCTTCGAGCAGTCCACTCAGACCCGGCGCGCTCAAAAACGAAACCCGGCCCTGATTGATCACGTCTTCATAAACCTTGGATTCGCGGCGACCCAGCGCAGCCGTATTGGCCTTAGCCGGTGCAATCTGAGCCGAGATGGCCGGGGCGCCGTCCAGGCGCTGCAGCCACAGCAGGTGCCCACCGTCGTCAACGATGGCGATGCTGACCGCCCATTGATTGGCGATGGCTTCAGCCTCAGCGGCCGCCGCGATCTTCTTCACCTCGTCCGAGCTCAGGTAGGGCTTTTGTTTCACGGGCTTGATCCTGTTGAAAAAGGCCTCACTTTATCGACAGCTGCAGCTGGATTTCCGTTGCTCAGGACAAAACACCCTGCTAGGGGAATTGCCTAGCGCCCACAAATGCGTGTGCGGCCGATGCGCCCTAGAATCCGCTGCGACCAGGATGGCATGCTGACCATGCAGCCTGGCCCCAATTTCACTGGAGGAACTATGAACGAAAGCCTGCAAACACAATACGGTAGCGCCTACGGCACCGGCTTGGCGGCCGACCGCCAGCGCGTGCTGCGCAACACCTACTGGCTGCTGGCCCTGTCGATGGTGCCCACCGTGCTGGGAGCCTGGGTCGGCGTTTCAACCGGAATCATGGCGAAGATGGGCTTCGGCATGAGCACCATCCTGTTCTTCGCTGGCGCGTTTGGCCTGATGTTCCTGGTCGAGAAGACCAAGAACTCCAGCATCGGCGTCTATGCCTTGCTCGGTTTCACTTTCTTCATGGGCCTGATGCTGTCGCGCCTGCTGGCGCAGATCCTGGGCTTCAGGAACGGCAGCAGTTTGATCATGACGGCCTTCGGCGGAACTGCCGCCATCTTCTTCGCCATGGCCTCGCTGGCCACGGTGATCAAGCGCGACCTGTCCGGCATGGGCAAGTTCTTGTTCGTTGGCGCCATCATCTTGCTGGTGGTGGGCTTGGTGAACATCTTCTTGCAATCCTCGGCCCTGATGCTGACTATGCTGGCCCTGTCCATGGCCGTCTTCTCCGCCTTCATGCTGTATGACATCAAGCGCGTCATCGATGGCGGGGAAACCAACTACATCTCCGCGACACTGGCGATCTACCTCGACGTCTACAACGTGTTCCAGAGCCTGCTCTCGCTGCTGGGCATCTTCGGCGGCGAACGCGACTGATCACCGAGCACATCGGAAAAACTAAGGGGCCTGCAAGGCCCCTTCTCTTTTGTGGCGCGGCGCGCGTGGATCAGCGCTCGAAGACAGCGATCGATTCCACATGGGCCGTGTGCGGAAACATGTTCACCGCGCTCGCCGCCGTGCAGCGATAGCCTGCAACGTTCACCAGCAGGCCGGCATCACGCGCCAGCGTCGCAGGATTGCAGGACACATAGACGATCCGCTTGGGCGGCACCCAGCCAGGCGCGAGGCTTGGGTCCTGAGCGATATCGGCGATCGCCTTGGCCAGCGCGAATGCACCCTCGCGTGGCGGGTCGACCAGCCACTTGTCAGCATTGCCATCGGCGGCCAACAAGGCCGGGGTCATCTCGAAAAGATTGCGCGCCACGAAAGCGGTGTTTCGGTCCAGTCCGTTGCGCGCGGCGTTCTCGCGTGAGCGCTGCACCAGGGCTTCGCTGCCCTCGATGCCCAGCACTTCGCGCGCCTGCGTCGCCAACGGCAATGTGAAATTGCCCAGCCCGCAGAACCAATCGATCACGCGCTCGTCGCGCTGCACCTGCAAGAGACGCAGCGCGCGCCCCACCAGAACGCCGTTGATGTGCGGGTTGACCTGCGTGAAGTCCGTAGGCTTGAATGGCATCACCACGCCGAACTCGGGCAAGGCATAAGCCAGCTCAGGTCCACCCTCATCAAGCAGTTGAACGGTATCCGGCCCCTTGGGCTGCAGCCACCACTGAACACCAGGATGAACGGCTGCAAACGCCCGCAGCTTTGCGCGATCGCCCTCGCCCAGCGGGTTGAGATGGCGCAGCACCAGCGCAATCACCTGATCGCCCATGGCCAACTCGATCTGCGGCAAGCGGTCACGTTCTTCCATGCTGGCGATCAGTTCGCGCAGCGGCACCAGCATGTCGCTGACCTGCGGCGGCACGACCTTGCAGACCTGCATGTCAGCCACGTAGCGACTCTTGCGCTCGTGGAAGCCAATCAGGACCTGGCCCTTCTTGGCCACGTAGCGAACCGAGAAGCGCGCCCGGTAGCGATAGCCCCAGGCTGGTCCTTCGATAGGCCGCAACAAGGTCTCGGGCTTGACCTTGCCGAGATGCCAAAGATTGTCTTCAACCACACGCTGCTTGACCGCAACCTGGGCTGCCGGATGCAGGTGCTGCATCTTGCAGCCACCACAGGCGCCTGCGTGCAGGCCGAAATTGGGACAGCCAGGCGTGACGCGCTGCGAGCTCTCGCGCCGCATCGCCACCATCGTGCCCTGCTCCCAGTTGTTCTTCTTGCGGCCGACCGTCACCTGCACCTCTTCGCCCGGCAGCGCACCCTCGATGAAGACGACCTTGCCTTCGGTGTTGTGCGCGACGCCCTGGGCCTCGAGATCCAGCGACTCGACCTTGAGCCATTCGGATACTTGAGTCATGGCCCGATTATCCCTGCCCGCAACAGCCTGCCCGGCATGGCATGCCGTCGGCGCGCATGCGCCTGCAGCGGTGAGTCAGAAGATGGAGTCGCGGTTGATGCCCCGGCGCATCATGTTGCGCTTGAGCTTGTTCAGCGCCTCGATCTGAATCTGGCGAATACGTTCGCGTGTGAGTCCAAGTCGGATGGCCAGCACGTCCAAGGTCTCGGGCTCACGGTCACTCAGCCCATAGCGCCCGGCCAGCACTTCGCGCTCGCGTTCGTTCAAGCTGGCCAGCCCATGTTCAAGCAGGGCTTCGATCTCATGACTGAGGCGCATGCCCATCGGATCGACAGCATGCTCATCGGCCACCAGGTCGACCATGGACTCGCCCGCCTCAGCGTTGCGATCGACAGGCGCGTCGAGCGAGCTGGGCAGTTCGGCATAGGCCAGCAGCTCAGTCACATGCGCCAGGGGCTGCCCCAGCAGAGTAGCGATTTCATCCGCCTTAACGCCTGACTCCGCCCCCTGCTGAGCTCGCAGCGCCTCCAGCGTACGACGCGCCTTCAGCACATGGTTGAGTTCGCGCACGACATGCACCGGCAGCCGTACAAGGCGAGCCTGGTGCATCAAGGCGCGCTCTACGCCTTGCCGAATCCACCAGCTCGCGTAGGTCGAGAAACGAAAGCCGCGCTCGGGCTCGAACTTGCCGATCGCATGCATCAGACCCAGGTTGCCCTCTTCGATCAGGTCGTTCAAGGGCAGGCCGCGACCGAGATAGTTCTTCGCAATGCTGACAACCAGGCGCAGGTTGTGCTCGATCATGGCCTGCCTGGCCTTGAACTCGCCAGCGCGCGCGCGCACCGCAGTCTGGTATTCCTGCTCGGCCGTCAACAGAGGCGTACGGCGGATATCGCGCAAATAGGCTTGCAGCGCGTTGCCGGGATCGAAGTCGGCAGTCGGCGTGAGACCGCGCCGCAGCAACTCAATCTCGCTCTCGTCGGCAACCGGCTCGTCGGGCTCAGGCTCGCGCTCTTCGGGTGCTGCGCCCAGATCGACTCCAGCAAGCAGCCCGGGAGGAACGGAACGTGACGATGGATGCTGAGGTGTCGCGCGTTTCATCGTCAAACACCTCGCTCATGAGGGGACTCAGCGCGACGGCAGCAGCTTGGCCGGGTCGATCGGCTTGCCCTGCTTGCGCACTTCAAAGTGCAGCTTGACCTGATCAGCGTCGCTGGAGCCCATTTCGGCAATCTTCTGACCCTTGCGCACCGCCTGGTCCTCTTTCACCAGCAAAGCCTGGTTGTGCGCGTAGGCCGTCAAGTAAGTGGCGTTGTGCTTGATGATGACGAGATTGCCGTATCCGCGCAAGCCCGAGCCGGCATAAACGACGCGACCGTCGGCAGCTGCCAGCACCGGGTCGCCAGAACGCCCGCCGAACGCCAGGCCCTTGTTCTTCTGCTCGTCAAAACCCGTCGTGACACTGCCAGCAGCCGGCCAGCCCCAGACCAGGTCATCGTCGCCGCCAGCGGCTGCGACAGCCGTCGGCGCTGGAGCGGCAGCAGGCACAGGCACGGCACTGGGCGCAGAAGCCGCTGCCGCCGCAGGGCGGCTGTCAAGCGGACGGCTTTCGACCTTGGCGGCAGCCACCGGTCGGGTGCTGACCGCACCGGCATCCATGGAAGGCGGCATCACACGCAAGACCTGACCCACTTCGATGCGGTTCGGGTTGTCGACGGCGTTCCAGCGCGAGATGTCGCGCCAGTTCTGGCCGTTCTCCAGCGCGATGCGAATCAGGGTATCGCCTGGCTTGACCGTGTAGTAGCCCGGCTTGCCCTCGTTCTCAGCACCTGGCGCCGGCTTGGGCTCGGCAACCGGCGCGGCGACCGCCGGCGCGGGCGCTGGCGTCGGAACGGCTCGGGCCTGCCCACTGACCGGACGATCCTCGACCGGCGCGCGATGCCTGGGCGATGCGCAGCCCGCGAGCACTGCGCTCAGCGCAATCATCATCAACAGGGATGCCGGGGTTTTCGTGAGGTTCGCTTGCATGCGTTCTGAGCCTGGAGGAAGAGAGACTGCGGCGAAGCGCCGCAGTCCTTACATGACGCCAGATTTTAGGGGCACGAACAGGACGGGCTCATGCAGCGTGCGGACGATGCGGCTGGCACCCGCCTCCACCACATGATCGACTACAACCAGAACCTGGCCGCGGCCGGAAGGATCAAGCATGGGCGCCACCAGACGCCCGCCCGGTGCCAACTGTTCCAGCCAGGCCGGGGGAAGGTCTTCGCCGCCTGCGGCAGCAATGATGCATTCGTAGGGGCCGCCAGGCTTGTGCCCCAGCCGGCCATCACCGTAGATCAGGCGCACATGGTTCAGCCGCTGCGCCGTCAAGTGATGGCGCGCCTTGTCATGCAAGGGCTTGAGCCGCTCAATGCTGGTGACATGCCGGGCCAGACGGGCCAGCACAGCGGCCTGGTAGCCACAGCCGGTGCCGATTTCCAGCACCCGCCCGAGATTGCCGTCCCGGGCGGCGGCTGCGGCCATCAGCAGCTCGATCATGCGACCGACGACCGAGGGCTTGGAGATGGTCTGCCCATGTCCGATCGGCAGGCTGGTGTCCTCGTAGGCCTGAATCGCCAGCGCGGTGTCCACGAACTCATGCCGCGGCACATCCGCCAGCGCTTGCAGCACGCGCTCATCCCGCAGTCCTTCGCGTTGCAGGCGCTGCACCATGCGCAGTCGCACGCCGGCCGAGTCGAGCCCCAGGCCACTGGGGGCAACCTGGCGTGCCGCATCGGCCGCAGCTTCGCGCAGATGGCGCTGCGGCATCAGCAGATCACGCGCTGAAGCCGGGGCCGGAGCGCGTGTCCCCACCTTGTCCAGCGCCAGCGGGAACCGCCGCTTGGGCGCTTGGGAGTTCATTCGGATGCGCCCAGCCGGTCATGCCAGCCAGGCAGTCCGGCGTGGTCGGTCAGATCGACTTGCAAAGGCGTGATCGACACCATGCCACTGGCCGTAGCGTGGAAGTCGGTGCCCTCGCCCGCCTCCCGTGCATCGCCGGCCGGGCCGATCCAGTAGATGGGCTCGCCGCGCGGATTGGTCTGGCGGATCACCGGCTCGCTGGCGTGACGGCGCCCCAGCCGCGTGATGCGGCGCGGCAGGTTGCGCACATCGGCGCGGTTAGGCATGTTCACATTGAGCAGAAAGGCCTTGTCGAGCCCGCCCTGGATGACCTGCTCGACGATGGCCCGCGCAGCAGCTGCGGCCGCGTCCAGTTCACCCCAGCCCTTTTCGACCTGCGAGAAGGCAATCGACGGGATGCCGAAGAGAAAGCCCTCGGTAGCCGCGGCCACCGTGCCGGAGTACAGCGTGTCGTCGCCCATATTGGCGCCGTTGTTGATGCCGGAGAGAACCAGATCGGGCCGGTAATCGAGCAAGCCGGTCAGCGCCACATGGACGCAGTCCGACGGCGTGCCGTTGATGTAGCGAAAGCCGTTGGCCGCGGTGAAGACAGAAAGCGGCCGGCTAAGTGTCAGCGCATTGGAGGTACCGCTGGCGTTCTGCTCGGGCGCGATCACATCGATCTGGCCCAAGCCTTGGCAGGCCTTCACCAGCGCATGAAGCCCGGGGGCCAGATAGCCGTCGTCGTTTGCAATCAGGATTCGCATGGCGCCATTGTAGGCAGCGCGTCACCTCGGCGACCTCACAGGAACCCTCGCTTGCCTATGATCCTTCGGCACATTCGAAAACACTGGAGCGATGACCATGCAAGCTTGGCTGTGTGAAAACCCGATCGGCGTCGAAGCCCTGAGCTTCAAGGATATGCCCACCCCCGCGCCCGCTCCGGGCCATATCTGCGTGGCGATCAAGGCGGCCAGCCTCAACTTCCCCGACTTGTTGATCGTCCAGGGCAAGTACCAGATGAAGCCGCCGACGCCGTTCGTGCCGGGCACGGAATTCGCCGGCGTGGTGGAGTCCGTCGGTGACGGCGTCAAGGGCTTCAAGCCGGGTGACCGGGTCGCGGCATTCGCCGGCACTGGCGGCTTCGCCACTCATGCCTGCATCCCCGCAACGCTGGCCATGCCGCTGCCGGCCGGCTTCGCGTTCGAGGACGCCGCCGCCTTCATCTGCACCTATGCCACCAGCCACCATGCACTGATCGATCGCGCAGCGCTGCAGCCTGGCGAGACCGTGCTGGTGCTCGGTGCTGCCGGCGGCGTCGGCACCGCCTCGATTCAAGTGGCCAAGGCCGCCGGCGCCAAAGTGATCGCCGCTGTGTCCTCCGACGACAAGGCCAAGCGCTGCCTGGAACTCGGCGCTGACGCCGTCATCAACTACAGCAAGGGTCAGCTGCGCGAAGAACTGAAGACTCTGACCGAGGGGCGCGGCCCGGACGTGGTCGTCGACCCGGTGGGCGGCGACCTGGCCGAGCCGGTGTTCCGTTCGATCGCATGGCGCGGCCGCTACCTTGTCATCGGCTTCGCGCAGGGCGCCATCCCCGCGCTGCCGCTGAACCTGGCCTTGCTGAAGGGTGCGTCACTGGTCGGCGTGTTCTGGGGGGAGTTCGCCAAGCGCGAGCCACAGAACAATGCCAGGATGCTGGGAGAGTTGGCAAGCTGGTATGCGCAGGGCCGCATCAAGCCGGTGCTGGACTGCGTGCTGCCACTGGCCGAACTGCCCAAGGCCTTTGAGCGCATGAGCAGCCGCCAAGTGGTCGGCAAGGTGGTGCTGAGCTGCTGAGTGCCGCCGCCGCACAACACTTGATGACACTGCCCTGCTTTCGCGGGGCATGCCCGCATGGACTTGTGCGCTAGGATGCCTGCCATGTGGAGCCGCACGACATGGCAGTCAAAGTCCTGATCATCGAAGACAACCCCGTCGCGCGGAGTTTTCTCTGCCGCGTCGTGCGTGAGAGCTTCAGTGACGAGATGGAGATCGTCGAAGCCGGCGATCTCGAAGGCGCGCGCCGCCATGTCGCTCGCTTGGCCCAGAGCAGCGCAGAGGGCGGCTTCAAGCTGGTCCTGGTCGATCTTGAGTTGCCCGATGGCAATGGCATGGAGTTTCTGGCCGAGTTAGGCGGCACGCCGTCGGTCAAGATCGTGACTACGCTGTACTCCGATGACGACCACCTCTTCCCTGCCCTGCAATGCGGCGCCGATGGCTATCTGCTGAAGGAAGATCGTTTCGAGGTGCTCGTGGAGGAATTGCAGCGCATCGTCCGCGGCCAGCCGCCACTGTCGCCAGCCATCGCACGGCGCCTGCTATCGCACTTCCGCCCGGGGGCCACAGGCGACAGCGGCCCGATGAGCCTCAATGCGGCACTCAACTCAGGCTTCAGCCCGCTGTCGTCGAGTGCCGCGCCCCATACCGGCCGCAGCGTGGCGCTCGACCCGCCGCCCGAGTGGGAACGCCTGACACCCCGTGAGAACGAGGTGCTGACCTATCTGAGCAAGGGTTTCACGATCAAGGAAATCGCGAACCTGATGGGCATCAAGTGGTTCACTGTGAACGACCACATCAAGTCCATTTACAAGAAGCTCAATGTGTCCAGCCGCGCCGAAGCGGCGGTGCTGGCCAGCAAGCAAGGCTTGGTCTAGCAGCAACTGCGGCGCCGTGCAGGGCGGCGCCTCGCAGAACATCAGCGCATTGAAACCGGCATCAGCCGTTCCTTGGCTTCAACCTTGCTATCGGGGTCCATCTCGATGGCCACCTGGGTGCAGACTGCCCTGCACAGCGCGGCAACACGCTCGCTCTGCAGCCGGTAGTAGATCTGCGTGCCTTCACGGCGCTTATGCAGCACACCGCTGCGATACAAAGTCGCCAGATGCTGCGACATATTGGGTTGCGTCGTGTCGATCTCACCCAGGAGTTCGGACACGTTCTTCTCACGCTGACACACCGCGCTGATGATCTTCAGGCGGATCGGGGTGGACAGCAGTGAAAACAGTTCAGCAACCGAGTCGAAAACCCGGTCTTCGGTGCTACGGTCTTCCATGGTCACGGGAGCCAAGTGAGCGAGCCCTGATTGTATTCGCAATTAACGATATACAAGATCGGCGCCAGCTCACTTGAAGCGGTAGTGCTCCTTGTTGAGCACAGCAGCAACCGCTGTCACCTCTTCAGGGAACAGGCCCAGGTTCAACTCGGTGTTGCACTGTTCGACCATGCCCCTGAGCAAGCCCGCCGTGTTGACGCGGCCCATGGGCTTGTAGAGCGCCGAGCCATCGCCTCCGACCTTGCGGACGTGGCACTCGGCACAGCGGTGTTCCTTGATCAGGCGCTGACCCAGGGCAAGGTCAGCATCGCGGAAGATCTCAGCACCCGCTTGCGCCTGGCTCCATGAGCAGGCCAAGGATGCCGCAAGAACGATGATCAGGCTGCGCATAGCAATCAACTCCCAAGGGACGACCATCGTCCCCAGGAGTTGATGTTAGAGCAGCCGGATCTCGGCGCTCTGGCGTTTTACTTGGCGCCGGCCAGCACCCAGGCGGCCAGGGTCTTGGCGTCGGCTTCGCTCAGCGCGGGCTGAGCCGGCATCGGCACCGGGCCCCATTTTCCGGAACCACCCTTGCGGATGCTGTCGGCCAGCTTAGCCGGGGCATCGGCCTGACCCGCGTACTTCTTGGCAATCTCCTGGTAGGCCGGGCCGACCAGCTTCTTGTCCACCGCATGGCAGGCCATGCAGGCGTTCTTCTGCGCGAGCGCCAGATTGGCATGGGCCGGCAGCGCGGCGAACAGGCCGAACGCGGCGGCCATCGACATCGAAAGGATCTGCTTCAAGATTTGTCTCCAGCTTGCTTGGATTGGGTCAATCCGTTTATGCGTAGTCGATGATATTCGAAGTCGCAAAGACGCATCTCAGGGCTAGTACGTAAGCCCCCACAGATCGCTCAGCGATAGCGCTGCACCATGGCTTCCAGTGCTACCGGCTTGATGCGCATGCCCTGCCCTGCACAGCCGAAGGCCTCGAAGCGCGCCTTGACAATGCCTTTGGCGGCCTGGCGAGCGGCTGCAAAGGCCTTGCGCGGGTCAAACTCGCCAGGCTGCTCGGCCATCAGCTGGCGCATCGCGCCGAACATCGCCAGGCGGATGTCAGTGTCGATATTGATCTTGCGCACGCCGCTCTTGATGCCGCGCTGGATCTCCTCCACCGGCACGCCATAGGTCTCGCGCATCTCGCCGCCGAAGCGGCGAATGATGTCCAGCCATTCCTGCGGCACGCTGGACGAGCCATGCATCACCAGGTGGGTGTTGGGAATCGCGGCATGGATCTGCGCAATTCGGTCGATGGCGAGGATGTCGCCGGTCGGCTGGCGGCTGAACTTGTAGGCGCCATGACTGGTGCCGATGGCAATCGCCAGCGCATCCACGCCGGTGGCAGCGACGAAGTCGCGCGCCTCGGCCGGATCGGTCAGCAGCATGTCGTGGCTGAGCGTGCCGGCAGCGCCGACGCCATCCTCCTCGCCGGCCTCGCCGGTCTCCAGCGAGCCCAGGCAGCCGAGCTCGCCTTCAACCGAGACGCCCACCGCATGCGCCATCTCGCAGACCTTGCGCGTCACCTCGAGGTTGTAGGCATAGCTAGCCGGTGTCTTGGCATCCTCCAGCAGCGAGCCGTCCATCATCACGCTCGAAAAGCCCGAGCGGATCGCCTGGATGCAGACCGCCGGCGAGGCGCCGTGGTCTTGATGCAGAACTACCGGCACATCGGGATGGGCCTCGATCGCGGCCAGCACCAGATGGCGCAGATAGGGCTCACCCGCGTACTTGCGCGCACCGGCCGAGGCCTGCAGGATGACCGGCGACTGCGTCGCTTCAGCGGCCTCCATGATGGACTGCACCTGCTCCATATTGTTGACGTTGAAGGCGGGCACGCCGTAGCCGTGCTCGGCCGCGTGATCGAGGACTTGTCTCAGGGATACCAGGGCCATGGGGCCTCCTTTTTGAATTCCGATGACGATGTTCAGACGGCCCAGGGCGTGGGCTGCGGATTCAGCACATGCAGCGCCAGTTCGTCCAGGTCGGCAAAGATGCGCTGCGGCTCGGCTTGCTGGATCGGCACACCGGCGTTGTAGCCATAGGGCACGGCCCAGGCGGCGACGCCAGCATTGCGCGCCGCCTCGACGTCGATGCGCGAATCGCCGACATGGCCCATGCGCGTCGTGCAGACTCCCAGATCGCGTGCCACGCGGCGCAGCACGCTGCCATGCGGCTTCTTGTGCTCCAGCGAGTCGCCGCCGATCAGCAGATCGAAATACGCGCTCAGCTGCGTGACGTCCAGCACGCGCTGCGCATGGCGCTCTTCCTTGTTGGTGACACAGGCCAGCTTCAGGCCGGCGGTACGCAGCCGCGCCAGTGCTTCGCGGCAGCCGTCATAGACGCGCGCCGATGTGCCGGTAGTCTGCGCATAGAACTGATCCAGGCTGGCCAGCACCGCATCAGTCTGCACCCGTTCAGCCAGTGCTGGCTTCTCGAGGAAGATGCGGGCCAACAGTCTCAGCATCAGCTCGCGCGTGCCGGCGCCGATCAGCAGCGTGATCTCGTCGACCGGCCGCCGGGCCAGACCATGTGCCTCCAAGGCCAGATTGGCCGCCTCGGCAATCTCACTGGCGGTATCGACCAGGGTGCCATCCAGGTCGAAGCTGATCAGCTGGTACTGCGGCATCACAGGCTCCCCGCCGACAAGCTGCGCTGCACCAGCGCAACCAGGGAGGGCACCGTCAGGCCGAAATGTTCGAACAGCGCGCCCGCCGGCGCCGATTCACCAAAGCTGTCCACGCCCAGCGCGGCCACGCAGCCGTACTGGCCCCACCAGCGCGTCACACCCGCCTCGACACCGATGCGCGGCAGCCCCGCGCCCAGCACAGCCTCGCGGTAGCCGCGTTCCTGTCGGTCGAACAGCGTGCTGCAAGGCAGCGAGACCACGCGAACCGGCACACCGGCGGCTTCCAGTTCGGCTTGGGCCGCCATAGCCAGCTGCACTTCGGAGCCGGTCGCGATCAGCACCGCACACGCGCCCGCCCGGTCGCTGAGCACATAGCCACCGCGCGCCGCGGCCGCGACCATCTGCTCGGGGCTGCGCGTCTGCGCCGGCAGATTCTGGCGCGACAGCAGCAGACAGCTGGGCCGCGCGCTCTCGCGCAGGCTGGCAATCCATGCCACCGCCGTCTCAGCCGCATCACAGGGCCGCCACACATCCAGGTTAGGGATCAGGCGCAGGCTGGCCGCATGCTCGACCGGCTGGTGCGTCGGCCCGTCCTCGCCCAGGCCGATGGAATCGTGGGTGAACACATGCACCACGCGCTGCTTCATCAGCGCCGACATGCGCAGCGCATTGCGGCTGTAGTCACTGAAGGTCAGGAAAGTGCCACCATAGGGAATGAAGCCGCCATGCAAGGCCAGACCGTTCATCACCGCCGCCATGCCGAATTCGCGCACACCGTAGTTGATGTGGCGGCCGCCCGCCTGGCCGGCGCGCACCGCACCGCAGCCGGGGAAATCAGTCAGATTGGACCCGGTCAGGTCGGCACTGCCCCCCAGCAGCTCGGGGATCTGTGGGGCGATGGCAGCCAGCAGCTGTTGCGAGGCCTTTCGCGAAGCCACCGCGTCGCGTCGCTGGCCGAATTCGGACAGGGTCTTCAGCGCCAGCGCCTCGAAGCCCGCATGCAGACGCCCGGCCATGCGGCGCTCGAATTCGACCGCCAGCTGCGGGTGCGCCGCGCGGTAGGCGGCAAGGCGCTCGCGCCAGCCGGCTTCGGCCGCGGCACCACGGCTGCGGGCATCCCAGGCGGCGCGCACCGCCTCGGGGATGTCGAACGGGCCATAGGGCCAGCCGATGGCCTCGCGGGTGCGGGCAATCTCCTCGGCGCCCAGCGGTTCGCCATGCACCTTGGCCGTGCCGGCACGATGCGGCGAGCCGCGGCCGATGGTGGTGCGGCAGCAGATCAAGGTCGGCTTGTCAGCGCTGTCGCGCGCCTGGGCAATGGCGCGGCTCACGGCCACCACATCGTGCCCGTCGACCGCGGCGATCACGTTCCAGCCATAGGCGGCAAAGCGCGCCGGCGTGTCGTCGGCGAACCAGCCCTGCACCGGGCCGTCGATCGAGATGCCGTTGTCGTCATAGAGCGCGATCAGCTTATTCAGCTTCAGCGTGCCGGCCAGCGAGCAGACCTCATGGCTGATGCCTTCCATCAGGCAGCCGTCACCGAGGAACACATAGCTGTGGTGGTCGACGATGCGATGACCGGGCCGGTTGAACTCATCGCCCAACAGCTTTTCGGCCAGCGCAAAACCCACCGCATTGGCCAGGCCCTGGCCCAGCGGGCCGGTGGTGGTTTCCACGCCGGGGGTCAGGCCTTGCTCGGGATGGCCTGGCGTCTTGCTGTCCATCTGGCGAAAGCGCTTCAGCTCTTCCAGCGGCAATTCGTAGCCCGTCAGGTGAAGCAGACCGTACAGCAGCATCGATGCATGGCCATTGCTCAGCACGAAGCGGTCGCGGTCGGGCCACTGCGGGTTGGCCGGGTTGTGGCACAGGTGCTGGTCCCACAGCGCCACGGCCATTTCGGCCATGCCCATGGGCGCGCCGGGATGGCCGGAGTTGGCGGCCTGCACCGCATCCATCGCCAGCGCGCGCAAGGCGTTGGCTTGATCCCTGCTGTGGCTTGTGCTCATTGCCGCGCTCCTCACAGTGAACCGAGAGCGCGCTGACGCCGCTCCATCATGCGCCAGATGAAAGGCGTAAAGATCAGCTGCATCGCCAGCTCCATCTTGCCGCCGGGCACCACGATGGTGTTGGCGCGCGACATGAAGGAGTCGTGAATCATGTTGAGCAGGTACTGGAAGTCGATGCCCTTGGGCTTGGCAAAGCGGATCACCACCATGCTCTCGTCCGGTGCCGGGATGTCGCGCGCGATGAAGGGGTTGGAGGTGTCCACCATGGGCACGCGCTGGAAGTTCACATGCGTGTGCGCAAACTGCGGGCAGATGTAGTGCACATAGTCAGGCATGCGGCGCAGGATGGTGTCGGTCACCGCCTCGGTGGAATAGCCGCGCTTGCTCTTGTCGCGCCACAGCTTCTGGATCCACTCCAGGTTGATCACCGGCACCACCCCGATCAGCAGATCGGGGTGGCGGGCGATGTCGACCTCGGGCGTGACCACCGCGCCATGCAGGCCTTCGTAGAACAGCAGGTCTGTGTCGGCCGGCACGGCCTCCCAGGGCGTGAAGGTGCCGGGCTCCTGCTTGTAGGGCGCGGCTTCTTCATGGTCATGCAGATACTTGCGGCGCTGGCCGGTGCCCGTTTCACCATAGCTGCGGAACAGCTGCTCGAGTTCGGCGAACAGATTGTTCTCGGGGCCGAAGTGGCTGAAGTTCTTGTCACCGGCCTTCTCGGCCACGGCCTGACGCTTCTTCATCTCGAGCCGGTCGTAGCGATGAAAGCTGTCGCCCTCGATGACCGCGGCCTTGACGTTCTCGCGCCGGAAAATGTTCTCAAAGGTGCGTGTCACCGAGGTGGTGCCGGCGCCGGACGAACCGGTGATGGCAATGATGGGGTGTCGTTCAGACATGGAAGTTCCTCAAGGCTGGAAATCTCTAGCTGCGGCGCGACTCAAGTTCAGTCGCGGAACAGGCTGCGTTCGGCAAACAGCGGGCTGACCTGCTCGGACTTGGCAGGCTCGGCGTGGTAGCGCTCGATGCGCTCGACCTCGCACTTGGAGCCGAACACCAGGCCGATGCGCTGATGCAGCGAACTGGGCGTGACGCCCAGCACCGGCTGGCGTCCGGTGCTGGCGCGGCCGCCGGCCTGCTCGATGATGAAACCGATCGGGTTGGCTTCGTACAGCAGGCGCAGGCGACCGGGCTTGCTCGGGTCCTTGGTGTCGCGCGGGTACATGAAGACGCCGCCGCGCATCAGAATGCGATGCGCCTCGGCCACCATCGAGGCGATCCAGCGCATATTGAAATCCTTGCCGCGCGGCCCCGTCTTGCCGGCCAGGCACTCATCGACATAGCGCTTGATCGGCGCCTCCCAGAAGCGGCTGTTGGAGGCGTTGATCGCAAATTCATGCGTCTGCGTCGGCACCTGGATGTTCGGGTGCGTCAGCATGAACTCGCCCAGATTCGGGTCCAGCGTGAAGCCCACCACACCCGAGCCCACCGTCAGCACCAGCATCGTGGTCGGGCCGTAGAGCGCATAGCCGGCCGCCACCTGGCGGCTGCCCGGCTGCAGAAAGTCGGCCTCGGTGACATCGCGGCCGCTAGCCACCACCTCGTCGGGCGCGCGCAGCACGCTGAAGATGCTACCCACCGACACGTTGACGTCGATATTGCTGGAGCCATCCAGCGGGTCGAACACCAGCAGGTATTTGCCACGCTTGTTGCCGGCCGGGATCTGGTAAGGATCGTCCATCTCTTCGGAGGCCAGACCGGCGCACTGTCCGCTCCAGTCGTTGAAGGTGGTGAAGACCTCGTTGCTGATCACATCCAGCGGCTTCTGGGCTTCGCCCTGCACATTGATCGCGCCGCCCAATTCGTTGGCGGCGGCCGACGACGCTTGGGCCAGCTCGCCGAAGGCCACCGTGCGGGCAATCGACTTGCAGGCCAAGGCAACGTCCAGCATCAGCGCATTGAAGTTGCCGCTGGCGCCAGGAAAACGTCGGCGCTGCTGGATCAGGTATTGGGTCAGGGTCAGGCGGTGTGGCAAGGCCATCATGTGCTTTCGGCAGTCTTGGATTCGGTCACGCCCGCCGCGCCTTTGGCGCAGCAGGCTTGGCGGGGAGTTCGGCGTGCCAGCGGCGCAGCTGATCGATACCGAGGCCCTCCAGGTCGCCCAGCACGCGCAGCGCGCCGGCGAAGTCATGGTCCGCAGTGAATGCGTTAGGCGTGATCAAGGTTGCCAGGCCGGCCCTGTTGGCCGCCTGCAGGCCGTTGAAGGAGTCTTCGATAGCCAGACAATCAGCCGCGGGCAGGCGCAGGCGCGCCAGCGTCTGCAGATAGACCTGGGGATGCGGCTTCTTCAGCGGCGCGGTCGAGGCGTCCTCGACCACGTCAAAGTGCCGTGCCCAGTCCGGCCCGAGGGCGCGCGACAGCAATGCGGCGATGTTCACCGGCGAGGTGGTGGTGGCAATCGCCAGGCGCAGGCCGGCAGCTCTTGCCGCCTCGATCAGGGCCAGCACGCCGGGGCGCAGGTGCACGCCGCCCTGCTGCACGCGCCGCTCGTAGGCCGCGGTCTTGAGTTCGTGGATGCGCTGCACTGTTTCAGCCAGGGCGCTGCCGTTGATGGCGACCACATCGCCACGCACCTGCTTCCAGTAATGCGTGATGCGCTCCCTGCCGCCCGAGATCTCTAGCAGACGCTTGTAAAGCGGTTCATCCCACTGCCAGTCCAACCCGACCTCGGCGAAAGCCTGGTTGAAGGCGGCCCGGTGGGCGTTTTCGGTGTCGGCCAGCGTGCCGTCCACATCGAAGATCAGGGCGCGCAGCGTCGTCATGAAGAGTCCTTGTCGGCATCGGAGGTGAAGACACGGCTGGCCAGGATGTCGCTGGCTGTGATGGTGCTGAGATCGTCAGCGCTGAGCACGCGGTCGCGGTCAGCATAGAGGCGGCTGGCCTGACGCAAGCGCGCCCGGTCCAGCGCGTTGCGCACACTGCGGGCATTGGCGAAATGCGGCTGTGCGATGCGGCGCTGCAGGTAGGCGTCGAAGGCCTCGCGAGCGCCTGCACCGAAGCGGTAATGCGAGCTCTCTATCATGCGGTCGCCGATCTGCAGCAGCTCAGGTGTCGCGTAGTCGGGGAAGTCCAGGTGGTGCGCGATGCGCGAGCTCATGCCGGGGTTGGACTGGAAGAAGGTGTCCATGCGATCCTTGTAGCCCGCCAGGATCACCACCAGGTCGTCGCGCTGGTTCTCCATCACCTGCAGCAGGATCTCGATCGCTTCCTGGCCGTAGTCGCGCTCGTTCTCGGGGCGGTAGAGGTAGTAGGCCTCGTCGATAAAAAGCACGCCGCCCATCGCCTTCTTCAGCACTTCCTTGGTCTTGGGCGCGGTGTGGCCGATGTACTGGCCCACCAGGTCGTCGCGCGTCACCGCCACCAGATGGCCTTTGCGCACATAGCCCAGGCGGTGCAGGATCTCTGCCATGCGCATCGCCACCGTGGTCTTGCCGGTGCCGGGGTTGCCGGTGAAGCACATATGCAGCGAAGGTGCGGTGGCCGAGAGGCCATGCTGGGCGCGCAGCTTGTCGATCACCAGCAGCGCGGCGATATCGCGGATGCGCTGCTTGACCGGGGCCAGCCCGATCAGGTCGCGCTCCAGTTCGGCAAGCACATCTTCGACCTGGCTTTGCGCCAGGACCTCCGACACTGTGCGCGCCACCGGTGCGTCAGCACCCACGACGGGAACTGGCGCGGCGGCAGTGGCAGTGCTGCCGGGAATGGCGTAGAGCGGCGCGTTCACGGGCTTGATCCCTGCCTGCTCAGTAGCGCTCGCCTTCAGGGCGTGCCGCGGCATAGCCCTGGACCGTATAGCGCATCGTGCGGCCGTTGACTTCCTGGCGCACCAGGCCGAAGCCGGGCTCCTGGGCCGGGCGGTTGACGATGAAGCTCATCACGATGCTTTCGACGCCGCGCGTGGAGTCGAAGGCCATTAGGCGGATGTAGTGACTGGGGAATGTCTTGCGGCAGTTGTTCAGCTCCAGCAGCACGCCGGCGGCGTCCTGCAGGTCGAACATGGGCATGCCGAACATTTCCCAGTAGGTGTTGCGCGGATGCGGGTCGTCGGTGTACTCGACGCTCCAGGCATAGCCCTTTTTGAGGCCGTACTCGATCTGCAGGCCGATCTCGGCATCGCTGAGGTCGGGCAGGAAGCTGAACTGGCCTTGCGTGATGCGGCCGGTGGGGTTGGTCATCATGGTGTGTGCTCCTTCGGTGATTCGTTACTTCGTGGTCTCAGGCGCGCCGCGGTCGCCGGGTGACTGGTTCCGCTCATGTCCCCCGGCCTTGGCCTTGCGGCCAAGACCTCCTCCTTGACGTCCGTTCACCAGACGCCCGACACCCGAGGCGGGCGGCAGCGGCGTACTGCGCCCATGCGCATGCCACGGTGCTGCCGCAGGTCGGTGCGGTGCTTCGCGGAGCGAAGTAAAGGAGGAGCCGGCGGCTGCAGGCCGACGGCGGGGGACATGAGCGCAGCGGAGCGCCGCGCCGACCTGCCCTCGCACCGACCTGCGCATGCGGGCCACTCAGGCTGTCGTGGGCGTTACCGCATAGTCCGAGGTATCTGTGGACGCGTAGTTGAAGCTGATCTCGCCCCAGGTATCGAGGGCCTGCTTCAGCGGCGTGCAGGTCTGTGCCGCCTTGCGCAAGATGTCCGGACCTTCGTTCTTGATGTCCTTGCCCTCGTTGCGCGCCTTGACCATGCATTCGAGCGCCACGCGGTTGGCCACGGCGCCGGCCTGGATGCCTGCCGGGTGGCCGATGGTGCCGCCGCCGAACTGCAGGATCACATCGTCACCGAACAGGTCGATCAGCTGGTGCATCTGGCCAGCATGGATGCCGCCCGAAGCCACTGGCATCACCTTGCGCATATCGGCCCAGTCCTGGTCGAAGAACAGGCCGCGCGGCAGGTCCTGCTTGGTGTAGCTGTCGCGGCAGACGTTGTAGTAGCCCTGTACCGTCATCGGGTCGCCCTCGAGCTTGCCCACGGCGGTACCAGTGTGCAGATGGTCCACGCCCGCCAGACGCAGCCACTTAGCCATCACACGGAAGCTCACGCCGTGGTTCTTCTGCCGCGTGTAGGTGCCATGGCCGGCACGGTGCATGTGCACGATCATGTCGTTCTTGCGCGCCCAGTTGGCGATGCTCTGGATCGCGCTCCAGCCGATGATCAGGTCCACCATGATCACCACCGAGCCCAGCTCCTTGGCGAACTCGGCGCGCTCGTAGATGTCTTCCATCGTCGCGCCGGTCACGTTCAGATAGCTGCCCTTGACCTCGCCGGTGGCGGCGCTGGCCTTGTTGACGCCGTCCATGACGTAGAGGAAACGGTCGCGCCAGTGCATGAAGGGCTGCGAGTTGATGTTCTCGTCGTCCTTCATGAAGTCCAGGCCGCCCTTCAGGCCTTCATAGATCACACGGCCATAGTTGCGGCCCGACAGGCCCAGCTTGGGCTTGGTCGTCGCGCCGAGCAGCGGCCGGCCGAATTTGTCCAGGCGTTCGCGCTCGACCACCAGGCCAGTGGGCGGGCCCTTGAAGGTCTTCACCAGCGCCACCGGCATGCGGATGTCTTCCAGGCGTGCCGCCTTCAGCGGCTTGAAGGAGAAGACGTTGCCGATCAGGCTGGCCGTGATGTTGGCGATCGAGCCCTCTTCGAACAGGATGATGTCGTAGGCCACCCAGGCAAAGTACTGGCCCGGGTTGTTGGGCACCGGCTCGACCTTGTAGGCCTTGGCACGGTAGCTGTCGCAGGCGGTCAGGCGGTCGGTCCAGACAACCGTCCAGGTGGCCGTGCTGGACTCGCCGGCCACGGCCGCGGCAGCTTCGATCGGGTCCACGCCGTCCTGCGGCGTGATGCGGAACAGGCACAGGGTGTCGGTGTCCTTGGGCACATAGTCGGCATCCCAGTAGCCCATCTGACGGTACTTCAGCACCCCGGCGCTGTAACGCTTCTTGGCGTCGGTGATCACGCCCTCTTCGACTGGCTTGTTCATTCGCGGCTCCTGCCTTGCGTTGAGCGTCTGTTGACGCGATGGGCAGAATTTAAGTCGCGACTTAAATAAAGAGAATTCAGTTATTCTTCTACTTCGATTAAGCAATTACTGAATGCTCAACATCAGCTTCCGCCAGCTGCGCGTCTTCACCGAAGTGGCCAAGGGCCTGAGCTTCGCGCGTGCCGCTGAGGCGCTGCACCTGACACCGCCGGCCGTCACCATGCAGGTCAAGGAGCTGGAATCGCAGCTCGGTCTGCCGCTGTTCGAGCGCCGTGGCCGCCAGGTGACACTGACCACAACGGGCGAATACTTCCTGGTCTATGCCCGGCGCCTGCTGGCCACGCTGAAAGAGGCGGACGACGCGATGGCGCGCTTCAAGGGTGCCGAGAGCGGCCTGCTGTCAGTCGGCCTGGTGAGCACCGCCAAATACTTCGTGCCGCAGTTGCTGGCGCGCTTTCACGACGAACATCCGGGCATCGAGGTCAAGCTCTCGGTCTGCCAGAACCGGGAACAGCTGGTGGCGCTGCTGCAGTCCGGCGAGGTGGATCTGGCGGTGATGGGTCGCCCACCCAAGGAGTTGGCCACCCGGGCCGAGCCCTTTGCCGCACACCCGCAGGTTTTCGTTGCAGCGCCTGAGCACCCCTTGGCCGCGCTGGACCATGTGCCGCTGGAGGCGCTGGTGAATCAGCGCTTCATCGCCCGCGAGGCCGGCTCCGGCACGCGCAATGTGATGGACGCCTTCTTCCGCGACCACCATCTGTCGCCGCGCATCGCGATGGAGATGCCCAGCAACGAGACCATCAAACAGGCCGTCATCGCAGGCATGGGCGTGGCCTTCCTGTCCTTGCACACGCTAGGCCTGGAGCTGCGCGCCGGGGCGCTGAAGCTGCTGGACGTCGAGCACACGCCGGTGATGCGCACCTGGAACCTGGTTCGCATGCAGAGCAAGCTGCTATCACCGGCCGCGGAAGCTTTTCGTTATTTCGTGCTGGAGCATGCCGAGGCGCATCTGCAGCGGCATGACCAGCCCCTGCTGGCGCACGGGACCATCAATCCGCCAGCCCCTTGAGCGGACGCGTCGCCGCCTGCCTGACCCCACCGCACCGGAGTTCACGATGTTCAAGACCACCGCAAGTGCTCTCGTCCTGACCCTGACACTCACTGCACCGGCTCTCGCTGTCGATGTGCAGTTCAAGCCTGTGGCCGCTGGCGTCTATGCCTTCGTCGGCGAGACAGGTGCACGCACGCCCGAGAACGAGGGGCTGAATGCCAATATCGGCCTGGTGCTCACGCCCGAGGGCGCGCTGCTCATCGACAGCGGCGCGACCTGGCAGTCGGCGCAGGCTATCGCCGCGGCGGCGGCCAAGGTTGGCGCGACGCGCATCAAATGGGTCGTCAACACCGGCGGGCAGGA
Source organism: Methylibium sp. (assembly GCA_013824165.1). Taxonomy (GTDB): domain Bacteria; phylum Pseudomonadota; class Gammaproteobacteria; order Burkholderiales; family Burkholderiaceae_C; genus JACDQM01. The sequence continues at coordinate 60,275 of PNNH01000005.1, read as the reverse complement.
TCACCGCTGGCTCGGCAATGGCTTCTTCAAGGCCCAGGGCGCCGAGCTGATAGCCCATGCCAACGGGCAGGCTGATATGCAAAGCCGCGGCAGCGAGCATCTGCAAGCGCTGCGCGCGGTGCTCGGCGCCAAGGCCGACGGCACGGTGCCAACGCTGCCAACGCGCTGGATTAGTGGCGAGAACGAGATCCTGGAACTCGGTGGCCTGCGCATTGAGCTCAAGCACCGCGGCGGCGCGCACACCCCCGGCGACATGATGGTCTGGCTGCCACAGCAGGGCGTGCTCTTCAGCGGCGACGTGGTCTACACGCAGCGCATGCTGGGCGTGCTGCCGGTCAGCAACACCAAGCGCTGGCTGCAAACTTTCGCCGTCATCGAAGCGCTCAGGCCAAGCGTGCTGGTGCCCGGCCATGGTGCGCCCACCGACGTCGCTACCGCCAAGGCCGACACCCAGGCCTATCTGCTCGCGCTGCGCGCGCACATGAAGAAGGCCGTCGAGGAGGGGCAGGACGTCAGCCCGGCGGTGCGCAGCTTCGACGCCCGTCCCTTCATGCGCTTGCTCAATGCGGCGGAGCTGATGCCCGGCAATGCCAGCCGCACCTATCTGGAGCTGGAGCGGGAGTGAGGCTGTCGCCGCCGCAACCCGGCGACGTTCAGGGCAGCTTGAAGCCTGACACCGCAGCTACCAGCTGATTGGCCTGCTCGCGCAGGCTGGCAGCGGCGGCGGCGCTCTGCTCGACCAGCGCGGCGTTCTGCTGCGTGCTCTGGTCCATTTGCGTGATCGCATTGCCGACCAGGCTGACACCTTCGCTCTGCTCGCGGCTGGCGACGCTGATCTCGGCCACGATGTCGCTGACGCGGCGGATCGCATCCACCACCTCTTGCATGGTGCTGCCGGCGCGGTCCACCAGCACAGTACCCTGCTCGACATGCTCGACGCTGGTCGAGATCAGCGTCTTGATTTCGCGCGCGGCAGCTGCGCTGCGCTGCGCCAGACTGCGCACCTCGGAGGCCACCACGGCGAAGCCGCGGCCCTGCTCGCCGGCCCGCGCAGCCTCGACGGCTGCGTTCAGCGCAAGGATATTGGTCTGGAAGGCAATGCCATCGATGACGCCAATGATGTCGGCAATCTTGCGGCTGCTGTCGTTGATGCCGCGCATCGTCGCCACCACTTCGCCGACCACCGCGCCGCCGCGCCCGGCCACCTCGCTGGCGCCCTGCGCCAGCTGATTGGCCTGACCCGCGTTATCGGCGTTCTGCCGCACCGTGGTGCTGAGTTCGTCCGTCGTGCTGGCCGTCTGCTGCAGCTGGCTGGCGGTCTGCTCGGTGCGGCCTGATAGGTCCATATTGCCCGAGGCCACTTCGTCGGCTGCAGTTTGCACGCCATCGGCGGCGCTGCGCACCTCGCGGATCAGGCTCAGCAGCCGCTCGCGCATCAGGCCCATCTGGCCCAACAGATGACCGATCTCGTCGCGGCCATCGGCCTGCACCGCCTGGCTAAGGTCCCCGGCGGCAATCGCGGTGGACAGCGCGTCCGCCTTGGCAAAGCCAGAGCGGATGCGTGCCAGCAGCCCGAAGAACATCCAGGTCGCAGGCAGGCCAACCAACAAGGCCAGCGCCACGAAGACAGCGAGCAAAGCCTGAGCGCGCTGCTTGGCCTGCTCGGCAGCAGCCACTGCGCGCTCCTGCTGAAACTTGCTCAGCCCCTCCAGCGCATCGAACAAGGCCATGCCTTCTCGGCGCCCAGCCTGCAAAAAAGAGGCCATGACGGTGTCCGAGAAATCGCCGGCCTTCATCGCCGCCAGGGTCGCATCGACCCGGACCGTCCAAGCCTTACGTTTTGCATCGGCATCCTCAAACAGGGCTTTTTCTTCTGGACTGATGAAGCCAGCACCCAGCCTCGGCCATGCTTCATCGTTCTCGGCGCGGCGCTTCACGATCAAATCCAGGTGCAGGCTGACAGGATGCTCGTGAATCGCTGCCAACGGACTCGTCGGGGCGTGCTGGAAGGCCAGTAGTACTTCGGTGCGGTTGGCCTGGTTGTTCTTGAGTACCGCATGCAATTGAGCTACGGTCGAAAGACGCTGCTTTGCGACATAGTCAAGCCTGTCGGCACCAACGAACAAGCCCCAGAGGGCCAAGCTCGCCAGCACACCAAAGCTCAGCCAGAACATGGCCATGATGGTGACGAAACGTTGCGAGATCCGGAAGTTGTTCAGCATGCTCTATCCAAGGTCAACGGCACAAGAATTGATGCAATCAATGATAGTTTTGATCAATATGCCGAATCGATAAAACAAGCACCACTTTGGGGCGCAAAACTTCCTTCAGCCGCGCTCGGCGAGTTGCATGAAGCCGAGCACATCCGCCTCAAACATCTCGCCCGGGATCACCTCGCTGAGGCGCCCCTTTCGATCGACCGTGACGGTCAGCGGCACGCTGCGCCGCGCGCCCAGCGCAGCAGCCAGCGGCTCGCGGCCCAAGGTCACGGGGAATGTCCAGGCGCGCTGTGCCATGCGCCGCCGCACGGCGTCGGCGTCAAACTCGGCCACGACGGTCAGCACGCTGAGGCGCTTGCCAGCCGCCGCCCGGTGCAGTTTTTCGACATGCACGTTGTGGCGCTCGCAAAAGCCGCAGTGCAAGGACCAGAACACGATCACAGCCGCGCGATCACGCCACTGCTCGGTCGTCCAGGCGCGACCATCCAGCAGGCTGAGCTGCTGCGGCCAATTCACCGCCTCGCCACGCGCGGGCGGCGTGGCCTGCGCACCAAACGCCCAAGGTGCCAGCGCCATCGCCGGCAACAGATCTCTTCGACGCAGCGTCATTTGGCTGATTGCTCCATCAGCAAATAGGTGTTGTAGGCATTGATGCGGTTGGCCACGCCAAACAACGGCAGCTTGGCAAAGCGCGACCAGTCGGTCTTGGCGTAGGCCTCCTCGAACGGCTCAAGATCGCGTGCGGCATCGCCCATGGTCTGGCGCAGATAAGCCAGGTAGTCGCGCGTCAGCTGCAGGTCTTCGCGGGCCGTCATCGACACTGGGCCATGCCCAGGCACGACCACCGCCGTGTCGAAGGCCAGCAGGCGATCCAGCGCCGCGATCCAGCTGCCACTGTCCGCCTGGCCGACAAAGGGCACGCGGCCGCGGAACACCAGGTCACCCGCCACCAGCAGCTTGAGCTGCGGCACATAGACCACCAGATCCTCCGGCGTATGCGCAGGCCCGGCGGCTTGCAGCACGAAGTCCAGCCCACCCAGACGCAGGGTCGTGGTCCCGCTCACCCAGCGGTCGGCCGGCACCAAGTGGGTTTTCTCGTCGATCCAAGGGAACATCTCCTCGCGGCTGGCCTTCAGGCGCAACTCGGCGGTCTCGGAGTGCAGATACAGCTGGCCGTCCTTCTGGCCGATCAACTGCACGCCAGCGGCCTTGAACTCCTGCAGACCGTAGATGTGGTCGGCGTGGTAGTGCGTGATGATCAGGTGCTTGATCGGCTTGGGCGTGATGCGCCGGATTTCGGCCATCAACTCCAGCGCCAGCGCCGGTGAGCCGAGTGCATCCACGACCACGACGCCGTCATCGGTAACGACAAAGGCGGCGTTGGAGATGAAGTTGCGGTTCGCGGACGAGCCCAGCGCGGACTCGCCCTGCACCATCCAGGTCTGCGGCGCCACCTGCACGGCCTGGACTTTCTGAGCCAGTGCTGCCGGCGCATGCATTGCAGCCAGCGCAGCCACCGCCAGCGCGGTGACGAAGCTGCGCTTGCGGCGCAACGCGTGTTGGAGGAGGAATGTCATCGCTATCTCGCTTGGCGCGCGGCGGCGTCTGCCGTCGCGCTGGCTACTCGCTGCTGCGCCGCTTCAGCGCTGTCCGCGCGGCTCATAGACGCAGACCCTGGTTTGAAAAGCTGCGGCTGGGCATCGCTTGATCGGCCGGTGCCGCTTCCCGACCGAACTGCTCGCCGCGTTGGTCCACCAGCCAATCGGTCAGCGCCGCAGCGGCCCACATGGCCGACAGCGTGACCCAGGAAGTGATGGTGAAGACTGCCGCGCCGGACAGGCCCGCACCGACCGCACAGCCACCGGCCAGCATGCCGCCAAAGCCCATCAGCACGGCGCCGATCAGATAGCGGCGCATGCTGGCCCCGCCAGCAAAGCCTTCGAGCTTGAGTTCACGGAACAGCGCCGCAGCCACGAAGGAGCCCAGGAAGACGCCAGGAACCAGACCCAGATCGAAGGTCGGCGCCTTGTCCGGTGCGAACAGCACACGCACCAGCACTTCGGCCGATGGGCCGGTGAAGCTCAGGCTCTGCACCGGCGCCGCCGCGGCTTCCAGCCCGGCTGCCGCGACCGAGCCGGTGTACCACCAGGCAGCCGTGATGCTGAGGCCCACCATGCTGGCCCCTGCCCAGCCCCAGGCGGGCACGCGCTGATGGCGGGCCCAGCGGACCGCGGCGATCAGCCACAAGGCGCCGAACAGCAGGGCGCCCGTGCGCCCCAGGCCGCTGATCGCGACCAGGTCGCGGGCCGCACCGCCATCCACCGTCCACCAGCCAGAGATCTGTTCGCGCCAGGGCGCGAGCACGCCCGACCAGGCGGCCTGGGCCGTCACCGCGAACACCAGCCCGGACAGCACAGAGCGCAGATTGCCCTGGGCGGCCAACACCAGCAACCGGCTGGAACAGCCACGCGCCAGGATCATGCCGACGCCGAACAGCGCGCCGCCAATGGCTGCCCCCGACAAGCTGCCACGCGCCGCCAGCTGGCGCGCGCTGCTGACATCCAGCCATCCCAGCGCGATCAGCCCTTGGGTCGACAGCAGTGCGACAGCGAAGGCGAACAACCAGACCGTCAACTTGCCGCCATGCACGCGGCGCGAAAACTCGATGGTGGCCGAGCGCAGGCAGAATCGCGAGCGCTGGGCGAAGAAGCCGAACATGAAACCGATCAACAGCCCTCCCAAAGCCAAGGCCTTGGACTGCCCGAGAGAGTCGATGAGGGATTCGATCGGCATGATGGTGATGTCGGCGTAAGCCCGTATGTCAGGCGCCAGGATTTGGCATTAAATCCTAGTATGCGCAATGGCTAATTTACACCCCGGACACCCGGTTGAGGAGCGATGTATGTCAAACACACGACGATTTCACTTGGGCGGCCTGCTGGCCGCCACCTTCGGTATCGCGGCGGCCAGCGCTGCGCGTGCCGACGATTCCGGCATCAAGGTGGTCTATCACCTGAGCGAAGGTGTGCAGCAAGCTTCGAGAGCCATCGGCAATATCCGCAACCATCTGAATGCTGAGCCAAAGACCAAGATCATCGTCGTGACGCATGGCCCCGGCATCGACTTCCTGCTCGATGGTGCCGAGAACGCCTCGGGCCAGCCTTTCGCGGGCGCCATCGGCGAGTTGTCTGGCCGCGGTGTCGAGTTCCGCGTCTGCAACAACACCCTGGTCTCCCGCAAGATCCCCGCTGACCGCGTGGTGATGGAGGCCAAGGTCGTGCCGTCCGGCGTTGCCGAAGTCAGCAAACTGCAGGCGCGCGAGAGCTACGCCTATCTGAAGCCCTGAATCTGGCGAAGCAATTGAAAAGCGGGCCATGCGGCCCGCTCCTGCTTCACACCGGCCCTGAAAGGGCAGCGACTCAGAAGTCGCCCTTCGAACCCTTCTCCATCATCTGCCAAATCGCTTCGCGCACCTTCATGGTGTCCACCTTGAGTTCAGGCGGCATCTTGCGGCCCATCTTGATCATCATGTCCATGTTGAGCGTGTACAGCCACAGGCCGTCGGCCTGCTCAACGATGCTGATGCGACAAGGCAGATAGGCCGCCATGTGCGGCGAGAAGTCGACCATCTTGCGCGCGGTCTGCGGGTTGCAGTAGTTGTAGACCTTCAGCAGCCGCTCCGGCTTGCCGCTGCGCGCCTCCAACTCCTTTGACAGCGGCAACTCGCCCACCGGGCGAATATTCATCTCGGTGGCGACGCTGGCCAGCGCCTGCTCGATCTGGTCCAGAGTGACGCCCGGCTTGACCTTGCGCTCCCAGGTGGTGGCCACGGCAATGTCGCCACCGCTCTCGACCCAGCGGTCCCACATCCGGCCAGCCTCGGCGGCGGCCCCCTCCTCGAGCTTGCCCATAGTCGCGACCGTGCCGCAACCGGTCAGTGCTGCGCCCAGCAGCGCCACCGAGACAACTCGGATGATCGATGTCTTAAATCCGTTCATGAGAATTTCCTGCTATTTGAGCTAAAAAAGTGGCTGAGGAATTCAGAAGCGCTGGCTGAACATCAGCTGCGCATTCAACTGGCTGTGGCTGATCGAAACTCCGGAGCCGGCTTGCACACTCACCTTTGGCGCCCTGGTGACCGCGGCGCTGATGCCCGAGCGCTCCGACAGCTCGTAGCCGAAGCCCAGGCTGTAGTGCTTTCGAATCGTGGCCGGGAACAACGGGTTCACCGTGCTGTCCGGTATCGGGTTCGAGTCCGAGTTGTAGCCCGCGCGTAGCGTCAGCGCCGGGGACGCCTTCCATGCCACGCCCATCGCCATCACGGTCTGATCGCGCCATTGCTGTGGCAGTGCGAAGCTCACTTCACCGCCCATGCCCGAACTGACGTAGCGCATCTTGAAGGACTGCATCACGTCAGACCAGGCAACATGCTTGACATCCAGCGCAAACAGCAGCGCCGGCGTTGCCTGCCAGCCCAGGCCCAGCGCAAACTGCTGCGGCATCTGGAAATCCTGCACCGTCAGTTGGCCGGCATCAGCAAAGCCACCGAAGGCACTCAGCGAGGCCGCGTTCTTGCCCGTCTTCATATCGCGCAGCGAAGTCTTGCTGTGCCAGCTTGCACCCAGTGTGAGCGTCGGCGACGCCTTGTAGATCAGCCCGAGCTTGGCAGCAAAGCCTGTCGAGAAGGCCTCACCAGAAAAGCTGCTGCCGTCACTGAAGTCAATGCGCGCCCAAGGTGCACCGCCCAGTGCCGGCAAGGCCATCGCGAGATTGCCGCCGGCCCCGGTCACCATCTGGCCGAGCTGGGCGCCGGACGCCGCCATGCGCAGGTCAAGGGTCGACCACACCAGATCCACCGAGCCACCGATCACCAGCTCAGGGCTGGCCTGCCAGGCCAGCGGCAGGATGAGCCGCCCAACGCCTAGCTCAGATCGCACTTCCTTGCCCGAACCCATCGCGAGGAAGCTGTTAGACGCGTAGTCGGTGCCCATGCCGCCCTGGGCGAACAGAGCGACCCCGTAAGTGAGATCGCCATTGCGCCGGCCGTAGCCCAGAGCGGGCATCACGTAGGCGCGTCCACCCGAATCCGCCACCATGGGACCGGCACTTGAAGAGACTCGAGGCCCGAGGTGGCCGATGGCGAGATCCAGGCGGGCGCCCGCGGTCTGCAGCCCCAGCGTTGCGGGGTTGTTGGCGGCGGCGGCAAGGCCGTTCTCGACCGCCGTCGCGGCCCCACCCATGGCCGCGCTGATCGGCCCGTAGCCCTCCAGCAGCATGCCGTTGGTGGCTTGCGCAGAAAAAGGCAGGGCGAGCGTCGCCACAGCGACTGCTGTCAGTCGTTTCATGTTTTGTCTCCAGGTTGTGATTGCGCTGCCGTCGTTCGATGCGCGGCTAGCGTTGATGACCCTGCCGCCAGGGGCTCTCGCGGCCGGGTGGGGGCTCGGTCTAGCTCACTTGGGCGCCCTCCCCCGGCCCTTGCTCGGTGCAGGCGGCGTGCAAGTCCCGCTGCGCGCGCAGAAAAGGCCGTAGAGCGTGTCGATGGTGGCCAGAGCCGCAGGGCTGCAGACCGAGTAGAAGGCGTGCCGGCCTTCGCGGCGGCAGCAGACCATGCCTTGCGCACGCAACACCGTGAGTTGCTGCGATAAGGTGGGCTGATGGATCTGGGTACGCGCCTCAAGATCGCCCACCGTCATCTCGCCCTGGCTGAGGGTGCACAGAATCAGCAGCCGGTCTTCATTGCCCATCGCCTTCAGCAGCGCGGTAGCCTCTGCCGCATGCCGGCGCATCTCGGCTACATCGGGCCTGGGCGTAGCGCCGCCAGCGTTGGCCTCAGTGAGATCCTGGGACGGGTCTTGCGGACGTTTGTCGCTCATTACGTTCTCGAAAATTTGATATCAAACTTTCTTAAGTGTTGAGCAATAGTAGGGCCGCTCCCGCGGCCCTACAAGCACTGTGTGCCGGGGACTTTCCCTTGCTTTGAAAGGAAAGTCCCGGAGCGGATCAGAGCACGATGCCCGGATTTCCGCTGACGCCGATCAGACGCGGCGTGTTGATCTTGCGCGGCGTGACACGGCCCTTGGACTTGAGCCACTGCTCGACCACATCCCACACCATGCGGGTGCCGGGCATGCTGGCAGCCTCTTCGGCCACCGGCGCCCAGCCGGCCACACGGTAGTTCTTGCCGGCCTCGATCGGCTTGCCGTTCAGGCGCATGTCCTGGATGCGCCGGCCCATGCCCGCACCTGGCTCGCAGGCATAAGTCAGGCCACCAACGCGCACCATGTCGCCGCCTTGCTGGTAGTAGGGGTCGGGGTTGAACAGGTTGTCGCAGACGTCCTCAAGCACGGTCTTGATGGTCGCACCGCTCATCTCGGTGACGGTCGCGTAGGAGTAGGTGGTGGCAACCTGATCCATCATCAACTCACGCGTGATCACATCGCCAGGCAGCAGGCTCGTGCCCCAGCGGAAACCAGGCGAGAAGGCAATGTCCGCGCCCTGCACATCCATCAGTGCGTCCACCAGCAACTGGTCCCAGCTGCCGTTGAAGTTGCCGCGTCGATACAGCAGACCGTCGGTGATGGCCAGTTTCTCTGACAGCTTGGCTTCGTACGGCGCCCGGATCTTGTTGATCAGGGCGTCCATCTCAGGATCGGCCTTCAGCATGTTCGAGAAGATGGGCATCAGCTTGTAGCGGAAATCGCTGACGCGGCCATCCTTGAGTTCAAAGTCCAGCACCCCCAGGAACTTCCCATTGCTGCCCGCATTCGTGACGATGGTCTTGCCACCTGCGTTCTGCACCAGCACCGGCACCGGCACGCCGTCATGCGTGTGGCCGCCCATGATGGCGTCGATGCCGCGCACGCGCGAGGCCATCTTGAGGTCAACATCCATGCCGTTGTGCGAGATCACGACGACGACCTTGGCGCCCTTGCCGCGCGCCTCGTCGACCATGGCCTGCATGTTCTCGTCCTGGATGCCGAAGGCCCAGTCCGCCACCATATGGCGCGGATTGGCGATTGGTGTGTACGGGAAGGCCTGGCCGATGATGGCGCACTTCACGCCGTTGATTTCCCGGATGACATAGGGGCTGAACACCTGGTCACCGAAGTCGTTGGTCTTGACGTTCTGCGCCACGAAGTCGAGCTTGCCCTTGAAATCCTTCTCCAGGATTTCCTTGACGCGCTCCATGCCATAGGTGAACTCCCAGTGGCCGGTCATCACGTCCACGCCGAGCAGCTTGCAGGCGTCAACCATGTCCTGGGCATTGGTCCACAGCGAAGTGGCAGAACCCTGCCAAGTGTCACCACCGTCGAGCAGCAAGGCGCCCGGCCGGCTCGCCTTCATTCGCTTGACCAGCGTAGAGAGATGCGCAAAACCACCCACCTTGCCGTAGCGGCGCGCGGCGCGCTCGAAGTCGATGTAGGTGTAGGCATGGGCCTGCACAGTCCCCGGACGCACGCCAATGCTCTTGAGCAGCTTCTCGCCCACCACATGCGGCGTGTTGCCCTGCATGCCGGCGATACCCAGGTTCACATTGGGCTCGCGGAAGTAGATCGGCTTGAGCTGCGCATGGCAGTCGGTCATGTGAAGGAAGGACACCTGGCCAAAGCGGGGCAAGTCGTACAGCCCTTGTTCGGCTGTCGCCGCGTCCGCATCGGCATAACGCCCCAGCCCCATGCCCGCCACGGAAGCGGCCGACATGACCTGCAAAAATTCGCGCTTGCTGAGATTCATGATAAGTAATCGCTTATGTTTAACTTCAAACAAAGCCCGCCGAAGCGGGCTGGTGGCGAGTGTTTACTGGTTGACCGGTGACTTCGGGTCCAGCAGCAGGGCCATGATGTGCTTGAGCTGCGTCTCATCCAGCAGTCCGGCATGGCCGAAGCGCGGCATGTTGGAACAGGCGCTGTAAGCCTTGGAATTCCACAGCTTGCCCCAGGTGTACTGCACGATCGCGGCCGTCGCGGGGTCGGCAACATCCTTCACGCCACGGATCTTGCCGTAGTTGTACAGGCTCGGCCCAATCGTGCCGAAGGAGATCTCAGCCTTGCTGATCTGGTGGCAGTTGTAGCAGTTGCCGCCGTTGGCACTGGACGCCGCAGAGCGGTCGGTCCAGGTCATGCCGCGCCCGTTCTGCGCCAGCCTCTCGCCCTCACGCCAGTCGCCGATGTATTGGCCGCCGGCCGGCCAGCGAATCGAAGCCATCGACTCTTCCTCGATCTTCTTGGCGACCGCATCGCTGGGCTGCTTGTCGGACGAGCAGGCTTGCTGGCCCAGGTCCTGATCCAGCCGCTTCATCGTGGCGATACCTTCGTCACGGAACGAGGCCTTCATCATCGCTGCAGCCTGCGCATCAAGCTCGGCTGAACTGGGCGCGACGGCACATCCGGCCAGCGTCAGGGTGACGGCGGCGATGCTGGCGGCTACTGCAATTGTTGTCTTTCGCATCATGTCTCCTTCAGCGCTTGATGGCCGGGGCAATCGACTCGGCACCCTTGGCGTTGACGCCCATATAGACGGCCAGAGCAATCGTCACATCCGAAGCAAACCCTGGGTAAGGAAAGCGTTGCTGGCGGAAGCAGTCGTTCAGGCGGCGCTGCATGCTCCACATCTCACCGCTGGACACCCGGTATGCTGGCCAGGCCGCGAAGCCAACGCCGTCTCCCGGATTCTTCGTCAGGATCGGCAAGTCCTGCAAACGGATTCGCTTGCCCTCCTCGCCATGACAGGAGGCGCAGGAAAAATCCATCGGGCCGCCACGGAAGAAGAAGGCCCGCTTGCCCAATTCATACATCCGACGCTCGTCCGAATGGCCCTGAGACAAGTTCATCTTCATGCCGCGTGACTCAGCCGAGATCCAGGCCGCCAGAGCTTCCATATTGGCCTGCTCACCGCGGCCAAAAGGCGTCTTTGCAATTGCCACCGGGTCCAGACCCTGCAGTGTTTCCATGCAGGTCAGCAGGCGAGACTCCATGTCCTGCACCCGCTGCGTGTCCTTGAACCAGCGCGGCAACTCGACGAAAGCGCCTTTGACGACACCTGGCCCTTTGCCCAGATCACAGGCTTCCAGAGACGCATTCTTCGGACCGCGCTTGGTCTTCCAGATGCCCTCGCCCTTGGCTTCGAACAGCTCGGCCGGATTGCCGTCGGCCAGCAGCGCCCGGTATTCAGCTATGCCATCTGCCGCACTCTTTTGAGCCTGAGCCATCGACAGCGGCAGCGCGCAGCTGATGGCGAGAAGGACCTTTGGAAGCTTCATGCTCCGTCTCCTGTTTTGCTTATCTGGGTTCTAAAGGGTAAGGCACGCGAATGAAAGCACAAATAGAGACCGGCCCGCATGCGGGCCGGCGCTCAATGACAACAGAATCAGGAAACCGCTGCCTCGTCGGTGCGCTTGTCGCCCTTGTTGTCAGTCCAGGTGACCGAAACCTTGTCACCGGCCTTGGCGCCCTTGATGGCGAACTGCAGGAACGGGTTCTTGGACACCGAAGGTCCCCACTCCGCAGTCATCACCACCTTGCCATTGAGCGAGGCGCTGACTTCACTGATGAACCAGGCAGGGATGGTCTTGCCTGCCGAGTCCTTGCGCTGACCACTTTCCATCTCATGCGCCATCAGCACACGAACTGTTGCCTTGTCGCCAGCGGCTTGAGCGCGAATGCGCATCGGATCTGCCATGTTTTATCTCCTTGTGAGCGAACCGCTTGAGGTCCGGCTCGATTGAATGCTTAGCTGAGTTTGCGTTGACACCGGATCTTTGCGGGATCAGCCGCCGCAACCACCCAAGGTGACCTTGACTTCCTTCTGCGCGAACAGAACCTTGTTGTCATTGGTCACCGCCACTGCGAAGACGTTGGACGACTGGCCCATCTTGACGCGCGTCGAGAAACTCGCGTCAACCTCGGGCGTCACGTTGAACAGCGCAGCCAGCACGGACGGGTTCTTCTCAACCAGCAGCATGACCTGCTTGACGCCAGCCAGTGTGGTGGTGGCACCCAGAGGCACCACGGCGCCGTTCTCGGCGATGTCGGGCGCAGTGATGCTGACATCCTTGCTTTCGGTGGGCGCACCGTAACCCAGAGCCTTGACCAGATCGGCCATGGTCTTGGCGTCAAAGGCGCCCTTGCCAGCAGCAGCACCCGCGGCGTGAGCCAGGGGGCCCAGCACGCCAGATGCCACCATCAGGGAGGCCACGGTGGCGCTCTGCTTCAGAACCTGTCGACGATTTGCGATCATGGGAAGTCTCCTTGTTCACTCCATGCTAATAAAAGGATACAGGCGCACCATACGTGTCATCCCGTATTTGAGGTCCACGCGCCGCAGGCTTAACGCGAGGCTCCGTTCTTGAACCATTGCGCGAGCAGCGCGGCATCCGCCTCGCCCAGCGCTTGAGCCGGCATCGGGATCGGGCCCCAGACGCCCACACCGCCCGCACGGATCTTGGCCGTCAGGTAAGCAACGGCATCCGCACGGTCAGCATACTTCTTGGCAATCTCCTTGAACGATGGGCCGACCAGCTTTGCATCTGCAGCGTGACATGCGGTGCAACTGTACTTGTTCAGCAGCGCGGCGGCTGACGGCTTGGCCGGCTCGGCAGGCTTGGCAGGCGCTGCATCGCGCTTTGTCGGATCGCCGACCGGCTTGGTCGTGTCGATACCGTGCTGAGCACCCACGCTGCGCGATTGCTCAGCCAGATTGCCGTGCGCATTGCGTGCATAGTCCGGCAGGAAGGAGCTGATCTTCGCGCCTGTGTCGCAGTTCTTCATGCAAGCCGTGTTGCGGGTATCCGCTGCCTTGGCCGTGGTCAGCCCCTTGCCAGGCCACATGGTGTGGTCCAGCGTCATGCCATTGCGGTTGGGCATGCGCTGCTGGACCTCAGCAATGTTCTTGTCCGACATCACGTAGTTGTCGGGCAGGATGCCACCGAGGTTGAGCAGGAACGCGGTCACGCCATAGACCTCGTCCACGCTCAGGGACTTCGGCGCATTCCACGGCATGGCGCGGTTGATGTAGTCGAACAAAGTCGAAACCGTCGGCACCTTCATCAAGGTGGTACGGCCGGGGAAGCTGGCGTCGGTCAGACGCGCCACCCGACCGGTCTTGATGTCGTCCGCCGTCGTGCCGCCGACGAGCGGCGAAAACACTTCACCGCTTTCGCCGAAGATGCCATGGCAGTGAGCACACTTGCTTTCCCACACTTCCTGGCCCAGCGCCACGGAGCCAGCGCCTTTAGGCAGGCCCTTAAAGTCCGGCCGGACATCAATGTCCCAAGCCGCAATTTCCTTGGGCGTCGCGGCACGGCCAATACCGGGGAAGTCCTTGGCCTGAGCCAGTGCGACACCTGCTGAGCAGCTCAGCACCAGGGCCAGCAAGGCACGCATGCTTGAGGGCTTAAGAGAGCTGAACATTCTTGACCTCACCGTCTTCCTGCACGAGCCAGGACTGGATCGCATTGTTGTGATAAATCGAACGCGTGCCACGCACCTTGCGCAGTTGTGCGTAAGTCGGTTGCACATAGCCCGTGTCATCCATCGCACGACTCTGGATCAGGGCCGGCTTGCCATCCCAGACCCAATCGATATTGAAGCGCGTCAGACACTTGCTCATCGGACGGCCTTCCAGACGTGCTGTGCGCCAGTTGCGCCCGCCGTCCACGGAAACATCGACGCGCTTGATGGCACCGCGTCCGGACCAGGCCAGCCCGCTGATGTTGTAGAAACCCTTGTCCAGCAGCACCTGCCCGCCTGACGGAGTTGTCACGACGCTCTTGCATTCCTGGATATTGGTGTACTGGCGATGCAGGCCGCTCGGCATCAGGTCGATGTAGTGAACGGCCTCGTCCTTGGCGGCGTAGGGCTTGTCGCCCACTTCGATGCGACGCAGATACTTGACCCAAGACACGCCCTGCACACCGGGAACGACCAGGCGCAAGGGGTAGCCATTTTCCGGGCGGAGCATTTCTCCGTTCTGGCCATAGGCCACCAGCACTTCGCCACTTTCGACCATCTCCATCGGGATGGTCCGCGTCATCGACGAGCCGTCAGCCCCTTCTGCCAGCACGAAGCGCGCGCGCTTGTAGTCGACGCCAGCCATGTCCAGCAGGATGCGCAGCGGCACACCGGTGAACTCGCAGCAACTGAGCATGCCGTGGCTGTACTGCACGGTCGGCACAGCCACATTGCCCCATTCCATGCCGGTGTTGGCACCGCACTCGATGAAATGGAAACGCGACTGGGAGGGCAAGCGCATCAGCTCGTCCATCGTCAGCACCAACGCCTTCTTCAGCATCGACGAGTCGGACCCGTTGACCATCAGGCGATGCTTGGACGGGTCGATGTCCCACCAACCCTGGTGATGTCGCTCGAAGTGCAGACCGCTCGGCGTCACGATGCCGAACAGCGATTGCAGAGGAGCAAAAGACACCGAAGCCTGAGTGGTCTGTGTCAAGCCCGGGCTTTGCCGACGCTGCACATTCACTTCGTACTTCGAAGGCTTGCCGTAGCCATCGGTGACCACCGGCTGGCCGAGTCCCTTGGTGTGCTCGGGCAGCTCAAGGATGTTCGGGTCACCACCGCCAGCCTGCAATGGATTCGAAGTGGCCAGCACCGCTGGCGCGGCCACCGCCGCACTCGCTGCAGCGAACGCGCTTCGAATGAAGCCACGACGCCCTGCCTTCGCTTCCGCGACAACCTGCCGAATGCCGGCCTGGTCAAGGAACGACTCGGGCGCCTTGATCAGGCGGCCCGAAGGTTTTGTTTCTGAACTCACAGAGTCTCCTTCCATTTGTCGCTGAGCCAACACTCGCAGGATCGACAGAACCGACTTGCAGCATCGCACTCAGGCCAGAAGCATCGATGCAAATGCACAGCATGCCTTGCATTGGTCAGCCAAATATCACTATGCCCGAATATTCGCCCAGACGGAAGAGGTGGTCGCCCGGGAAAACCCTGACGCATGACAGAGTACCGCCCGGAAGCGAGGACGAGAAGGAAGGAGGAGGAGGCGCGCGGACTGACAACCACACCGCGTCGCAAAAACGCTGAGCCTGAACAGGCCGCCTTCGAGGCTGAAAATGAAAAAGCCCAGAAGCGCGTGCTTCTGGGCTTTGGTCATTCTTTGGGGTGGCTGATGGGACTCGAACCCACGACAACAGGAATCACAATCCTGGACTCTACCAACTGAGCTACAACCACCGCAGAGCCATAAATTATAGACAGAAATTTCCGGTTTGGAGACGGAAAGTGACTGTCTAACGAAAAATCACTGAGAGCTGGCCGGTGCGGCGATGTTCGCCTTGATCACCGTCTTGTAGCGGCTCTTCAAGGCCTCATAGTAGGCCTGCGACTCGGCCGTCGTCCATGCTTGCGCATACTGCTGCGCAGCACGCTTGGGATCGATGATGACGGGATCACGCGGCAACAGCTTGTTGATGCGCGCCAAAACATAGCCGCCCTCATCGTCCTTCGTTCCGACGTAGGCTGGCAGCTTGGACGCATCGGCGCTCAGGATCGCCTTCACAACCGACGGTGACAAACCACCGAGCGCTGCGCGAGACACAACGACGGCCGCACCAAGACCAGCGCCAGTGTCCGAAGCCTTGATGGCCTCCAAACGCTCCTGCCCCTTCTTGATCGCCATCTCGCCCGCCAGCTTCTGAACCAGCTGCGCTCGCACCTGGCCTTGCACATCGGCCAAGGCCGGCAGGCGGGCAGGCATGTGCTTGATGACTCGCGCGGCCACCAGCTGATTGGCCCCAACCTCGACGGCCTCCGTGTTGCGCTTGTTGCGCACAGACTCTTCGCTGAAGACAAGTTCAAGCAGCTTGGGCGAAGCTAGCGGCCCTGCGACACCCGGAGCTGGCTGGCGCTGGACGCTGGCCGTTTGAACCTTCAGCTTGGCCAGATCTGCGGCAGGCTTGAGGCTGTCAGACTGCTCGTAGACCGTGTTGCTGAACTGCTCGGCAAGCTCCGTGTAGCGTTTCTGAGCCAGCTGCCGACGCACTTCCTGCTCGATCTGCGGGCGGACACTCTCGAAGCTCTTGCGTTCGCCGCCGCGCACACCAGTCACCTGGATCAAGTGATAGCCGAAGTCAGACTCGACCACATTGCTGATCTCGCCAGACTTCAGCGCAAAGGCTGCGTCCTCGAAGGGCTTGACCATCGCGCCGCGGGCGAAGAAGTCCAGGTCACCACCGTTGGCGGCTGAACCTTCGTCCTGCGAATTCTTGCGGGCCAGATCGGCAAAGCCTGCCGGATTCTGGCGAGCCTGGGTGAGCAGTTCTGCCGCCTTGGCGCGCGCCTTGGCACGCTCGTCGGCGGGGGCGTCCTTCTCCGCCTTGATGAGGATGTGGCTGGCACGGCGCTCTTCAGCCACCGTGTAGCGCGACTCGTTCTCGCTGTAGTACTTGCGCAGCTCTTCGTCACCCATCTTGATCTCGCCTTGCAAGGCATCAAGATTCAGCAGCACATACTCAATTTCCGCCGATTCCGGCAGCTGGAATCGCGCCGAATTGGCCGGGTCCTTGTAGAAGGCTTCCAGGTCGGCTTGACTGGGATTGATCTGCGCCAGGTATTCGCGCGGATCGAAACGCTGCAGTTGCAACTCACGACGCTGCAGCAACGCATCAAAGGCGACGCCCGAGTTGGCCGAAACAGCCAGCGGCGAATCGCTCACCCCGGCCATCACCTGACGCAAAGTCAGGTCCTGACGCAAGCGGCTCGCAAACATCTCCGAGCTCATGCCCTGAGCGGTCAGCAAGGACTTGTTCACCGTGCCATCCGGGTTACGCAGGAAGGCGAACTCCGGGTCCGAGCGGAACAGCGCCTGCAGACGCTCGTCGCTGACGATCAGATGCTGCTTGACCGCAGCAGTCTGCATCACACGCTCGCGAACCAAGCTGTCCAGCGACTCCTTCTTGATCTCGGGCGTGTCGTATTGCTTGAGGTCCGCAGTAGGCATCTGCGCACGCAGACGCTCGACTTGCTGCCGATGCGCAGCGTCCCACTCGGTCTGCGTGATCTTCTGCCCATTGACGCTGGCCACACTCGAGTTGCCTTCAGCCATGAAACTGCTGTAGCCCTCAACGCCGACCAGCACAAAGGCCGGAAGCACAAGGAGCAACAAGACGAACATGAAAAGTCGGTTGTGCGTGCGAACGAATTCAAACATGAATGACCTCTGACAGGCGGAACGCCGCCGGGCGACTCTGAGCCTGCCACGCCAACCGAAAGCGATGCGCGCCGACTGCAGGTGCATACAAGACAAAGGCGAACCGGGGTTCGCCTTTGCTGTG
This sequence comes from Methylibium sp., assembly GCA_013824165.1. Lineage (GTDB taxonomy): Bacteria > Pseudomonadota > Gammaproteobacteria > Burkholderiales > Burkholderiaceae_C > JACDQM01. Next base: position 42,764 of record PNNH01000005.1, on the reverse strand, counting down.
GCCCATTGTAGCCAAATGCATGACATCGCCTCGCGACGAAGCCAAGCCTGAATTGGTGGGTGCTAACGGGCTCGAACCGCTGACCTACTCCGTGTAAGGGAGCCGCTCTACCAACTGAGCTAAGCACCCGGTAAAACCGGGAAAAATCAGTTCACCGCGTCCTTCAATGCCTTGCCCGGCTTGAACTTGGGAACCTTTGCTGACTTGATCTTGATGGCATCACCGGTGCGCGGGTTGCGACCGCTGCGCGCCGCACGCTTGGTGACACTGAATGTGCCAAAGCCAACCAGCGAGACCGTGCCGTTCTTCTTGAGCGTGGTCTTCACGCCGCCTACAAGCGCCTCCAGCGCGCGGCCGGCCGCCGCCTTGGAGATGTCTGCCTGCTTGGCAATGTGCTCGATCAGTTCGGACTTGTTCACAAAATACTCCCTGACATGAATGCAAGGCGCCACGAAGGCAGAAGTGCGGGAATTCATTCCGCGCAGGCCAGTGACGCAAGCCAAAGCCGGTACCGCGGGGATCGGATTCTAGATGCAATATCAGCCCTGTCTGAGACAGGAAAAATCCTGATACATCCTTGACCACGCCCGGCTGAACCCAGCAAGCACGACGTCAGCCCAGTCCGCTACTTCGCTCGGGCCTTGATTTCAGGGATCGCCTTTTGCAGGTAGTACACCATCGACCAGATCGTCAGGATGACCGCTGCGATGATCAACCAAGAGCCCCACAGGCGGGTCTGAATGACGCCGAACAACTGCCCGTCAAACAGCAGGAACGGGATCGCGACCATTTGCACCGTTGTCTTGAGCTTGCCGACCATATGGACTGCTACGCTACGGGACGCCCCGATCTGTGCCATCCACTCGCGCAGGGCCGAGATCGTGATTTCCCGCCCGATGATTACCAGCGCAACCAGCGCATTGACACGCCCCAGTTCCAGCAGAACCAGCAACGATGCGCAGACCAGAATTTTGTCCGCTACCGGGTCAAGAAACGCGCCGAAGGATGAGGTCTGATTGAGCTTGCGCGCCAGGTAGCCGTCCAACCAATCGGTCAGCGCGACGACGACAAAGAGTACCGTCGCGAAGAGGTTCTGATGGGCTGGCGACAAATCCAGGTAGAACACTCCGACGATCAGCGGGATCGCCACGATGCGGGCCCAGGTGAACAGTGTTGGCAGGTTGAAGAACATCTGGGCATTGTGCCCAAATCCGCAGCCTCGGCCCCATCACATGTTCGCCGCTGTCGCCAAATTGCCGAGGACCGCTCACAGATCCAGCGTCATGGGCTTGAACAGGCGCTGGTCGTTGAAGAGGAAGGTCTCACTGAACTTCCACGGTCTCGGCATGGCGCTGACATCGCCAAACGGCGCCGCGCGTCGCACAGCCGCGATCGCGAGATCCAGCGTGTCCAGGGCTTGCCCCGGCTTGCGCAACACGCCGATTTTCCTGATGCTGCCGTCGGCATTCAGCTCCACCTCCAGCACCGGAATTGCCAGCAGCACCTGCGGCACCTCGCCGGTATAGACCCGCCCCGGATTGGCCGCCACCAGACGTTGCGCCGCCTGCGTGCGCAGCTCCGCCGCAGTACGAACCGGCCTGGGCGGGCCGAGGCGAAGCTCTGCGGCTGGCCGGGCCGGCTCAGCCGGTCTGGGAGGACCAGCCGGCCGCTCCGCTGCGGACCGCTCCCTGGCACCAGCATCAGGCGTCTGGGTCGGTGGCGTCGGTGGTGTTGCCGAGGGCAGGCTGCAGCCAGCCAGACCCGCCAGCAGGCCCAGGCTCAGCAAGGCAGCGGCAGGCTGCCAAGCGCGGACAACACGGCACTGTCGTTCAATGCAGGACACGATAGATTTCCTCTGCCAATTCTCTTGAAATGCCTTTGACGCTACACAGCTCGTCCACACTCGCAGCAGCCACGCCGCGCACGCCGCCAAAGCGCTGCAGCAGCTGTGATCGCTTCTTCGGCCCAACGCCCGGAACCTCTTCCAGCCTCGAACCGCCAGTGCGCACCGCAGCCCGCTTGGCCCGCATGCCCGTGATGGCAAAGCGATGGGCTTCGTCGCGGATCTGGGCCACCAGCATCAAGGCCGCCGAGTCGCGGCCCAGGTAGACCTTCTCCCGACCATCGGCGAACACCAGCTCTTCCAGACCGACTTTGCGGCCCTCGCCTTTTTCAACGCCGACGATCAGGCTCAGGTCCAGCCCCAGTTCCTCGAATACCGCACGCGCCATCGACACCTGCCCCTTGCCGCCATCGACCAGCACCAGATCCGGCAAGCGCCCGGTGCCCAAGGTGGCCGCTTCGGCCAGCTTGCTGTAGCGCCGGGTCAGCACCTGGCGCATCGCCGCGTAGTCGTCGCCACCGGTGATGCCCTCGATGTTGTAGCGACGGTACTGGCTGCTCTGCATCTGATGCGCCTCGAAGACCACGCAGGATGCCATGGTGGCCTCGCCCGCAGTGTGGCTGATGTCGAAACACTCGATACGAAACTTGTCGAGTTCGGCCACGCTGAGATCCAGCGCCTCCAACAGCGCACGCGTGCGCGCCTGCTGCGAGCCCTCCTCCGACAAGAGCCTTGCCAGCGCCAGCTCGGCCCCCTTGATGCACATCTCCTGCCAGATCCGACGCTGTCCGCGCGGCTGCGCCTGAACCGTCACCTTGCTGGCAGCCTGGGCGCTGAGCGCTTCAGCCAAGCCTTCGCTCACGGCATCGCTGACCACGATCAGCGACGGCACCTGTGCATCCAGGTAGTGCTGGGCCATGAAGGCCTCCAGCACCTGTTGCTCGACCGACGCCGGCACGGCATCACCGTCGCCATCCGACTCATCGTCAGCCAGCAGCACAGCCGCCGCATCCTCGACATGCTTGGGAAAGTAAGCCCGGTCGCCCAGATGGCGCCCGCCGCGCACCATGGCCAGGTTGACACAGGCGCGCCCCCCTTTCACCTTGACCGCCAGCACATCGACGTCCCGATCACGGCCGGTTGCACTGTTTTCGTCGACTGACTGCTGCTGCAACACCTTGGACAAGGCCTGGATCTGGTTGCGCACTTCGGCGGCCAGCTCGTACTGATAGGCCTCGGCATACGCCATCATCTGCGCCTGCAGGCCTGCCATCACCTCGTCGGTCTCGCCGAGCAGGAAGCGCTCAGCATTGCTGACGTTGCGGCGGTACTCCTCGGTCTGCCCCTCAGGCACACAGGGGCCGGAGCAGCGCCGGATCTGATACAGCAGGCAAGGTCGGCTGCGATTGTTAAACACCGTGTCCTCGCAGGTGCGCAGCCTGAAGACTTTCTGGATCAGCTGGATCGACTCCTTGACGGCCCACCCACTAGGAAAGGGACCGAAGTAGCGATGCCGCTTGTCGACCGCACCCCGGTAATAACTGACGCGTGGCCAGGCATGGCCGGACAGGCGCAGATAGGGGTAGCTCTTGTCGTCCCGGAACAGGATGTTGAACCTGGGATTCAGCGCCTTGATCAGATTGTTCTCGAGCAGCAGCGCTTCGGACTCAGTGCGCACCACCGTGGTTTCGAGCCGCGCAATGCGCGCCACCATCATGCCGATACGCGTGCCGCCATGGTCCTTCTGGAAGTAGCTGGAGACACGTTTCTTCAGGTTCTTCGCCTTGCCGACATAGAGCACCTGATCCTGCGCATCGAAGTAGCGATACACGCCTGGCAAGCCAGACAAGGCCGCAACCTCGGCCAGCAGCGCCTCGCGCCGCAGCAGGGCCAGCCGCTCGACTTCGGCCACGCGCAGACTTTCTGCCGACTCGGAAGCGGCGCGCGCGTCGGCCCACTCGGCCTCCTTCTGCGCCCCCAATTCAGCGCTTGCGCTAGCGGCCTCGGGCTTGGACGGTTCGGTCTCTTGCATGGGCCGCGATTGTGCCGCGAGCCCCGACCGATAATGCCGCATGGAACTTCGCTGGGATCTGTTTTGCCGGGTGATCGACAACTTTGGCGACATCGGCGTCAGCTGGCGACTGGCACGCGATCTGGCGGCCCGCGATCAGCAAATCAGACTTTGGATCGATGACGCGTCAGCGCTGCAATGGATGGCGCCCGCGGGCATCCCGCCGCGGATCGAAGTGCTGGACTGGCGAGACAGCCTGCATACCAGCGAGGTCGGAGACGTCGTCATCGAGACCTTCGGCTGCGAGTTACCCGAGGCGTTTCTCGCCCTGATGGCTGAGCGTTCCGTCCCGCCGCGCTGGATCAATCTCGAATATCTGAGCGCCGAGTCCTATGTCGAACGCAGCCACAGACTGGCGTCGCCACAGTTCAGCGGGCCGGCTCGCGGTCTGGAGAAGCACTTTTTCTACCCCGGGTTCACAAGCCGCACCGGTGGACTGCTGCGCGAGCCGGACTTGATGGAGAGGCAGGCCAAGTTCGACCGGACGGCCTGGCTGGCTTCGCAGGGCATCAAGCGCCATGCCGGCGAACGGCTGCTGAGCTTGTTCGCCTACCCGAATCCCGGCCTGCCGCAACTGCTCGAACGACTCGCCGGCACCCCCACCTTGCTGCTGGTCTGCCCGGGCGACGCGCAGCAAACCCTGCGGTCTCTGACGCTGCCGGCCGGCCTTCGTTGGCAGGCCCTGCCCTACCTGAGCCAAGCCGACTACGACCACCTGCTGTGGGCCTGCGACCTGAATCTGGTGCGCGGCGAGGACTCCTTCGTCCGTGCCCAGTGGGCGGCGCGGCCGATGATCTGGCAGCTTTATCCCCAACCTGACGGGGCTCACGCGCCAAAGCTGGAAGCATTTCTGAACCTCTGGCTTCGAGGCGTCGAGCCCGGGCTTGCCAATTCGATTCGGGGCCTGTGGCGAGCCTGGAACGGGCTGGGCAGCTGGGACAACTTGACCCTGCCGGACCTTAGCGCCCAGCAGGTGCATGCCGAACGCTGGTGCGACGAGCTGGCCTTTCAGGCCGACCTCTGTAGCCAGTTGCTGGGCTTTGTCAGGGAATCTGGCTAAAATAGCCGGCTTTGCCGCGCCGAGAGGAAGTCAACAGGGGATTTCGGGCGCGTGCCCGGCAGGGTTACGTCTTGGACTTTGGGTTCAAGCCTCCCCGCCCGCCAACTGACACCTCTCCCGACACCTTTGACGGAACACCTATGAAGATCGCTCAAGAAATCCGCGCCGGCAACGTGATCATGCACGGCAAGGACCCGATGGTCGTGCTGAAGACTGAATACAGCCGCGGTGGCCGCAATGCCGCCACGGTGCGCATGAAGCTGAAGAGCCTGCTGAACAACTCGGGCACTGAAGTCGTCTTCAAGGCTGACGACAAGATGGACCAGATCATCTTGGAGAAGAAGGAGTGCACCTACACCTACTTCGCCGACCCGATGTATGTGTTCATGGACACCGAGTACAACCAGTTCGAAGTCGAAGCCGAGAACATGGGCGACGCACTGTCCTATCTGGAAGACGCCATGCCCGTGGAAGTGGTGTTCTACGACGGCAAAGCCATCTCGGTCGAACTGCCGACCTCGCTGGTGCGCGAAGTCACTTGGACTGAGCCGGCCGTCAAGGGCGACACCTCGGGCAAGGTGCTGAAGCCCGCCAAGATCTCCACCGGTTTCGAGATTCCCGTGCCCATCTTCGTGGCCCAGGGCGACAAGATCGAAATCGACACCCGCACGCACGAGTACCGCAAGCGCGTCTAAGCCGCGCCCTCGGCTCGGATCGAAAAGGCAGCGTCAGCTGCCTTTTCTCGTTTCAGGGCAGCTTGAGCGTCAGCGGCCGGATCAGCCATTTGCCGATGGGCCGAGATACGGCCGATCACGCCCCAGCCAGATCTCGTTGTGAGCTGCGCCGGCCGGCATCATCGGAAAGCAGTTTTCCTGCGCCGACACTGCGACATCGAGAAAGAACGGGCCGGCGCTGCGCAGGCATTCGTCCAGGGCTGCATCTAGTTCAGCCCGCAGCTCGACCCTGCGTGCCTGCCAGCCAAAGGCGCGTGCCAGTGCCACGAAATCCGGCAAGGCTTCGGTATAGCTGTGGCTCAGCCGGCCGCCATGGATCAGTTCCTGCCATTGCCTGACCATGCCCATGCGACCGTTATTGCAAAGCACCAGCTTGACCGGCGTGCGATGCTGCATCGCGGTGGACATCTCCTGGATGTTCATCAGCACCGAGGCATCGCCACTGACACAAACCGTCAGCGCCGCGGGATGCGCGATCTGCGCGCCGATCGCCGCCGGCAGGCCGTAGCCCATGGTGCCGGCGCCGCCCGAACTCAACCAACGACCGGGACGCCGCTGTTTCAGATGCTGCGCCGCCCACATCTGATGCTGCCCGACGTCCGTCGACACAATCGCGTCTCGGCCCGTCAGTGCCGCATCAAGCCGGCTCAGCAAGGCCTGCGGCAGGATGCAATCCTGACGGTCATCGAAAGCCAGCGACTGCTCCCGCCGCCAGCCTTCGATACGCGTCCACCATGCCGACAAGTCCTGCCCGCCACGCCAGCCGGCCAGCAATGCGTGCAGGCTGGCCTCGCAATCACCCAGCAGTCCGACCTGAGCAGCCCGCACCTTGCCGACCGAACGCGGATCGATATCGAGATGAATCACCTGCGCGTGTGGGCTGAACGCATCCAGCCGCCCTGTCACGCGATCATCAAAGCGCGCACCGACGCAGATGATGAGATCCGCCTGATGCATGGCCAGATTGGCTTCCAGGGTGCCATGCATGCCCAGCATGCCCAGGCACTGCGGATCATCAGCCGGGAACGCGCCCAGGCCCATAAGCGTCAGGGTGCAGGGTGCGCCACTGGCCCGGACCAGCGCCGCAAAGGCGCTGCAGGCCTGGACGCCTGAGTTGATCAGCCCGCCACCGCCGTAGAACACCGGGCGCTGCGCGGCGTGCAGCAGCGCCAGCGCCGCCTCGATCTGCACCGCCGATGGCGCCGGGTGCATCGGCGTCGCTGCCGATGGCGCAGACCAGCGGCCCAGCGCCTGCAGCTGCACATCCTTCGGGAAGTCCAGCAGGACCGGGCCAGGCCGCCCGCCGGCCGAGCGCCGCAGCGCTTCTGCGACACAGGCGGGAATCGCATCCACATCTCGCAGCTGCATATTCCACTTGGTCACCGGCTTGGAAATACCCAGCGCATCACATTCCTGAAAGGCATCGGTGCCGATGACGCTGGTGGCCACCTGACCGCTGATGCACAACACCGGAATCGAATCGCACAACGCATCGAGCAAGCCGGTCGTCGTGTTACTCATGCCCGGCCCCGAGGTCACGAAGACCACGCCGACCTTTCCGGTGCTGCGCGCATAGCCCTGCGCTGCGTGGACAGCCGCCTGCTCGTGGCGCACCAGTACATGCCGCAGGCGCGGCTCGGCATGCAACGCGTCATACAGCGGCAGCACGGCGCCGCCGGGATAGCCGAACACGGTATCGACACCGAGCGCCAGCAGACTGGCCACCAGCGCCTCGGCACCGTTGCGAGGCAGCCGCGCAGCGGACCGGGGAAGAGATTCGATAGGGGCTTGTGACATGCCCCGAACTGTGCCCGACAGCCTTCAGTAAAGGTTTTTGAATTTGCCGCAGACTCGCAGAGAATCAGAAAATCCTTCTTCACAGAAAACCATCCGCAGCATGAAGCTCGACAAATTCGACCTTGCCATCCTGGAAGTGCTGCAGCGCGATGCCCGCACCAGCCTGCAGGAAATCAGCCAGCAAGTCGGCCTCACCAGTTCACCTTGCTGGACGCGCATCAAGCGTATGGAAGAGGCTGGCGTGATCGAGGGCTACTCGGTGCGCGTCAACGCCGCCAAGCTGGGCCTGGCGGACACCGTCATCGTGCATGTGACGCTGGACAACCACTCCGACGAGGCGCTGTTCGAGTTCGGCCGCGCGCTAGAGCAGATACCGGAAGTGATCGAAGCCTTCCTGGTTTCAGGTGACTACGACTACTACGTGCGCATCGCCGTCTCGGACACGCGCGACTACGAGCGCCTGCTGCGCGAACGGCTCTACAAGATCCCGGGCATACGCCACAGCAAGAGCAGCTTCGTGCTGCGCCAGCTCAAGCAGAGCCAGTTGCCGCTCAGGCGCTGAAGGCGGCTGGCAGGCCGTGCGGACGCTTCAGTCGAACTCGCGCCAGCGCAGCCATTTGGTGGCCACCCACTTCTCGCCCTCCAGCACCGGCGAGCCGCCATGCAGGGTCATGCTGCTGGGATGCGGCTGGGCATAGCTAAAGAACACCGCATTGCCCTTGATCGGCGCCACTTCCAGGCCCACATCCGGAAAGATGGTGCCGCCGCCACGTGTCGGGGTGTTCAGATACATCACCAGGGTGGCCACACGCTGGCCGCCACGCTGGATGATGGCTTCGGTGCTGGCCAGCGCGGGATCGAAGTAGTCATAGTGCGGCAGATATTCGGCGCCGGGGGCATAACGCAGAACCTGAAGGCCTTCACCATTCTCGGCCGGCCAATTGAGCAGATGGGCAATGCGCGCTTCGATGCGGGCACAGATGTCGTTCTCGGAGCGCCCGAAGAACATGCCTTGGCTGGTGCGCGCGGCATTCACCTCGCTGCCGTCGCTACGCTCGGCCACCGTCTCGGAACGCGAAAGCCGCGGCGCAGCAGCCGCGCGTAACTCCTCGCACTCCTCGTCAGACAGCAGGCCGCCAAAGACCACCAGGCGAGGCTTGCGCGCGGTGAGCAGGATCTTGACATCACGATCACCCGCCCAAATGCGCGAAGGCTGGCCACTCAAGGCAGGCTCAGGCAGGGTTTGCTCCGGAATCACCGGGCTCCCTGGCTCCTGCTCCTGCACGACACCAGCCAACACCTGCTCCAGCGCGCGCTGCGCCACCGTCTCGTCCCAGCCGCTGGCCCGCATCGAGGCCATGACCCTTTCCGGCGGAACGCCGGCCTGGTTCTGCTCGACGATCCAGTGCCGCAGCTCCGGCGTGATCACTTGTGTGTTCATGCCGAATATTCTGCCTTCAGACCAGCTTGCGCCGGAACAACAGGCGCTCGGGCGTGGACAGTTCGGGCTGGTAGCGGTAGCCCTCCAGGTCAAAGCCCTGCAGGCCGGCCGGTGTGTCGATCTGGTGCTCGACGCAGAACCGCGCCATCAGGCCGCGGGCGCGCTTGGCGAAGAAGCTGATGATCTTGAACTGCCCGTTCTTCCAATCCTCGAACTGGCACTCGATCACGCGCGGCCGCAAGGCCTTGCGGTCGGCAGCCTTGAAGTATTCCTGCGAGGCTAGGTTGACGATCACCGGCACCTGATGAGCGGCCGCCCTCGCGTTCAGGTGCTCGGCCAGCAGGTCGCCCCAGAAAGCGTAGAGCGTGCCACCGCGCGGCGTCGCCAGGCGGGTGCCCATCTCCAGGCGGTAGGGTTGCATGCGGTCCAGCGGACGCAGCACGCCGTACAGGCCGGACAGAATGGCCAGATGCTGCTGCGCCCATTTCAGCTGCGCCAGGCTCAGCGTGCCGGCCTCCAGACCTGCATAGACATCGCCGTTGAATGCCAGCACCGCTGGCTTGCTGTTGGCGTCGGTGAACTGCGGTTCCCAGGCCTGATAGCGGCCCACATTCAACGCCGACAGTGCTTCGGACAGATCCATCAGCGTGGCGATCTCGGCCGGCGTCTTGCGCCTGAGCACATCGATCAGCTCGGCCGACTGGGGCAGGAATTGCGGCTCGGTGGCGTGCTTGAGCACGTTGGGCGGTACCGCGGTCTCGTAGTCCAGCGACTTGGCAGGCGAAAGCAAATAGAGCATGGGGTCAGATTTTGCCCGCCCTGACGCGCCGCTGTTGCGGGGCCTCAAAAAGACCAGGGCCGGCCACCGCGTCGCGGTGCAGGCCCTGCGGGACTTGCAGGTGGGCTGCGCGGCTTACTTGGCCAGCAACTGGTTGACCGCCGCCACGTCCTCGGGCTTGAGCTGGCCGCTGGCCTGACGCAGCTTCAGGCCGGTCAGCACGACGTCATAGCGGGCCTTGGCCAGATCACTCTGGGTCGAGAACAGCTGGGTCTGCGCATTCAGCACGTCCAGGTTGACGCGCACACCGACCTTGTAGCCCAGCTGCGTGGCCTCCAGGGCCAGGCGGCTTGAAGACTCAGCGGCTTCCAGCGCCTTCACCTGCGCCAGCCCGGACTGCACGCCGAAGAAAGCACGCTTGGTGTTCTCGGTGACGGCGCGACGGGCGAATTCAAGATCGTTGCGCGAGCGCTCCTCCAGGGCCACCGTTTCCTTGATGCGATTGCCGGTGGCACCGCCGGTGTAGAGCGGCATATTAAGTGCCACACCCACGCTGGCCACGCCGGTGGTGCCGGGCACCGTGGCGCCAGCGCCGCGGGCATTGGTGCTGGCCAGCGTGCCGGTCAAGTCCACCGTCGGCGCTTCCGCCGCGCGGGCCTTGCCGGTCTCCAAGCGTGCCACTTCCAGGCCCAGCTTGGCCTTGCGCACCAGCGGATGTTGCTCGTCGGCCTGGCTGACCCAGGGGTCGACCGTCGTCGGCGTCACCGCCGGCAGCGCCACCGGCTGGGCCAGCGGCTTGGGCGCCACGCCCAGGCGGCCCACGATCTGGTCCAGCGCCACGCGCTTGACGCGCAGATCGTTGTCGGCCGCGATCTCGCGCGCCGTGGCGCGGTCGAAGCTGGCCTGCGCCTCACGCGTATCGGTGATCGTGGCGGTGCCGACCTCGAAATTCCGCTTGGCCGACGCCAGCTGCTCGGCGATGGCCGTCTTGTTCGCCTTGGTGGTGCCCAGCACGTCCTGTGCGGCCAGCACGTCGAAATAGGCCTGCGCCACGCGCACGATCAGATCCTGCTCAGCGGCTTCCAGATCGGCCAGCGCGATGCCCAGGCTGCGTTGTGCCTGGTCGATGCTGAAGCGGTTGGCGCGGTTGTACAGCGCGTACTTGGCGCTCAAGCCGGCCTGCACTGTCGTCGTGTCAACCCGGTTGGGCAGCCGGGGCAGATCGGTCTCAGCCCGAGTGCCGGTGACGCCCACGCCCAGGGTCGGACGATTCAGCGCATCGGCCTGAGCCGCCCGGTACTGGCTCGAATCAGCCTGCGCGCGTGCTGCCAGATAGGTAGCGTCATAGGCACGGGCCGCTTCGTAGACCTCAAGCAGGCTCTGGGCGTGCACCGCAGAGCCAGCGCTCAGCGTCAGCGCCAGGGCCAGGGAGAGACGGCTCATGCGCCACAGCGCGTTCGCGCGCTTGGGCGTCTTGTGGTCAGCAGGCATGAGGATTCCTCGCAGCAGGGGTTGTTGTGTTGTGGGTCTTGGCATTCAGTATCGAGGCAGCGACGGATCGATCTCGCTGGACCAGGCGTCGATGCCGCCGGCGAGGTTATAGACCGATTCGAAGCCCTGGCGCTCGAGAAATGCGACGACCTGCAGACTTCGCACGCCGTGATGGCAATAGCAGACGACAGGCTGCAGCGGATCGAGCTCGTCCAGGCGCTGGACCAGCTCACCCATCGGGATCAGGCGTTCGGTCACGCCCTCGATGCGGATGCGGGCCAGCTCGGCTTCCCAGGGCTGGCGCACGTCAAGCAGCAGCGGTGGCGGCAAGCCCGCCTGACCAGTGCAGCGGCTCAACACCTCGGAGCAACTCAGCTGGGTCGGCATCGACGCTGTTATCTCAGAAGACGAAGCCCGAGCGCTGCTCGAAGCCCTGCAGGCGCGCCGCCACGGTATCGAACAGCACCGTCGAGCGGAACTCGCGCTCGGCGCTGCGGGTGTAGAGCATCGCGCGCATCACAGGCTCGTCGCCGACGATGGCGGCCAGGCGTCCGCCGACCTTGAGCTGATCCAGCAGCACCTGGGGCACTTCGGCGACCGAGCCCGACAGCAGTATGACGTCGAACGGCGCTTCGGCCGCCAAGCCTTGCGCGCCATCGGCTTCGCGCACGGTCACGTTGGTGGCACCAGCGCGCTTCAGGTTGTCGCTGGCAAAACGCGCCAGCTCGGCCTTGCTTTCCAGCGTGATCACACGCTGGGCGCGATGGCCCAGCAAGGCCGCCATATAGCCGGAGCCGGCGCCGATCTCGAGCACCTTCTCATGACGTTGCACCTTCAACTCCTGCAGCAGGCGCGCCTCGACGCGCGGCGCCAGCATCTGCTGCCCGCCGGGCAGCGGCAGCTCGCAATCGGTGAAGGCCATGGCGCGGTAGGCCGCCGGCACGAAGTCCTCGCGCTTGACCACGGCCAACAGGGCCAGCACCTCGGTATCAAGCACATCCCAGGGGCGGATCTGCTGCTCGATCATGTTGAAGCGGGCTTGTTCGACGTTCATCTCGATTCTTCCTCGGGTACGGGCGGCACGCTGTCCAGTTGCGGGTCGCCGAAAACTGGGGGGATTCTATTTCGCGCCAGGGCCTGCGGGCGCCTCGGCAGGCACAGCCGGCGCGAACTTGCGCTTCAGCCAGGCCGACAGATCGTCCAGGTAGCAATAAATCACCGGCACCACCACCAGAGTCAGCACGGAAGAGGTGATCACACCGCCAATCACCGCCTGACCCATCGGCGCGCGCTGCTCGGACCCTTCGGACACGGCAAAGGCCAGCGGCACCATGCCGAAGATCATCGCCAGCGTGGTCATCAGGATGGGCCGCAGCCGCACGGCCGCCGCACGTAGCAGCGCGGCCTCGCGGCCCATCGGTTCGTTGTCGACGCCATGCCCATGCTCGCCCTCGCGGGCCCGGATCGCGAAGTCGATCAGCAGGATGGCGTTCTTGGTCACCAGGCCCATCAGCATCACGATGCCGATGATGGAGAACATGTTCAGCGTCGAGCGGAACGCCAGCAGCGCGCCGACCACACCGATCAAGGTCAGCGGCAGCGAACTCATCAGCGCCAGCGGCTGCAGGAAGCTCTTGAACTGGCTGGCCAGGATCATGTAGATGAAGACGATGGCCAGGGCCAGTGCGCCCACTGCGTACTGGAAGGACTCGGTCATGTTCTTGGTCGAGCCGCCGAAGCTGTAGCGGTAGCCCGGAGGGAACGGCGTCTCGTCCAGTGCCTTCTTAATGTCGGCCGAGACTTCACCCGCACTGCGGCCCAGTGCATTGCCATCGATCTGCACCTCACGGTTCAAGTCGCGGCGGTTGATCTGGTTGGCGCCGGTCGCGGCATGCACTTCGGCCACCTGGGACAGGCGGACAGCGCGCGGTGTGCCGTCCGCCGCTGGAGCCACATTGATCGGCAGGTTCTGCAGATCGGCCAGGCTGTCGCGGGCCTGCGGCGCCAGGCGCAGCAGCACGTCATAGTTCTCGCCGTCCGGCGCTCGCCAGTTGCCCACGGTGGTGCCGGCCAGCAGCGTGCGCAGCGTGCCCGCCAGCGCATTGACGTTGAGCCCGGCGTCGGCCGCCGCCTCGCGCTTGACCTCGATCGCCACGGTCGGCTTGTCGGGCTTCAGCGTGCTATCCAGGTCGACCAGGCCAGGAATCTTCTCCAGCTTGGCCATCACCGTCTTGGACAGACGCTCCAGCTCTTTCAGGTCGGCGCCCTGGATCGAGAACTGCAGGCTCTTGGCGCCACCCAGATCGGTCTGGCCGATATTGGTGATGGTGACGCCCGGAATCGTGGCCAGTTGCTCGCGCAGCGGCAGCACCAGATCGTTGACGCTGCGCTGCCGGTCCTTGCGGTCCGTCAGCCGCACATAGATCGAGCCATATATCTTGCCGGCCGCGAAACCGCTGTTGATGGTGGTCACCGTGTAGCGCACCTCGGGCAGTGCGCGCAGCACCGCGTCGATCTGGCGCGCGCGCGCCTCGGTCACTTCCAGCGAGGAGCCGACCGGCGTGTAGAAGTTGATCTGGGTCTCGGACAGATCGGCCTTGGGCACGAACTCCTTGCCCAGCGAGCCGGCCAGGCCGCAGCTGGCCAGCAGCGTGGCCAGTGCGATCGCCAGCGTGGCCCCTTTGTGCACCAGCGACCAGGCCAGCACGCCCTGGTACAACGCCGACAACCATTCGCTGAACCGGTCGAAGGCCAGCGTCACGCGGCCCAGGGTCTTGTCGTACAGCGTCACCGGCGGGCCGCGGTGGGCGCCATGCGCCTGCGGGTCGTGCCAGATGCTGGACAGCATCGGGTCCAGCGTGAAGGACACGAACATCGAGATCAGCACCGCCGCGACGATGGTGATGCCGAACTCGTGGAAAAACTTGCCGACGATGCCGCCCATGAAGCCGATCGGCAGGAACACCGCGACGATGGAAAAGGTGGTGGCCAACACCGCCAGGCCGATCTCCTCGGTGCCGTCCAGCGCCGCCTGGCGCGGGCTGGCGCCCATCTGCACATGGCGCACGATGTTCTCGCGCACCACGATGGCATCGTCGATCAAGAGGCCCACGCACAGGCTCAGCGCCATCAGCGTGATCATGTTGATGGTGAAGCCGAACACATACATGAACAGGAACGTGCCGATCAGCGCGATCGGCAAGGTCAGGCCGGTGATCACGGTGGAGCGCCAGCTGTTCAGGAACAGGAACACGATCAGCACCGTCAGCAGCGCGCCTTCAATCAGCGTCTGCTTGACGTTGGCCACCGAGACGCGGATGGCGCGCGAGTTGTCGCGGTTGACCTCTGTCTTCACGCCCTTGGGCAGCAGCACCTGCGCTTCCTTGAGAGCCGCCTGCAGGCCGTCGACCACGGCGATGGTGTTCTCGCCTTGGCTCTTCTGCACCGACAGCAGCACGGTGCGCTGCCCGTTGTAGAGCGCCAGGCTTTCGACTTCCTGCGGCCCGTCCACCACATCCGCCACCTGCCACAGCTTGATCGATGCGCCGGCCTTGCGGGCAACCACGATGCCGCGAAAATCCTCCGGTCGCTTCAGCCGCGCATTGATCTGCACCACGCGCTCCTGCTGCGCCGACTGCAGCGTGCCCAGCGGCAGCTCCTGGTTCTCGCTCTTCACGGCAGCCAGCACCTGGTCGACCGTGATGCCCAAAGCCTCCATCGCGGCCGGGCGCAGCTGGATCTGGATCTGGCGCTGCAGCCCGCCCACCACGCTGACTGAGCCGACGCCGCGCACGTTCTCCAGCCGCTTCTGCAGCACCTGGGTCGACCAGCGCGTCAGCTCCTGCGTGTCGATCTGCGCACCGGTATCGGCCAGCACGGCCACATTGAAGATCGGCTGGCTGGCCGGGTCGAAGCGCGAGATGCGCGGCTCCTTGACCTCGTCGCGCAGCGTGGGGCGCATCAGCGCCACCTTCTCGCGCACATCCTCGGCGGCCTTGCGGCCATCGATGTCGAGGTTGAACTCGACGATCACCACCGAGCTGCCCTCATAGGAGCGCGAATAGAGCGAACTGATGCCGGCCACCGTGTTGACGGCCTGCTCCACCTTTTTCGTGACCTCGGCCTCGACGATCTCAGGCGAGGCGCCCGGATAGTCCATCTGCACCACCACGGTGGGGAAGTCGATGTTCGGGAACTGGTCCACCGACAGGCGCTGGTAGCTGAACAGACCCAGCACCACGAAGGCCAGCATGACCATCACGGCCATGACCGGGTTCTGGATCGAAACGCGGGTGAACCACATGGCGGCGCGCTCCGGGCTTCAGCGCGAAGCCGCTGAACTTGCCGAGGCCACCGCCGCGGCCTGCTTGACCCGCGTGCCCTCGGGCACCTGGCCGGACGCCCCGGTCAGCAGCCAGTCGCCGGCGGCCAAGCCGCTGCGGATCTCGACCACGCCCTGACGCTGACCGTCGATCAGCGCCTCACCACTGATGCCGGTCTCCACCGTCACCGCCTTAACCTGCCCGTCCTGCACCCGCAGCACATAGGGATGCGCCTTCTCGATGCGAAGCACATTTACCGGCACAGCCAGCGCATCGCGGGACTCGACCGCCAGCGTGCCGCGCGCAAACATGCCGTGCCGCAGCCCCTGCGGCTGGTCCAGGCGCAGATACACCAGCACCGCACGCGAACCGGCCTGGGCCGAAGGATTGATGCGCAGCAGCGTCGCGGCGACGTTCTGCCCTTCCACATTCAGCTGCGCCTTGGCCCCGACGCGCAGCGCCGCGGCCTGGTCGGCCGGCACCGCGGCTTCGAGTTCGAGCCGGCTCAGGTCGACGATTTCCAGGATGCGGCCATCCAGCGCCACGCGCTCGCCCGGCTGTGCCAGCCGCTGTGAGACCTGGCCCGAGATCGGCGCGATCAGGCGCGTGTCCGCCAGCCCCTTGCGCGCCAGCTCCACCGCGGCCTGTGCCGCCTGCCAGTTGGCCTGGGCCGCCGCATCGCTGGACTGCGCGGCTTCCAGCGCCGTGGCCGAGATGAAACCCTGGCCGACCAGTGCGCGGTTGTTGTCCAAGGTGCGCCTGGCGATCTCCACCTGCGCCTTGGCCGCCGCCGCCGTCTGCTCGGCCTGGCGCAGGCGCCACACCAGCTCGGTGCTGTCCAGTTCGCCCAGCAGCTGGCCAGCACGCACGCTATCGCCCTCACGCACCTGCAAGGTCCTCAGTTCAGCCGCCACCTTGGCCTTGACGACCGCCTGGTCGACCGCCCGCAGGCCGCCAGACAGCTCGATCTGCCGCTCCAGCCGCAGATTCTGTGCACGCGTCAGGTCCAGCGTGCCCAGCTCCAGCACCGCGCTGGCTGCGGCCGTGGGCGCCACGGTGGTCGGCGCCTTGCCACGCTTGAGCCACCAGCCTGCTCCCACGCCGAGCACAAGCAGGATCACGAGGGTCATCAGGACTGTCTTGCGCTTCATGGGGGGTTCTTGCCTGTCTCTAGTTCTTTGACTGCGGCGCGGCCAGCAGGCCGTTCAACATCAGGTCCAGCTGCACGCTGAGCACCGCATCAGCATCGATGGCCGGACCGTGCAAGGGGCAGGCGCCAAAGGAATGCTGGTGCAGCACCATGTGCAGCATTGGCGAGATCAGCACCTGCACCGCCGCATCCGGCGGCACGGGACGGAACTCACCAGCGGCGATGCCGCGCCGGATCACCGCGACCAGCTGCTCGTGCGAGGGGTTGATGACCTCGTCGAGAAAGAAGTTGGCCAGCTCTGGGAAGTTGCGTGCCTCGGCCATCATGATCTTGCAGATGCCGCCAGCAGCCGTCTGGCCCATATGGGCCCACCACTCTTTGAGCAGCAGGGCCAACAGTTCGGTCATGCTGCCCTCGAACTGCTCGGCCATCGCACGCGCCTCGGCGATCGGCGAGCCCAGGCACTCGCGCACCATGGCCTTGAACAGCTCTTCCTTGGATGCGTAGTACAGGTAGAGCGTGCCCTTGGAAACACCAGCGCGTGCCGCCACTTCCTCGGAACGGGTGGCCGCGTAGCCCTTCTCGACGAACAAGGCCAGCGCCGCCGCCAGCAACTCCTGCGGACGCGCCTCCTTGCGGCGACGGCGCGTGCCGGCGCTCGGGCCGGCGGGCGGATCGCAGGCGACCGGCGCAGCATCGGGCGGTGGAGACAATGGTCGGGACATGAAAAGTACTGACTGACTGGTCAGTAATGTAAGCACCGACGTCACGCCGGTCAACCGCCGAGACCCGGGCAACGAAACGCCAGCATCAGGCCGCCGCCGCCGGTGGGTCAGCAAAGCCGGCCGATCGCCGGCGCATCATGGCCGGATCGACGGTGGGCGCCTGGGCCGGCCAGCCGAAGAAACGCTGCACCTCGGCGCGGCGCGCCAGCGTGTCCGACATGCCCAGCATGATCAGCTCGCCGGTGAACGAGGGCTCGAACAGCAGATAGCTGGTCAGCGCCGAGCCGCTGGCCGTCTTGCCCTCGCCTTGCACACCGACACTGCGCAGCAGGCCGCGCATCGTCGGCGGCAGGCTGCCCTGGTGTTCGGCAGCCAGATCGTCCAGGCGCCGGCTGGGCGCGATCACCAGGACGTCGATGGGCCGCAAAGCGGTATTGCGCCGCGCCTCCTCGGGCAGCAGGGACAGCGTGTTGTTGATGCGTTGCAGGCGCTCGACATCCACCGCCAGCGCGTCCAGGAAGATGTTCGACAAGGCATGGCCGGCAATCTGCGCCATGCTGGGGTGGCCATTGACCTGTACATGGCGCGAGCCGGTGGGCTCGTGCATGCGGCCGGCGCCGATCACCAGCACCCGATCGGCGCCCAGATGCACAGCCGGTGAAATCGGAGCACTCTGGCGCATCGAGCCGTCGCCGAACCATTCCAGCTGGCCGTCGAGCTCCAACTGCTCGGCCGGGAAGATGAAGGGAATCGCCGACGAGGCCATCAGATGTTCAATCGTCATGCGCGCGCGCGTGGCCACGCGTTGCGAGCGCAACCAGGGCTCGACCGGCTTGTTGGTCTGATAGAAGGTGACGTGTTGGCCTGATGTGTAGCTGGAGCCGCTGATGGCCAGCGCCTGCAGATGGCCCTGCTCCAGCATGCTGTCCAGCCGCTCCAGCCGCACCCAGCGGCGCAGCAACTCACCCAGCGGCTCGTTGTCCAGCAGGCTGCGCGGGCGCGATCGCTTCCAGCGCGCAAGCGCCCAACCCAGGCTCATCATCGTCATCCAGCGAGCCCCGGTGCGGATCACGCCGAAGGAATCAGCCCGGTAGACCTGGTCGACGTGGATGTTCTGCCAGATGTGTACCAGGCCATCGACCGCCGAATCAAAGTCGTCCGCCAGGCACGCCAGCGTCGAGGCATTGATGGCGCCGGCCGAGGTGCCGGCGATGATGGGAAACGGGCTGGCGCCACTCACACCGGCATCGCGGCGCAGTTGGGCCAGTGCGGCCAGCACGCCCACCTGATAGGCAGCGCGCGCGCCGCCGCCGGTCAGGATCAGACCGGTCGAAGGCGGGCGGCTCATGCTGGGCGAGGCTGGCATCGGTTGCAGAGCTTAAGGCCTGCGCCAGCCAGGGGTAAACCGCAAAAAGGGGGCAATGCCACACCTGCACCACAGCCGGCAGGCGCCGCTGCCGACTGGCCCGCTCACTCGTAGCTGATCGGCGGCAGCCCGTCCTTGCCACTGGCGAAGCGCGCCAGTGCCTCATCACAAGGCCAGAACTTGGCGGCCTCGCCCAGATCCAGCTCGGCCGAAGCGCCCTCGCGCTTGATCGCCAGGCGCAGAGACAGGCCCTGCAGCAGCGGGCCCTGCTCCGACTCGACACGCCGCGGGGGCCAGGTCTTGACCACCTCGGCCACCGGCGGTGCGACACCGTTGGCCGTCAGCTTGAGGAACTTTCCGAAGCGTGCACGCGCCGCCGCCAGATCCCAGACCTGCTGCACATTCATGCGCAGGCCACCGGAGAAGCGGTCGTTCTGCACCTTGCCGGAACAGATGATCAGCTCGTCCTCGGCCAGCAGTTCACGCGCGCTGTTGAGCAGCTCCTCGTTGGCCACCGCCTCGATCGCATCGCTCTTGTCGTCGAGCTTGAAGATCGCCACGCGGCCACGTTGCCCGTTGATGATGCGCATATCGCCGACGATGCCGGCCACCATCACCGGATCGCGGCTGTCCTGCAGGTCGACGATGCGGCGCTTGACCATGCGGCGCAGCTCGTCACCGTGCTGGTCGAACAGATGGCCGGAGAGGTAGAAGCCGATCGCCGTCTTCTCCAGCGACAGGCGCTCCTTGATGGTCCAGACCGCGGCCGGCATCAGCTCGGGTTCGGCGGTGGACGAGCCGTGGGTGTCATCGAAGTCGAACAGCCCACCCTGGTCGGCGTTCTGCACCAGCTTGTCGGCAAAGGTATATCCCAGCGCAACGCTGGCCAGCAGGCTGGCGCGGTTGGGCTCGATCAGGTCGAAGGCGCCGGCCTTGACCAGCGCCTCTACGGCCCGCTTGTTGACGGCCTTGCGATCCACGCGCGCACAGAAGTCGAAGAAGCTCTTGAAGGGGCCGGCCAGCGCCCCCTGAGGGCCCTCCCCGCGGCCTTCGCGCGCGGCAACGATGGCCTCGATCGCGCCTCGGCCGGTGCCCTTTACGGCGCCCAGGCCGTAGTTCACCAGCTTGCTGTCCATCGGCTCAAACCGATAGAAGCCCCGGTTGACACAGGGCGGCTGGAAGGCAATGCCGAAGATCTTGGCGTCATTGAGCAACACCTTGAGCTTGTCGGTGTCGTCCATTTCGATCGTCATGTTCGCGGCGTAGAACTCGGCCGTGTAATGCGTCTTCAGCCAGGCCGTGTGGTAGCTCAGCAGCGCATAGGCAGCGGCGTGCGACTTGTTGAAGCCGTAGCCCGCGAACTTCTCCATCAGGTCGAAGACCTCGTCGGCCTTGGTCTGGTCGATGCCCTTCTCCGCGGCTCCCTTGCGGAAGATCTCGCGGTGCATGGCCATTTCCTCGGCCTTCTTCTTGCCCATCGCACGGCGCAGCATGTCGGCGCCACCGAGGCTGTAGCCGCCCAGCACCTGGGCCGCCTGCATCACCTGCTCCTGGTAGACGAAGACACCGTAGGTCTCGGCAAGCACCTGGCCCAGCAGCGGGTGCGGATACTCGATGGTTTCCTTGCCGTGCTTGCGCGCCACGAAGGACGGAATCAGGTCCATCGGACCTGGCCGGTACAGCGACACCAGCGCGATCAGGTCCTCAAAGCGCGAAGGCTTGGCGTCCTTCAGCAGTCGCTGCATGCCGGGCGATTCAAACTGGAACACGCTCTCCGAGTAGCCATCGCCGAACAGCTTGAAGACCTTGCGGTCGTCCAGCGGCACATTGGCAAAGTCAAAGTCCTGGCGGTCGGCGTGGCGTGCCACGATGAAGTCCTTGGCCAGTTCCAGGATGGTCAGCGTGGCCAGGCCCAGAAAGTCGAACTTCACCAGGCCGATGGCCTCGACGTCGTCCTTGTCATACATGCTCACCGCGCTGGTCGAGCCCGGCTGCTGGTACATGGGGCAGAAGTCGGTGATCTTGCCCGGCGCGATCAGCACGCCGCCGGCGTGCATGCCGATATTGCGGACCATGCCCTCGACGCGCGCGGCCAGCTTCAGCAACTCGGCCACTTCCTCTTCCTGCGCCTCGCGTTCCTCGATCTCGGGCGCCTCGTGGCGGGCGTAGATCACCTTGGCCTTGTCCGGGTCGAAGTCCGGCGGAAGCTTGGCCAGCGTCACAGTCTTGCCCGGCGGCGCCGGGATCAGCTTGGCGATCGAATCCACATGGCCGAAACCCATGCCCAGCACGCGGCCGATGTCGCGCAGCGCCGCCTTGGCGGCCATGGTGCCGAAGGTGGCGATCTGGCTGACTGCCGGGCGGCCGTACTTGTCCTTGACGTAGTCGATGACGCGGTCGCGGTTGCCCTGGCAGAAGTCGATGTCGAAGTCGGGCATCGAGACCCGCTCGGGGTTCAGGAAACGCTCGAACAGCAGGTTGTAGCGCAGCGGGTCCAGGTCGGTAATGGACAGCGCATAAGCCACCAGCGAACCCGCGCCCGAGCCCCGGCCCGGCCCGACCGGGCAGCCGTTGGCCTTGGCCCAGCGGATGAAGTCCGACACGATCAGGAAGTAGCCGGGGAAGCCCATCTTGATGATGGTGACCAGCTCGAATTCCAGACGCTCCACATAGCGCGGCCGTTCCGCCTCCCGCTTGGCCGGGTCAGGATAGAGCTGCTGCAGGCGCTGCTCCAGTCCTTCGAAGGACAGCTCGCGGAAATACTGCGCCATCGGCATCGGCGTGCCGTCGGCCTGTATCGGCGTGGGGAAGTTGGGCAGCTGAGGCTTGCCCAGCACCAGGCTCAGGCTGCAGCGCCGGGCGATTTCCACCGTGTTGGCGAGCGCGCTCGGGATGTCGGCGAACAGCGCCTCCATCTCGGCCTGGGTCTTGAAGTACTGGCCCGGCAGGAAGCGCTTGATGCGCTTCGGGTTGGCCAGGGTCTCGCCTTCGGCCACGCAGACGCGCGCCTCATGCGCCTCGAAATCCTCCTCGGCGAGAAACTGCACCGGATGCGTCGCCACCACCGGCAGACCCAGCTTGGCTGCAAACGGCACCGAGGCGCGCACCAGCGCCTCCTGGCCCGGTAGACCGGCGCGCTGCAGCTCGATGTAGAAACGCTTTGGATAGATGGCCGAGAGGCGCTGAGCCCAGTCCGCTGCGCGCGCGCGATCGCCATTCATCAGGGCCTGGCCGATGGCGCCGAACTGGGCGCCCGACAGGCAGATCAGTCCCTCGCTGAGTTCCTGCATCCACTCCAGCTTCAGGCAGGCTTGGTTGCGCAGAACGTTCTGTATCCAGGCGCGCGACAGCAACTCGCAGATGTTCAAATAGCCCTGGCTGTTCTGCACCAGCAGCAGCACGCGGGTGGGCTGGCGGTCGGCGCTCTCGGGCTCGATCCAGCAGTCGGCGCCCAGCACCGGCTTGACGCCCTTGCCGCGGCAGGCGTTGTAGAACTTCACCGCGCCGAACATATTGGCCAGATCGGTGAGGCCCAGGGCCACCTGCCCGTCCTTGGCCGCGGCCTTGGCGGCATCGTCGATGGTCAGGGTGCCGTCGACGACGGAGAACTCGGTATGGGTGCGCAGATGGACAAAAGACATGGGCAGATTGTAGAGAGCCGCTGGCCCCTTCCCGGGTTTGGCCTGCCCGCCAGCAGCGGCCGGCGCAGCTATGCTCACAGCCCATGAAAGCAAGCCCATCCCGCCATAGATTCATCGCCCGCCCGCAGGCTGCAGCGCTGCTGCTCTGCGCCCTGTTCGGCATGGCTGGCGCGGCCAGCGCCAAGGAAGCCGAGCCCGCCGCCAAGCCTCAACCGCCCCGCAGCGCCGCCGAGATCCTGGCCCAGTCGCCCGCCAGCGACTGGCAGGCGCTGGACCTGGAAAACACGCTGCAGATGGACCTGCCGCAGGGGCCGGTCGTGATCACGCTGGCCACACGTTTTGCGCCCCGCCATTCCGCCAACATCCGCGCGCTGGTGCGTGGCGGCTATTTCGACGGCCTGGCCATCTTGCGGGTCCAGGATGGCTTTGTCACGCAATGGGGCGACCCCAATGGCAGCGCGGCTGAGCGCGCTCGGCCGCTGCCCGCCGAGGCCAGCGCCAAGCTGCCGGCCGAGTTCTCCGCCGCACTGGCCGGCCTGCCCTTCACGCCGCTGAAGGAAACCGATGGATGGGCGCCGGTCAACGGCTATGTGGACGCCTTCCCGGTCGGCGCTGATCCGAAGACCGGCCGCGCCTGGCTGGCGCATTGCTACGGCATGGTGGGCGCTGGCCGCGGCAACGAGGCGGATTCCAGCACCGGCAGCTCTCTCTATGCGGTGATCGGCCATGCACCGCGCGCGCTGGATCTCAACATCACCACGGTCGGCCGCGTGCTCAAGGGCATCGAACATCTCTCCAGCCTGCCGCGCGGCGGCGCCAATATGGGCTTCTACGACAAACCCGCGCAAGGCCTGGGCATCCAGCGCGTGCGCATGCTGGCCGACATGCCCGAGGCCGAGCGCCCGGCGCTTGAGCTGCTGCGCCCTGACAGCGCCACCTTTGCCGCGCTGCAGGATGCGCGCCGCAACCGCACGGGCTGGTCGGTCTACAACCCGGGCCGCATCGAGTTGTGCACCGGGCTGCCTCCCACACGCGCGGCGGACGCCACGCGCCGCAGCCCATGAGCGTCTCAAGCAGCGCGAAGCTGCACCAGCTGCTGGTGGCCCGGCTGCCGGACCTGAGCCGGCAACTGCTGCTGAGCGCAGAGCAGAAACTGCGGCTGCCTGGCAAGAACCCCACGGCCCAGTTGGGCGCGGCCAAGGCGCTGCAGGCGACTCAAGCCGCGCTGCAACTGGCCTGCGAGCGCGCCTTTCTTGCGGCGCTGGAGCCCGAGCGGCCTGCCAAGGCCCAGCCTGCCCGCACTGGGCCGCTGAAGCTGGACGAGCTGACCCTGGTGGACGAAGCGCAGGCCGAACGCGACATCGAGATCTCGCGCAGCATCCAGCAGATTGAGCTGCGCGCCGAGTGGGAGCTGCGTGATTTCGCGGCCCTGTACGCCAGTCTCGGCGCAGAGGAAGCCAAGCATCCGCTGCAATCCGCCGCCTTTGGCCGCGCCCTGAGCGCCGCCAGCCAAGGACTGGCGCCTGATGCGGAGACACGTCAGGCGCTGATGGCGGCACTTTCTGCTGCACTTGCCGAGCAGATGCGGGATCTCGCTGCCTTGGCCTGCGAGCACCTGCAGTCCTGGGGCGTGCAGCCCATGCCTTTTGCGCGCCCTCAGCCATCAGCCCACCCTTCATCCCACTCATCAGCCGGCCAGCCCGGCCGGACCGGAAGCGCGCCGGAAGCCAGCCTCGACCTTGATCGGCCCGGTGCACTGCAGGAGCTGCGCGGCCGTCTCGGCCCGACGCAGCTGGCCACGCCCGAGCTGCTGGGCCGCCTGTTCGAGCAATTCCTGGCCGATGCCGAGCTGCATGTCTCGGTCAAGCAGACCCTGGCCCAACTTCACTCGGCGGTGCTGGCCTTGAGTCAGCGCGAGCCTGCGCTGCTGGACTCGCAGCGCCACCCCACCTGGACCCTGATCAACCAGATCGCCGCCCATGCGACGGACTATCCGGCTGACACCGATCCGCGCGGCAGCGCCTTCCTGGCCTTTGTCTCGCAGCTGGTGCACAGGCTGGACAGCCTGCCCCAGCCGGACCGGGCAGCCTTCGACACCGCCTTGACGGATCTGCAGGACTTCATTGCCGAGGAGCAGCGCGAGCAGCTGCAGCAGTCCGAAGCCGCGGTCGACGCACTGTCGCGCCAGGAGCGGCATGCCGAGTTGCTGGGCTTGCTGCGGCCGCAGGTCTTGCAACAGGCCCAGGGTTCGCGCCTTCTGACACCGCGCCTGCTTGAGTTTCTGCTCGGCCCCTGGACCGAAGTGCTGGCGCATGCGATTGCAAACGAAGGCAGCGATGCCCAGTCGGTGCAGACGCTGATGGGCTGTGTCGACGACCTGCTGAGTTCGCTTGAACCGACGCCGGACGACGCAGCCCGGCTGCGGCTGCGCGAGCGGCTGCCGGCGCTGATTCAGCGTCTACAACAAGGCATGAACCTGATCGAGCTGTCAGCCGATAGCCGCAATGCGGTGCTCGACGAGCTGATGGAGCTGCATCGCGAGCGCCTGCGTCCGCCCGCGCCAAAGCCCAAGCCGCGCCGCCTGGCGGATCAGGCTCAGCCGGCAGCTGCCGCAACGCCAATCCATGAGCAGCAGGCCCTTCTGAATCAGTTGCTGCATCCGGAAACAGATGCCGATCGCTGGAGCCCGCCGTCGCAGGTCGACACCAGCATCGGCAACCTGCCAACCGTGCCGATCGGCCTGGACGATGGCGAGGCCGACGCGGCCAGCAGCCCCACGGCCTGGGTGGACGGTCTGCGGGCCGGCGTCCGCTGCAAGATGTTCCTGCAGGGGCACTGGGCCTCGGCGCAGTTGCTGTGGCGCAGCGACAGCGCCAGCTTCTTCATGTTCAGCAGCCAGATGGCCGGCGGCATGCACACGATGACGCGGCGCGCGCTGGAGCGCCTGCGCGCGGAAGGTCTGGCCACCACGGTGGCGGAACCCAGCCTGATGCAAAGAGCGGTCAACCGACTGCTGCGCCCAGGGCTCAGCTGAGGGCCAGCCTACAATCTCGACCCTCTTATGCAAGCCAGCGTCCCCGCCCCTGTCCTGAACATCTCGGCCTATCTGTTTGTCGGGCTGGACGATGCCCCCGCCTTGCGCGAGCGCCTGCACGAACGGGCCCTCGCGCTGCAGCTCAAGGGCACCGTGCTGATCGCCGAGGAAGGGATCAATCTGTTCCTGGCCGGGCCGCCGGACGATGTGCGCGCCTGGGTGGCCACATTGCGCGAGGACGCGCGTTTCGCTGCGCTGGAGCCCAAGGAGAGCTGGTCGGCGGCGGTGCCTTTCAAGAAACTGCTGGTCAAGGTCAAGCCGGAGATCATCCGCATGAACTTCCCGGCGATACGGCCCGACCAGGCCGAGCGCGCGCCCGCGGTGCTGCCAAGCACGCTGGCCCGCTGGCTGGACCAGGGCCACGACGATGACGGCCGCCCGGTGGTGACGCTGGACACCCGCAATGCCTTCGAGGTGGATTACGGCACGTTCGATGGCGCGATCGACTGGCGCATCACAAAATTCAGCGAGTTCCCCGACGCTGTGCAGCAGCATCTGGAGGATCTAAAGGGCAAGACGGTGGTGAGCTTCTGCACCGGCGGCATCCGTTGCGAGAAGGCCGCCATCTATCTGCAACAGCAGGGGCTGGACGGCCCGGTCTACCAGCTCGAAGGCGGCATCCTGAAGTATTTCGAGCAGGCCGGCGGCGCGCATTACCACGGCAGCTGCTTTGTGTTCGACCAGCGCGAAGCGCTTGACGCCGGGCTTGAGCCCTCGAGCACCATCCAACGTCCGGCCAGCGAGGCGCACCGCGCCAAATGAGCCAAGAACGCATCGGCGTGCTGGGCTGGCTGCTGCGCGCAGCTGGCGTCGCCCTACTGGCCCTAGCGCTGGTGATGGCCGCCTTCCGCGCGCCCGAGCGTCCGCTGGAAAGCCTGGTGGCGCGCTGGGCGCCGCCGCCCTCGGAGTTTCTGGACCTGGGTGGCCAGCTGGTGCATTACCGGGATGAGGGCCCGCGTGGCGACCCGCTGCCCATCGTGCTGATGCATGGCACCGCCGCCAGCCTGCACACCTGGGAGGCCTGGGTGAAGGAGCTCAAGGCGCAGAACCGCCGCGTCATCACCTTCGACCTGCCGGGCTTCGGCCTCACCGGCCCCAGCATCAAGGACGATTACAGCGATGAGGCTTACGTCGCCTTCGTGCTGGCCCTGCTGGACCAAATGAAGCTGCCGAAGGTGGTGCTGGGCGGCAATTCGCTGGGCGGCCAGATCGCCTGGCAACTGGCGACTGAGCGGCCCGAGCGGGTGGCCGCCCTGGTGCTGGTGGACGCCGCGGGCCTGGCGGTCAGCCCGGAATCCGTGCCGCTGGGTTTCCGTGTCGCGCGCCTGCCTGGCGTGCAGACCCTGGCCCAGGGCCTGCTGCCACGCCGCCTGGTCGAGTCCAGCGTGCACAACGTCTACGGCAACCCGGGGCGAATCAAGCCCGGCGTGGTGGATCGCTATTTCGAGCTGACCCTGCGTGAAGGCAACCGCGCCGCGCTCGTGCAGCGCTTCCAGCAACTGCGCCCGGGCTACTATGCAGACCGCCTGCCCTCGCTGCGCCAGCCGACGCTGATTCTCTGGGGCGGGCGGGACCGCCTGATTCCGCCCGCCAACGCCGAGGTCTTCGCCAAGGCCATCGCAGGCAGCCGATTGGTCATGTTCGACAGCCTCGGTCATGTACCGCACGAAGAGGATCCTCGGGCCACCGTGGCCGAGCTGACTGTTTTTTTGCAATCGCTCAAACCCTGATGCCCGCCCAAGCTCAGGCGTAGGAACATGCCGGTTTCATCGTCTTTCACCTCTGTTCCCCACCAAGGAGTGTTTTCCATGCAACGTCGCTCTCTGATCGCCCTGGCCGCGCTGGCCTGCGCCGCCGTCACCGCCCATGCCCAGGCTCCGGACTGGAAGAAAATCCGCATCGGTGTGGAAGGCGCCTACCCGCCCTTCTCTGAAGTCGACAAGGACGGCAAGCTCAAGGGCTTCGAGATCGAGTACGCGCAAGCCCTGTGCGCCGAGATGAAGGCAGAGTGCACGCTGGTGCAGCAGGATTTCGACGGTTTGATTCCGGCCCTGCAGGCACGCAAGGTCGACGCCATCATCGCGTCGATGTCCATCACCGATGAGCGCAAGAAGGCCATCGCCTTCTCCAAGGCCTACTACAACACGCCGGCCCGCTTCGCCGCCAAGGCTGACGCCAAGCTCGACATTTCGCCTGCCGGCCTGAAGGGCAAGAAGATCGGCGTGCAGCGCGCCACCATCCACGAGAAGTTCGCCGCCGACACCTTCAAGCAAAGCGAGATCGTGCGCTACGCCACCCAGGACCAGGCCTTCCTGGACCTGAAGAGCGGCCGCATCGACGCCACCGTGGCCGACATGGTCGCCATCGACATGGGCTTCCTGAAGACCGACGCCGGCAAGGGCTTCGCCTTCACCGGCCCGAGCTATGACGATGTGAAGTACTTCGGCGTCGGCTCCGGCGTGGGCATGCGCAAGGCCGACGAGAAGGCCCTGGGCAAGAAGTTCAACGACGCCATCGACGCGCTGCGCGCCAACGGCACGTTCAAGAAGCTCAACGACAAGTACTTCGCGTACGACATCTCGCCGAAGAAATAACCCACCCCCGTAACGGCTGCGCCGGCCGGAGCCTGAGGCTCCGGCGCTGTCCAAGCATCAACAGCCTTCTGGACTGTTGGTACCTGGACAGCCCCCTCAGGGGTGAAGCGCGGCACGTGGATCACGCATGTTTCTGCACGGTTTTCTTCCCAGCCTGCTGGAGGGCGCGATGGTCACGCTGAGCGTGGCCCTGGCCTCTATGGCGCTGGCCATGGTGCTGGGTCTGGCAGGTGCGATGGCCAAGCTGTCGCGCTGGGCCTTCGCCCGCGGTCTGGCCCATGTCTACACCACGCTGATCCGCGGCGTGCCCGATCTGGTACTCATGCTGCTGATCTTCTATGGCGGGCAGGTGGCGATCAACGAGATCGCACTGCGCCTGGGCCATGAGGATTACATCGACATCAACCCCTATGTGGCCGGCGTCGCTACCATCGGCTTCATCTTCGGCGCCTACCTGACCGAGGCCTTCCGCGGCGCCTTCATGGCGGTGCCGCCGGGGCAGCGCGAAGCCGGTCTGGCATTCGGCATGAGCCCTTGGCAAGTCAGCTGGCGCATCACCTTCCCGCAGATGTTCCGCCATGTGCTGCCGGGCCTGTCCAACAACTGGCTGGTGCTGATCAAGAGCACGGCCATCGTCTCGGTGATCGGCCTGCACGATCTGATGACACGCGGCTCGCAAGCCGCCGGCACCACGCGCGAACCCTTCTCCTTCTACCTGGCCGTGGCAGTGATCTACCTGGCTTTCACGACGCTTTCTGAACTGCTGTTCGACCAGTTGCAGCGGCGCTTCTCGATCGGCGTGCGCAAGGGCTCGCTATGAACTTCGAAGCCATCGTCGAGAACCTGCCACTCTACCTGAGCGGTGCCTGGACCACCCTGCAGCTGCTGCTGATCTCGCTGTCGCTGGGCCTGCTGCTGGCGATTCCGCTGGCGGTGCTGCGCAGCCTGCCCTCGCCGTGGATCTCGCGGCCGATCTGGTTCTACACCTATGTGTTCCGCGGCACGCCGATGCTGGTGCAGCTGTTCCTGATCTATTACGGCCTGGCCCAGTTCGAGTGGGTGCGCGAGAGCCTGCTGTGGCCCTGGTTCAGCTCCGCCTGGTTCTGCGTCTGCCTGGCCTTCGTGCTGAACACCTGCGCCTACACGGTGGAGATCATCGCCGGCGCGATCCGGGCCCTGCCGCATGGCGAGATCGAGGCCGCCAAGTCGCTGGGCATGAGCCGCTGGGTGATGCTGCGTCGCATCGTGCTGCCCAGCGCCCTGCGCCGCGCCCTGCCCGCCTACAGCAACGAAGCCATCTTCATGCTGCACGGCACCGCGCTGGCAAGCATCGTGACGCTGATGGACCTGACCGGTGCAGCGCGCCAGGTCAACGCCACCTACTACATCCCTTTCGAGGCCTTCATCACCGCCGCCGTCTTCTACTTCCTGATGACGCTGGTGCTGGTGGGCCTGTTCCACAAGGCCGAGGCGCGCTGGCTCAAGCCACTGATGCCGCGCTGAGCACCCATGCAAGAACGCAAACACCTCTTGATTTCCCCGGCACCGGGCACGCAGCGCGAGCTGGTTTCGCTGCACTACGGCATGCCGGCCCCAGCCGGCCGCGGCCCCAAGTGCTATATCCAGGCCTCGCTGCACGCCGACGAACTGCCGGGCATGCTGGTGGCCCACCACCTGCGCAAACGGCTCGACGCACTGGAAGCCGAGGGCCGCGTCCGCGGCGAGATCGTGCTGGTGCCGATGGCCAACCCGATCGGCCTGTCGCAGTTCCTGCTGCATGGCCATCTGGGCCGTTTCGAGAGCTGCAGCGGCGAGAACTTCAACCGCCACTACCCCGATCTCGCGGCCATCGTCGGCGAAGCGATCGAGCCCGAGCTCGGGCTCGATCTTGAACACAATGTGCGCGTCATCAAGCGCGCCCTGCACGCCGCAGCCACGGCCGCGCCGGCCGACACCGAGCTGCAGTCGCTGCGCCGCACGCTGCTGAGCCTGTCGGTCGACGCCGACATCGTGCTGGACCTGCACTGCGACGCGCAGGCTACCATGCACCTCTACACCGAGACGCCCTGCTGGCCCGAATGCGAGCCATTGGCGGCCTACCTGGGCGCACAGGTGACGCTGCTGGCCCAGGACTCCGGCGACCAGCCCTTCGACGAGGCCTGCTCGCAGCCCTGGTGGAAGCTGGCAAAGCGCTTCGGCGAGCGCTTCCCGCTGCGCCAGGCCTGCCTGTCGGTGACGGTGGAATTGCGCGGCCAGGCCGATGTGGAGCATGCCCAGGCCGAAGCCGACGCGCGCCATCTGATCGATTTCCTGACGCTGCGCGGCTTCATCAGCGGCGAGGTACCGCCACTGCCCGCGCCGCTGGGCGACGCCCGCCCACTGGCCGGCTGCATGCCGCTGAAGACGCCGGTGGCCGGCGTACTGACCTTTGTGCGCCATGTCGGCGAGACGGTCAGTGCCGGCGAAGTGCTGGCCCATGTGATCGACCCGATCAGCAATGCCGTCACCGAGCTGAAGAGCCCCGTCGACGGCCTCTTCTTCGCCCGCGACTGCGTGCGTTATGCACATGCCGGCATGAAGGTCGGCAAGGTGGCCGGAACAACCGCCCTGCGCACGGGCAAGCTGCTTGGGGACTGACATGAGCACCAGCAGTCTGACCGTCGACAACCTGCACAAGCGCTATGGCGAGCGCGAGGTGCTCAAGGGCGTCTCGCTGTCAGCAAACAAGGGCGACGTGATCACGCTGATCGGTTCCTCCGGTTCCGGCAAGAGCACCTTTCTGCGCTGCCTGAACCTGCTGGAGCAGCCCTGGGAAGGCCGGCTCACGCTGACCGGCGAGGAACTGCAGCTGGTGCGCGACCGCGACGGCAGCCTCAAGGCCGCCGATGCCAAACAGCTGCAGCGCTGGCGCGCCCGCCTGGCCATGGTGTTTCAAAACTTCAATCTCTGGGGCCACCGCACGGTGCTGGAAAACGTCATCGAAGCGCCGGTCCATGTGCTCGGCGTGCCCAAGGCCGAAGCCTTGGAAAAGGCCGAGGCGCTGCTGGCCCGCGTGGGCGTGGCACACCGCAAGGACGTCTATCCGGCCCAGCTCAGTGGCGGCGAGCAGCAGCGCGTGGCGATCGCCCGTGCGCTGGCCGTCGAGCCCGAGGTGATGCTGTTCGACGAACCAACCTCGGCGCTGGACCCCGAGCTGGTGGGCGAGGTGCTGAAGGTAATGCGCGACCTGGCCGCCGAGGGCCGCACGATGATCGTGGTCACGCACGAGATGGGCTTTGCCCGCGAGGTATCCACGCACACGATGTTCCTGCACCAGGGCCGTGTCGAGGAAGAAGGCCATCCACGCGAGGTGCTGGCCCGGCCGCAGAGCCAGCGCCTGCAGCAGTTCCTCAGCGGCGGGCTGAAGTAAGGCCGGACCTACAAGCCTGCCGGGCCGAAGCCGGAGTTGCCGAAGCCCGAGGCCACGAAGGCGCTGCCCACATCGCGCCAGTCGTAGTCCATCTGCCGCGCGGTGCGCAGGGCCAGCTCCATCGAGGCCAGCTCGGCCACCAGATGCAGGCTCAGATCGATGCCGGCGGAAATGCCCGCCGATGTGAACATGCGGCAGCGCCCGCCCTTGTGCACCCAGGGCCGTGCCTCGACCCAGCGCTGCGGGCTGGGCAGTACCGTCAGCAACGAGCCCGAGGCCAGCGAGGCGGCGCGCAGATCATCCAGGTCTTCCCAATGCGTGATGGCCTGGCGTTCGTTCAGCAAGCCGGCCTGCTCCAGCAGAAAGGCGCCGGTGCAGATCGAGGCCAGCACCTTGAGCTGCAGGCTCTGCGCGGTCAGCCAATTGTCCAGGCCCGGCCGGTTCAGCTCGGCGCTCACGTCACCGCCTGGAATGATCAGCATGTCCAGATCCTTGGCCTGCTCGCGCGCCACAGACGGCGTAACCAGCAGGCCACCGCGCGCGCGCACCGGTCCAGGCCCTGAGCCCAAGGTCTGCACCTCGAAAGGCGGCACCAGGCCGTCGCGCTCAGCCAGCCGCGATGCGGTGGAAAACACCTCGAAGGGGCCTGCAAAGTCCAGCACCTCGACCTCGTCAAACAGATAGATCCCGACTTTCATTTCCTGGCTCCAAGCCTCACGACAGTGCGCAGCATGCCATGCCGCAAGCGCCGCGGCCGTCCAACTTCTTGGGGGAGTGATTGCCTCTCTACAATCGCAGCAGCCCCGGCCGGGGCTGTTGTCGTTTCTGAAGTCATGCACCTGCCTCCCATCCTACCCGGCAAGAAATTCAACCAACCGCGCCCCACCGGCTCAGCCGACGCGCTGCTGCTGGCGCGCTTTGCGCAAGCGCAAGCGGCAGCCGGCCGCCTGTGCGCCGTGATCACCGCAGAGCCGGGCGACACGCAGCGCCTGGAAGACGAGCTGAAGTTCTTTGCGCCCGAACTTCGCGTTGCCGTCTTTCCCGACTGGGAAACCCTGCCCTATGACAGCTTCAGCCCGCACCAGGACCTGATTTCAGAACGCCTGGCCACGCTGTGGCGGCTGCTGCAGGCCCAAGGAAAGAAGCATGAGGACCGCGATGTCGACGTGGTGCTGCTGCCGGCCACCACCGCGCTGACGCGCCTGGCGCCACCCGCCTTTCTGGCCGCCACCACCTTCAACTTCAAGACCAAGCAGCGCCTGGACGAGGCCAGCCTGAAATCGCAGCTGACGCTGGGGGGCTACCAGCATGTCTCGCAAGTGGTGTCGCCCGGCGAATACGCGGTGCGCGGCGGCCTGATCGACCTGTTCCCGATGGGTTCGCTGGTGCCCTACCGCGTCGACCTGTTCGGCGACGAGGTGGATTCCATCCGCACCTTCGACCCCGACAGCCAGCGCAGCCTCTACCCCGTGCCCGAGGTGCGTCTGCTGCCCGGCCGCGAGTTCCCGCTGGACGAGGCGGCGCGCAAGGCCTTCCGCGCCCGCTGGCGCGAGAAGATGGAGGGAGACCCGACCAAGGCGCGCATCTACAAGGACATCGACCAAGGCATTGCCACCGGCGGTATCGAGTACTTTCTGCCGATCTTCTTCGAGCAGACCGCCAGCATCTTTGACTTCCTCGGCAGCGAGGCCGCACTGGCCCTGCACGGCGAGATCGATGAGGCGCTGAACCGCTTCTGGACCGACACACGCGAGCGCCACCGCTTCCTGCAGCACGACCCCGAGCGGCCCATCCTGCCGCCGGAAGAGATCTTCCTGAAGGTCGAGGAATTCTTCGCGGCCACGCACCCGCATGCGGTGCTGGCCGTGCGCGGCAACGAGCCGGTGGAGTGGGCGCGCCCGCTGCCCGACGTCAGCGTGGAGCGCGGCGCGCAAGAGCCGCTGGCCCGCCTGGCTGCCCATCTGCAGAGCACGCCGCACCGCGTGCTGCTGCTGGCTGAGAGTGAAGGCCGGCGCGAGAGCCTGCTGGAATTGCTGCGCGACAACAAGATCGACCCTCCCTCGGTGAAGGACCTGGCCGAGTTCGAGGCCGGCGACGAGAAATTCGCCATCACCGCAGCGCCGCTGGCATCGGGTTTCTTCTGGTTTGAGCCAGAAGACGGGCGGACGATCCAGCTGTTCACCGAGACCGAGCTCTTCGCGACCACGCCGACCACGCGCCGGCGCCGCAAGCAGGAGCAGGTCAGCGACGTCAACGCGCTGATCAAGGATCTCAGCGAACTGAAGGTCGGCGACCCGGTGGTGCATGTCAACCACGGCATCGGCCGCTACCAGGGCCTGATCCACATCGACCTGGGCGATGGCCCTTCGGAGTTCCTGCACCTCGAATACGCCGACAAGGCCACGCTTTATGTGCCGGTGGCACAGCTTCACCTGATCAGCCGCTACACCGGCGTGTCAGCTGAAGAAGCACCGCTGCACAGGCTGGGCTCGGGCCAATGGGAAAAGGCCAAGCGCCGCGCTGCCGAGCAGGTGCGCGACACCGCGGCCGAGCTGCTGAATCTCTACGCCCGCCGCGCGGCCCGCGAAGGCCATGCCTTCCGCTATTCGGGCCACGACTACGAGGCCTTCGCGGCCAGCTTCGGCTTCGAGGAAACGCCCGACCAGCGCGCCGCCATCCATGCGGTGATCCAGGACATGATTTCGCCCAAGCCGATGGACCGCCTGGTCTGCGGCGATGTGGGTTTCGGCAAGACGGAAGTCGCGCTGC
Source organism: Methylibium sp. (assembly GCA_013824165.1). Lineage (GTDB taxonomy): Bacteria > Pseudomonadota > Gammaproteobacteria > Burkholderiales > Burkholderiaceae_C > JACDQM01. Next base: position 8,479 of record PNNH01000005.1, on the reverse strand, counting down.
GCGCGGCTTTTGTTGCTGTCATGGGTGGCAAGCAGGTGGCGCTTCTGGCACCCACCACGCTGCTGGCCGAGCAGCATTACCAGAACATCGCCGACCGCTTCGGCAAATGGCCCGTCAAGGTGGCCGAGATGAGCCGTTTCCGCTCAGCCAAGGAAATCAAGGCCGCGATGGAAGGCCTGGCGGACGGCACCATCGACATCGTTATCGGCACGCACAAGCTGCTCTCGGCCGACGTGAAGTTCGCGCGCCTTGGCCTCTTGATCATCGACGAGGAGCACCGTTTCGGCGTACGGCACAAGGAGGCGATGAAGGCCATGCGCGCCGAGGTGGACGTGCTGACGCTGACCGCCACCCCGATTCCGCGCACGCTTGGCATGGCGCTGGAAGGCCTGCGTGACCTGAGCGTGATCGCCACCGCGCCGCAGCGGCGCCTGGCCATCAAGACCTTTGTGCGCAGCGAGACCAGCGGCACCATCCGCGAGGCGGTGCTGCGCGAATTGAAGCGAGGCGGCCAGGTCTACTTCCTGCACAACGAGGTGGAGACCATCGAGAACCGACGCCAGAAGCTCGAAGAGCTGGTGCCGGAGGCGCGCATCGTCATCGCCCACGGCCAGATGCCCGAGCGCGAGCTGGAGCGCGTGATGCGCGAGTTCGTGCAGGGCAAGCACAACCTGCTGCTGTGCTCAACCATCATCGAGACCGGCATCGACGTGCCCAGCGCCAACACCATCATCATGAGCCGCGCCGACAAGTTCGGCCTGGCCCAGCTGCACCAGCTACGCGGCCGCGTCGGCCGCTCGCACCACCAAGCCTATGCCTACCTGATGGTGCCGGACGTGGAAGGCCTGAGCAAGCAGGCGGCACAGCGGCTGGAGGCGATCCAGGCGATGGAAGAGCTGGGCTCGGGCTTCTATCTGGCGATGCACGACCTGGAGATCCGCGGCGCCGGCGAGGTGCTGGGCGAGAACCAGAGCGGCAACATGATGGAAGTGGGCTTCCAGCTCTACAACGAGATGCTGTCGGAAGCGGTGCGCTGCCTGAAGGCCGGCAAGGAACCCGACCTGCTGAGCCCGCTGGGCGCCACCACCGAGATCAATCTGCACGCGCCTGCGCTGCTGCCCGATGCCTACTGCGGCGACGTGCACGTACGGCTCTCGCTCTACAAGCGCCTGGCCACGGCCGAGAAGCCCGAGCAAATCGACGCAATGCTGGAAGAGATCACCGACCGCTTCGGCAAGCTGCCGGCGCAGGGTCAGACCCTCTTCGACACCCACCGCCTGCGCGTGCTGGCCAAGCCCTATGGCGTCGCCAAGATCGACGCCGCACCCACGGTGATGAACATCAACTTCCGCCCCAACCCGCCGATCGACGCGATGCGTGTGATCGAACTGGTGCAGAAGAACCGGACCATCAAGCTGGTCGGCAACGACAAGCTGCGCATCGACAAGCAGCTCTCCGATCCCAAGGACCGGGCGCAGGCGATCCGCGAAGTGCTGCGCCTGCTGGGACAACCGATCAAGCAAGACTGAAGACAGAAGCTCCACCATGCAAGACCTAACCCTGCCCGCCCTGGTGATCCAAGGCTTCACCCCGCCGCTGTCGCTGGCTGACTTCAGATTAGCCGCCTTTGACATGGACTCGACGCTGATCACCATCGAGTGCATCGACGAGATCGCCGACGCCGCTGGCCGCAAGGCCGAGGTGGCCGCGATCACCGAGGCGGCGATGCGCGGCGAGATCACCGACTTCAAGGACAGCCTGCGCCGCCGCCTGGCCCTGCTGCAAGGCGTGCCGGCCACGGCGCTGGACGGCGTGCTGAATGACCGCCTGCGCTTCAACCCCGGCGCGCGCGAGCTGTGCGTCGCGCTGAAGGCCGCCGGGCTCAAGCTGGTGCTGGTGTCGGGCGGTTTCACTTTCTTCACCCGCTATGTCGCGGCCCAGCTGGGCATGGACTATGTGCGCAGCAACGAGCTGGAGATCGTGGATGGCGCCCTGACCGGCCGCCTGATCGCCCAGCCCTGGGGCGAGATCTGCGATGGCGCCGAGAAGCGCCGCATGCTGCTGGAATGCTGCGAGGCGATCGGCTGCACATCCAAGCAGGCCATCGCGGTAGGCGACGGCGCCAACGACCTCTTGATGATGGGCGAAGCCGGACTGTCGGTCGCCTTCCATGCCAAGCCCAAGGTGCGCGAACAGGCCATGGTGGCGATCAACAGCGGCGGGCTGGAGCAGCTGCTGACCGTACTGCGCTGAGCGCCAGATTCGACCATGCCGCCAGCGCGTTAGCATGGCAGCATGCGACGTGCACTTGATCAGCTGACCAAGACTTCGCCAGCCACACGGGCAACGCGCAAGCGCCTCGCGACTGGCCTGGCTGCGATGCTGATCCTGTTTCTGACACTCGTTTCCGGCTGGCTTGGCTCGGACGAGCCGCTCCAGGGCGAAGAGGCTCGCCCCGCCGCCGCACCTACCGCGTCAAGCGCGTCGGCCGCAGGGGCTTCGGCGGCACCTGCCTCCAGCCCCGCCAGCCAGGCCCTGTTGGCTAGCGCGCTCCAGAAGCTGCCTGTCACGCCGACGAAGAAGACTGTCGAGTTCGATGTCGAAGCCATGCGGCAACTGGATCGGCAATGGTGCACCCATGGCGCACAGGCCTTTCTGCATTTCGCCAAGTCCTTGCCGGAACAGTCCGGGAAGACGCCCGAGAGCGGGCCACAGGCCGAAGCGCAGCTGAAGCAATGGCCGACCTACCGCGCGATACAGCAACTACAGCAGCAACTACCCGAACAATGGATAGCCAGCCTGCTGCAGCGCGGCGACGCACGCTCGCGCGCCACTGCGCTGTTCCTGAGCCGCAGCGAGTCCGGTAGAGCGGCGGCCGCACTGACCGAACTCAGCAGCCTGGCCCGCGACAGTGCCGACCCCTATGTGGCCGCGCTGGCCAACCAGGTCGCGCCCGCCTGCAAGGCCCTGCCTGACTGCCAACCATTCGCTGGCGCGGAACGCCTGGCCAAGGATCCCAACAACCTCATCGCCTTCCTCGAAGCGTATGGCGACGCGCCCGATGTGCTGCGGCGCCTGGGCGCGACACAGCCTCGGCCGAACGAGGTCCGGAACTACAACACAGAGCTGCTGCAGACGCTGCTGAGCCTGCCCCTGGCCGCAGACGAAGGGCTCTACCGTGAGGTCGAACAAGTGATGCTGATGGGCATCTACGCCGCCTGGCGCACCCCAAACTACAGCGGCGCCATGTCGGCCTGCCGCAAGCTGGCTGCCGATGCCGCGATGGAACGCGCCACCTGCCAGATGCTGGCCGAAACGCTCTGGGCCGGCGGCGAGTCCTTTCTGGATCGAGCCCTGGCCGTAGGGCTGGCCAAGACCATGCGGCTGCAGGAGCAGCAGGCCGATTGGCTGACGCGGCAACAGCAACTGGAGACCGTCAGGCATCGGTCGCAGGTCCTGTTCGACAGCCCCTTGATAAGCGAGTCGGCCCTGAGCAACTGCGAGTTTCAGCGGGGCATGGCCGACCATCTCCGCGCGCTGAGCAGCCTGGGAGAATGGCGAACCTACGCGACACGGCCCGGCACCGAAGCGCAGCCAGCTAAGCCTTGAGGCGACAGCCACCCCATCCGTCCACTGCATAGACACCGCATGCGCCATCCCGTCCCCCTCCCCCAAGCCAGCCGCCTGCTCAACCACGGCCCCACGGCGCTGGTCGCCAGCGCGCATGGCGCGCAGCGCGATGTGATGGCCGCGGCCTGGAACATGCCGCTGGACTTCAGCCCGCCCAAGGTGGCGGTGGTGATCGACAAAAACACCTTTACGCGCGGGCTGGTCGAGGCCTCGGGCACCTTCGTGCTGGCCGTGCCCTGCGCGGCGCAGATCGACATGGTGGTCGGCGTGGGTAACAGCTCGGGGCGCGAGCTCGACAAGTACGCGCACTGGCAAATCGGCACCGAGCCGGCAACTCTGGTCACGGCGCCGCTGATCCAGGGCTGTCTGGCCTGGCTGGAGTGCCGCATCTATCCCGAGCCGCACAACCAGCAGACCTACGACCTCTTCCTCGCTGAGGTGGTGGCTGCCTGGGCCGAGGACTGGGCCTTCAAGGAGGGCCGCTGGCAAGACCTTCCCGAGCCGCAACGCGCCCTGCACCACCTGGGCGGCGGCAATTTCTTCACCAGCGGCGGGCTGTTGCAGGGCCGCCCAAAGCCGGCTTGAGGCGGATTGCGGGCTTGCCGGAGCATGTGATCTGGCGCGATGATGACGCCAAAGCTGCATACCGCAGCGGGAGCGCCGATGTCTGCCTTACCCGCTTTCGCACCGCAGGAGCTGGAACTGCTGTGCAATTCCCTGGACCAGACCGAGCTGGGTCTGCTCTGGGTTGATGCACAGGCTCAGATCCGGCATGCCAACAGCCGATTCCAGCGCTGGAGCGCCCCGGCGGGCCATCTGCATGAGTGCTTTGCCGAGCTCAGCCAGGAGCGCTGGCAGAACCTGCTGAGCCAGCCTGGCGGCCGCCAGCAGATCCTGCACCTGAGCTTGCGCACGTTCAGCGGCGAGTTGCGCACCTTCGAGCTGCGCTTCAAGCCTGCCACAACGCCCGATCAAGCCCTGACCCTGATCCTGCTCAGCCCGCTGGAGGAGCGCAGCGGCCAGGCGGCCATCGATGCGCTGCAGCGTGAAGTGCTGGAGGCCGTCGCCCTGGGCCGCTCGCTGGCCGCGGTGATGGACCTGCTGTGCCGGCGCGTCGAGGCCATGGCGCCAGAGTTGATGTGCTCGGTGCTGGAAGTCGATGAGCAGGGCAAGCTGCACCCGCTGGCTGCGCCCAGCCTGCCGGCCAGCTACAGCCAGGCGCTGGATGGCGTGCAGATCGGCCCCAGCGTGGGCTCCTGCGGCACAGCGGCCTGGCGTCGCAGCCCGGTGGAAGTGCAGGACATCGCCACCGACCCGCTGTGGGCGGATTTCAGCGCGCTGGCCCTGTCCTACGGCCTCGCGGCCTGCTGGTCCACGCCCATCCTGCTGACGCCGGAGCGTGTCGGCGCCACCTTTGCGCTGTATTACCGCGAGCCGCGTGCGGTCTCGATCTTCCACCGCCGCATGGTCGAGGCCTGTGCCCAGCTGTGCCGCGTGGCGCTGATGAACCAGGAAAACCAGCGCCAAATCGAGCGCCTGGCCTATTACGACGGCGTCACCGGCCTCGCCAACCGCACGCTGTTCGGTGAGCGCGCGCGCCAGTCGCTGCAGATGGCGGCACGCATGGAAACGCCGGTGGCGATGCTGCTGCTGGACATCGACCGCTTCAAGACCATCAACGACTCGCTGGGCCACCAGGCCGGCGACGAGGTACTGCGCGAGGTGGCTCAGCGCCTGGGCGCCTGCCTGCGCGACACCGACACACTGGCGCGCCTCGGCGGCGACGAGTTCGTGGCCCTGCTGCCAGGCTGTGGCGCCAGCGATGCCTCGCATGTGGCGGACAAGCTGATCGAATCGCTGAAGCCGGCCCATGCGCTTAGCAGCGACACGGTGACCACACTGTCGGCCAGCATCGGCATCAGCGTCTATCCAGACGATGGGCTCGATCTGGAGCAATTGCTCAAGCACGCCGACATCGCCATGTACGAGGCCAAGCGGGCCGGTCGAGGCTGCGCGCGCTTCTACCTGCGGGCGATGAACCAGGCGCTGGATGAACGGCTGGCGCTGGAGACCGCCCTGCGCCGCGCGCTGTCCAGCCAGGGCTTGAGCCTGCACTACCAGCCCAAGCTGCGCCTAGTCGACGACGCCTTGATGGGTGTCGAGGCCTTGCTGCGCTGGACCGACCCGGACCTGGGGCCAGTGCCGCCGGACCGTTTCATCCCGGTGGCCGAGGAATGCGGCCTGATCAATGCGCTGGACTCCTGGGTGCTGGAAGCCGCCTGCTCGCAGCTGGCCGCCTGGCAGCAGGCCGGCCTGGCGGTGCCGGGCGTGGCGGTCAATATCTCGCCGCTGCGCTTCTACCAGGACGATGTGGCAGCCCATGTCCAGCAACTGCTGCATCGCCACCATTTGGATGCGGTGCAGCTAACGCTTGAGGTGACTGAGCGCCTGATGCTGGACGACAACCAGCGGAGCCTGGACCAGCTGGAAGCTCTGCACGCGATGGGGGTGCAGCTCTCGGTGGACGATTTCGGCACCGGCTACTCCAGCCTCAGCTATCTGAAGCGGCTGCCAGTGTCGGAACTGAAGCTCGACAAGAGTTTTGTGCACGACCTCGAGATCGATGCCGACGACCGCGCGCTGGCAAGCGCGGTGATCAGCATTGGGCGCTCGCTCGGCCTGAGCGTGGTGGCCGAGGGCGTGGAGACCGCTGGCCAGCGCCGCGTGCTGATGGAAGCCGGCTGCCCGATTGCGCAGGGCTACGGCCTGGCGCGCCCGATGACGCCCGCGGCTTTCGAGAGCTGGCTCAGCTCGCGTCGTGCAGAGGCTGCGCGCTGATCACCACGCCGTCCTCGTCCGCATAGAGCCAGTCGCCCGGGCGGATGGTCTGGCCGTGCAGCTGCAGCACCAGATCGACGACACCCTGGCCGCGCCGCTCGGTCGGCATCGGCACATGGCCCAGCGCCAGAATGCCCAACTGCGCGGCGGCCAGCTCGGCCAGGTCGCGCACGCAGCCGTGAATCAGCAGGCCGGCCCAGCCGTTCTTCGCGGCAGCAGCCGCCAGGTTGCCGCCCAGCAGCGCGCGTCGCATCGAGCCCGCCCCGTCGACCACCAGCACGCGGCCATGGCCGGCGGACTCCACCAGCGACTTCACCATGCTGTTGTCTTCCAGGCAGCGCACCGTCGTCACCGGGCCGGCAAAGCGCGGCAAGGCGCCATAGCGGGCGTATAGCCCGCCGGGCAGCACACGGAAGGCGCCGGTGTCGTCGCTCTTGTGGGCGTCGCAGAAATCGCAGGTGGAGAAGTTCATCAGCAGCTCAGTCCTGTGAAGGGGCGGCGAGCACCGTGATGCGGGCGCCGTGCAGGCCGACCACCTGGCCGGCGCGAATCTTGGCGGTCTTGCGGGACTCGTCGCGGCCATCGACCTTGACCAAGCCCTCGGTGATCATCATGCGCGCAGCACCGCCGCTCTCGGCCAGGCCGGTGGCCTTCAGCAACTTGTCCAGCTCGATGAAGTCGCCGCGCAGTTCGAAATCAATCTTTTCCATGCGCCGATTGTCCCAGACGCTGACGCGCCGCCTCGCGGATCGCGCTCAGCGTGCTACGGCTGGTGGAGACATCGGTGGACAGGCGCAGGTGGATCAGCGTGGGCTTGTCAGCGGCCAGAGCCGCCTGCAGGGCCGGGCCGAACTCCTCGGTATGGTCCACCCGGTGTGCGGCCCAGCCATAGGCCAGGGCCAGCTGCACGAAATCCGGATTGAACAGATCGCTGCCAGACACGCGGCCGGGGTATTCGCGCTCCTGGTGCATGCGGATGGTGCCGTAGGTGCCGTTGTCCACCACCACCGAAATCAGCCGATGCGCGCCGTAGCCAGTGGCAGTGGCCAACTCCTGGCCGTTCATCAGGAAGTCGCCATCGCCGGCGATATTGACCACCCAGCGCTGCGGCTGCAGCAGGCTGGCGGCCACTGCGGCGGGCAGGCCGTAGCCCATCGCGCCGCTGGTCGGCGCCAGCTGGGTGCGGCCATGGTGCTGCAGGCCGGGGTACTGGTGGAAGCGGTGCAGCCAGCCGCTGTAGTTGCCGGCGCCGTTGGTGAAAATGGTGCCTTCCGGACATTGCGCCGACAGGGTCTTCACCACCTCGGCCATGTCCAGCGGGCTCACGGCTTCCGCCACCAGATTGGTCAGATAGTCCTGGTGCGCGGCTTCCGCCCAGGCGGACCAGGCCACAGTGTCGGGAGCGGCCAAGGTCTCCAATGCCTGCGCAGCGCAGGACATGCTGGCATTGATCATCAGCTCGGCCTCGTAGACCCGGCCCAGCTCCTCGGCGCCGGCATGGATGTGCACCAGGCTTTGAGTCGGGCGCGGCGCCTGCAGCAGGGTGTAGCCACCGGTGGTCATCTCGCCCAGGCGGGGGCCGACGGCCAGGATCAGGTCGGCCTCCTTCACCCGCGCGGCCAGCTTGGGATTGATGCCGATGCCTACATCGCCGGCATAAAGCGGGTGACGGTTGTCGAACAGGTCCTGGAAGCGGAAGGCGCAGCCCACCGGCAATTGCCAGGCTTCGGCAAAGCGCTGCAGCGCGGCGCAGCTCTCGCGGGTCCAGCCGCCGCCGCCAGCGATGACCAGTGGCTTCTTGGCTTCCAACAGGCGCTCGCGCAATTCCGCCAGCGCTGCCGGCGTTGGCCAGGCCTGGGCCGGCCGCACCTGCGGCAGCACCGGCGCCGTGGTGCTGCGGGTCAGCATGTCCTCCGGCAGCACCACGACCACCGGCCCGGGGCGGCCCTGCAGCGCGGTGTGGAAGGCGCGCGCGACATATTCGGGCAGGCGGTCGGCGTCATGCACCTCG
>PNNH01000118.1 GCA_013824165.1 Methylibium sp. | reverse complement strand
TAGCGGAACACCATCACATCACCGCGCCGCACCGGGTTGTTGTCGATGATCTTCTTGTTGATCACCGGCAGGCGCACGCCGTAGTGGAACTTGTTCACCAGAATCAAGTCGCCCACCAGCAAGGTCGGCACCATCGAGCCCGAGGGAATCTTGAAGGGCTCGAACAAGAAGGAGCGCAGCAGGAAGACGATCAGGATCACCGGGAACAGGCCGGCCGTCCAGTCCAGCCACCAGGGCTGACGCAGCACGGCCTCGTGCGCCGCGCTGATGTCGCCATCGACGCGCGAGATGCCCTGCTCAGCAAGCTTCTGCCGACGCTGGGCATCGGCTTCGACCAACTGCGCTGCGGCCCGCTCACGCGCCGGCTTGAAGTGAAAGCGCTCCGCCAGCCAGTAGCCGAGCGTGACAACGCTGAGGATGAAGAGCAGCAGCGAGAAGTTGCCGCTCCAGTAGCCGGTGTACCAGCCGCCCAGGTAGGCGATCAGGGCGGCGTAGAGGATTCCGGTAAGAGCACTCATGGGTTCTAGGTCGTCTCTCTAGACTCAGTCTTCAACTTGGAGAATGGCCAGGAAGGCTTCCTGCGGCACCTCGACAGAACCGATCTGCTTCATGCGCTTCTTGCCGGCCTTCTGCTTTTCCAGCAGCTTGCGTTTGCGGGTGATGTCGCCGCCGTAGCATTTTGCCAGCACGTTCTTGCGCAAGGCCTTGATGTTCTCGCGCGCGATGATGTTGCCGCCAATCGCTGCCTGGATTGCCACGTCATACATCTGGCGCGGGATGTGCTCGCGCATCTTGGCGGCCACACCGCGACCGCGGAACTGGCTCTGCACCCGGTGCACGATGATGGACAGCGCATCGACACGGTCGCCGTTGATCAGGATGTCGACCTTCACCACATCGGATGCGCGGTACTCCTTGAACTCGTAGTCCATCGACGCATAGCCGCGCGACACGCTCTTGAGCTTGTCGAAGAAGTCCAGCACGATTTCGGCCAGCGGCATCTCGTAGGTCAACATGACCTGCTTGCCGTGATAGGCCATATTCATCTGGTTGCCGCGCTTCTGGTTGGCCAGCGTCATCACCGGGCCAACATAGTCCTGCGGCATGTACAGGTGCACGGTGACGATGGGCTCGCGGATCTCCTGGATCTGAGCCACCTCGGGCATCTTGCTCGGATTCTCGACCTCGATCACCGTGCCATCGGCGAGCACAACCTCATAGACCACGCTGGGGGCGGTTGTGATCAGGTCCTGATCGAACTCACGCTCCAGGCGTTCCTGCACGATTTCCATATGCAGCAGGCCTAGGAAACCGCAGCGGAAGCCGAAGCCCAGCGCCTGCGACACCTCGGGCTCGTAGCGCAGCGACGAGTCATTGAGCTTCAGCTTCTCCAGCGCGTCGCGCAGCGAGTCGTACTCGCTGGCCTCGGTCGGATAGAGGCCGGCAAACACCTGCGGCTGGATTTCCTTGAAGCCAGGCAGCGGCACCTCGGCCGGGCCGAGATTGTTGGGCAGCTTTTTCTCAACCGTGATGGTGTCGCCCACCTTGGCGGCCTGCAGCTCCTTGATGCCAGCGATGATGAAGCCAACCTCGCCGGCATTCAGCGCCTCGCGCGGCTCGGACTTGGGCGAGAACACGCCCAGGTTGTCAGCCGGGTAGACCGCGTTGGAGGCCATCATGCGAATGCGCTCGCCGCGGCGCAGTGTGCCGTCGACCACGCGCACCAGCATCACCACGCCCACATAGGCGTCGTACCAGGAGTCGATGATCATGGCGCGCAGCGGTGCCTCGACCACGCCCTTGGGCGGCGGCATGCGGGCGATCACCGCTTCGATGATCTCGTCGATGCCCATGCCAGTCTTCGCCGAGCAGGGAATGGCGTCGGTCGCGTCGATGCCGATCACGTCCTCGATCTCGGACTTGGCGTTCTCAGGATCCGCATTGGGCAAATCCATCTTGTTGAGCACCGGCACGACCTCCACGCCCAGATCAAGCGCGGTGTAGCAATTGGCCACCGTCTGCGCCTCGACACCCTGGCTTGCATCCACCACCAGCAGCGCGCCCTCGCAGGCAGACAACGAGCGGCTGACTTCGTAGGAGAAGTCGACGTGTCCGGGTGTGTCGATCAGATTCAGGTTGTAGACCTGCCCATCCTTGGCCTTGTATTTCAGCGCTGCCGTCTGAGCCTTGATGGTGATGCCGCGCTCGCGCTCGATGTCCATCGAGTCCAGCACCTGCGCTTCCATCTCGCGGTCCGAGAGCCCTCCACAGCGTTGAATGATGCGATCCGCGAGAGTGCTCTTGCCGTGGTCGATGTGGGCGATGATGGAGAAATTGCGGATGTGATTCATGGACTCGATCGCAGACAGCGCGGCCGGCAGGCACAACGGCTAAGCCGTTGAGTTGGAGGCTCATGTCGCGCAGCGACGTGAAGGCCCACCAGGGCCGTGCCGTAAACAAAAAAAAGGCACGTCGAAAGAGTTGACGCGCCTTCCAACAAAACTTCTGGCAACTGCTTGTTGGGCTTCCATTGTAGCCAAAAGGCCTGGAACCGGGACTTCGGCACAAGCACCTTCGAGCTCGTTGCAAGTCGCCAACATCAACTTGTCCACAGCTTATCAACACGCCCCTGTGGATGTCCTGGGGACAGTCTGAGTTCACCAAGCTTTACGCTTGCAAATGCCCCAAAACCCAGTTTGCGAGCCCTGATTCTATCTGACGCATGCTCGAATACACCGGGAAGCTTTCAAGTAAGCAGGCGCAAACTTCAACCTCGCGACCTCAAAGCAGGGACAAACCCGTTAAAAAATGTCGCCTGATGAAAAGACCCGCCAACGCAGTCGGATGTGAAGACTGCGTCGACGGGTCCCTGCCGCAGCAGTTCGCTTCAGCGAACAGGCTTGACCAGAACGAAGCTGACCGCGTTGTCACGACGCACCAGCAGCGTGACAACCTTGCTCTTGTCCACCGCAGTCAGCAGCGTCTGGAACTGCTTGGCGTTGCTGACCTCCTGGTTGTTCACAGAGAGGATGACATCCCCCTCACGTACACCTGAGCGCAGGGCGGCTCCCTCGGAAGCGGTCACGCGCACACCTTGGCGCAACTTCAACTCGCGCTTCTGGGCATCGCTCAGATCAACAACCGTCAGCCCGAGCGCGCCCGCCTGGACCGGGGCCGCTGGAGCGCTGGAATCGGGCGATGCGCGCGGGCGCTCATCTGTGAGCTCAGCGATGGTGACCGACAGCGCCTTGCTCTCGCCGCGGCGGAAGACCTGGATCGACACCTTGCTGCCGGGCTTGGTCGAGGCGACAAGACGGCGCAGGTCGTTGGCCTTGTCGACCTGCTTGCCATCGAACCGGGTGATCACATCGCCGGCCTCGATGCCCGCCTTCTCGGCCGGGCTGCCCTCGACGACGCTGCGCACGATCGCCCCAACCGGCTTGCCCAGGCCGATGGCCTCAGCCACTTCTTTGCTGACGTCATCCGGCAGCACCCCGATGCGCCCGCGAATCACCCGCCCACCACCGCGCAGCTGATCGGAAACGCGCATGGCCTCATCAATCGGGATCGCAAACGAGATGCCCATGAAGCCACCGGAGCGGCTGTAGATCTGGGAGTTGATGCCGACGACCTCACCGCGCATATTGAGCAGCGGCCCACCGGAGTTACCGGGGTTGATGGCCACATCAGTCTGAATGAAGGGCAGCAGTTCGCCGGTGTCGCGCGCCTTCGCGCTGACGATGCCAGCTGTCACTGTGTTGTCGAAACCAAAGGGCGAGCCGATCGCGAGCACCCACTCGCCCACCTTAAGTCGCCCGACATCCCCGATCTTCACCGCCGGCAGCCCGCTGGCCTCGATCTTCAGCACCGCCACGTCAGTGCGGGCATCGGTGCCGATCAGCTTGGCCTTGAATTCACGCTTGTCCGTCAGCGTGACCAGCACCTCATCCGCGCCATCGACAACATGGGCATTCGTCATCACAAAGCCATCGGCGCTGATGATGAAACCTGAGCCAACTCCGCGGCGCTGAGGTGCATCCTCGTCACGCGGGTTGCCGCGGCGCTGATTCGGAATCGGAACGCCGAATCGACGCAGGAACTCCTGCATCTGCTCGTCCATTTCCGGAACGCCTTGTTGCACACGCATGCGCTCGGCCGTTCGGATATTGACCACGGCCGGACCGGTGCGTTCCACCAGCTCGGTGAAGTCAGGGAGTTCACGGGCCTGCGCCTGTGCGCCCATCGGGGCCAGGCCGAGGCTCGCAGCGAGTGCGGCAGCGGACAAGAAAACGCCAGTCCAGCGCACCAGGACTTGGTGGGGATGAACAAGATTCTTCATGTGGTTTTCGCAGATTGCAGTTCAGGTGATGTGACACATCTCGTGCAAAAGAGACGCATGCCGTGCTGCCCGACTCGGCGAGGGGCAGCATCGTGCGCCGCTTAGTTTGGGCGAGTCCGTCCAAGTTCAAGGCTTCACGCGCCCCGCATACTGCCGCGTTTCAAGAAACCCTGCCGGAGGTCACGGTGTCGGGTCGATGCGTGCTGAGCTCCGCTCCAAGCAGCCCCATGCCAAGCATTCCGGGCACGCACAAGGATGACGTCACGCGGCAAAGGCTGGCGCCAGTAGCTGCGCTCGACGTCAACAGGCCGGAGTCGCGGCAGGACGGCACGGTCGAAATCCATCGTCGGATGCACACCGACGCTTCGCAGTCCGGAGGCTTCAGCCAGCCACTAGCGCTGCACGTCCCAACGCAGCGAGCCTGCCGATCTACCCGCCAGCCCAGCGCGGCCACCAAGGCACACAGGCAGAAGCAAGCGAGCAGCAGCCCAGCGAGCGCCAGGGGCGAGCCGGGCCACTGCAGAGCGATCAGCAGATGCTCGAACAACCAAGCCACCAGAGCTGCAGCCGTCGTCGCAAAGGCCGCGCCGGCGAGAGTCTGCCAGCCACGGCCGCCGCCGACGCTCACTTCGACGCGGGGGGCCAACGCAGCGCAGGCTGCACCGGGAATCTGGCGCGTCAGCAGCGCTTGAAGACGAGGGTGCCGTTGGTGCCGCCGAAGCCGAAGTTGTTCTTCGCGGCGTACTCGATCTTCATTTCCCGCGCCGTGTTGGCGCAGTAATCCAGGTCGCACTCGGGATCCTGGTTGAAGATGTTGATGGTGGGCGGTGCCACCTGGTTATGCACGGCAAGCACGGTGAAGACTGACTCGATGCCGCCAGCGCCACCCAGCAGGTGACCGGTCATCGATTTGGTCGAGCTCACCACCATGTTCTTGGCGTGATCGCCGAAGGCCAGCTTGATGGCATTCGTCTCGTTCACATCGCCCAGCGGCGTCGAAGTGCCGTGAGCATTCATGTAGTGGATCTGGTCCGGATTGAGTCCGGCGTTGCGCAGCGCAGCGCGCATCGAGCGCTTGGGGCCATCCACATTGGGCGCGGTCATGTGGTACGCATCGGCACCCATGCCGAAACCCGCCAGCTCGCAATAGATCTTGGCGCCACGTTTCTTGGCGTGCTCGTACTCTTCGAGCACCATCACGCCACCGCCCTCACCCAGCACGAAGCCGTCGCGATCCTTGTCCCAGGGGCGGGACGCGGTCTTGGGGTCGTCGTTTCGGGTCGAGAGAGCGCGCGCGGCAGCAAAGCCACCGATGCCCAGCGGCGAGACCGTCGACTCGGCACCGCCGGCGATCATCACGTCGGCATCCCCGTACTCGATCAAGCGACCGGCCTGACCGATCGCATGCAGGCCGCTAGTGCAGGCCGTCACGATCGCCAGGTTCGGGCCTTGGAAGCCGTACTTGATGGAGACGTGGCCCGAGATCATGTTGATGATCGAGGCAGGCACGAAGAACGGCGAAATGCGGCGCGGGCCACGGTTCGTCAACTCAGCGTGGGTTTCCTCGATCATCGGCAGGCCGCCGATGCCCGAGCCAACCAGCACGCCGATTCGCTCGGCCTGCTCTGCACTCAACTGATCCCCGGTCGGCAGACCGGCATCCTGCACCGCCTGCATGGACGCCGCCAATCCGTAATGGATGAAGGTGTCCATGGTCCGCGCCTCCTTGCTGGAGATGTAGTCTCCAACGTTGAAGCCCTTCACCTCGCCAGCGAACTGGCAGGCGAAGTTGCTTGCATCGAAGCGGGTAATGCGGTCAATGCCGGACTGACCGGCCAGGATGTTCGCCCAGCCTTCAGCCACCGTGTTGCCCACGGGGCTGATCAGACCAAGACCGGTGACAACGACGCGACGACGGCTCATGCGGTACGGGAATCAGTTGAAAGAAAAACCAAAGCGCTGTGCGCTCAGGCCTTCTGGTGCTTGACGGCGTAGTCGATCGCCAGCTGCACGGTGGTGATCTTCTCGGCTTCTTCGTCCGGGATCTCGATGCCGAACTCGTCTTCCAGGGCCATCACCAGTTCCACGGTGTCCAGCGAGTCTGCGCCCAGATCAGCCACGAAGGCCTTCTCGTTGGTCACATCGGACTCAGGCACGCCGAGTTGCTCGGCGATGATTTTCTTGACACGTGCTTCGATATCGCTCATGACTCCTCCAGGAGGGGTTTGCTAGGAACAGCCCGGGATTCTAAGGCCTCTAGAGTGACACGCCTAAGGCAGGCGTACGTCACAGCAAAGAAGCCTTCACCGGCCGGGCAAATCCGGTGGGTGAGCGCGGGATGCGCCCACCTCAATTCATGAACATGCCTCCGTTGACATGCAACTCGCTGCCCGTAATGTACGCAGCTTGCGGTGATGCCAGAAAAGCCACTGCAGCGGCGATTTCCTCAGGCGCGCCCAGACGCCCCACCGGGATCTGCGCCAGCAGTGCCGCCTTCTGCGCTTCCGGCAGCACCTCGGTCATGTCAGTGGCGATGAAGCCGGGAGCGACGCAGTTGACGGTGATGCCGCGGCTGCCCAGCTCGCGCGCCAGCGAGCGTGTCATGCCCGCCACGCCGGCCTTGGCCGCCGCGTAGTTGGCCTGCCCCGGATTACCGGAGGCACCCACCACCGAGGTGATGTTGACGATACGGCCATAGCGCTGCTTCATCATCGTGCGCATCACGGCGCGGCTCATGCGGAACACGGCCTTCAGATTGGTGTCCAGCACCGCATCCCAGTCCTCGTCCTTCATGCGCATGGCCAGGGTGTCGCGCGTGATGCCGGCATTGTTGACCAGCACCTGCAAACCGCCCTGGGACTTGACGATCTCGTCCACCGCGGCATCGCATGCCGCAGCGTCATTGACGTTCAACACCAGGCCGCGGCCGCCCAGTGGGGCCAGAGCTTCAGTGATGGCGGCCGCGCCAGACTCGGTGGTCGCAGTGCCGATCACCGCAAATCCTTGCTGCGCCAGATGCAGCGCAATGGCCCGGCCGATGCCCCGGCTGGCGCCAGTAACCAGCGCCACTTGTTTGGTATCACTCATGTTCGATTCTTTCCTCAGGCCAGCAGAGCACGCGCTTCGGCCAGGGAGGCCGGGTCCAGCACCGTCGTGCTGATGATCTCGCCGTCAATCCGCTTGGCCATGCCCGCCAGCACCTTGCCAGGGCCGCACTCGATGATGTGATGAATGCCGCGTGCCTTCAGGGCCTGCACCACCTCAACCCAGCGCACCGGGCCAAAGGCCTGGCGGTAGAGCGCATCGCGCAGCGCGTCCGCGCTGCCGGCGACAGCCACATCGATGTTGTTGATTACCGGGAACTGCAAGGCCGCAAATTCCGTCGTCGCGAGCTTGCCCTTGAGCTTGTCCGCAGCCGGCTTCATCAGGCTGGAATGGAACGGGGCCGACACCGGCAGCGGCAGCGCGCGCTTGGCGCCCGCCGCCTTCAAAGCCTCAGCCGCCTTCTCCGCACCAGCTTTGCTGCCGGCGATCACGGTCTGCTTGGGATCGTTGAAGTTGACGGCTTCGATCACCTCGCCGCTGGCTGCGGCCACCTGCTTGCAGGTTTCGCGCACGAGCTCTCCATCCAGGCCCAGGATGGCGTACATCGCGCCAGCACCAACCGGCACCGCCTCCTGCATCGCCTGCGCGCGGAAGCGCACCAGGGGCAGCGCGTCGGCCAAGCTCAGCGCGCCAGCGGCGACCAGAGCCGTGTACTCGCCCAGAGAGTGCCCCGCTGCGGCCGCAGGCACCAGGCCCGTTTCGGCGATCCACGCGCGGTAGCAGGCTATGCCCGCCGTCAGCATCACGGGCTGTGTGTTGGTGGTCAAATCCAACTGTTCCTTCGGGCCGCTCTTGATCAGCGCTGCGATGTCCTCACCCAGCGCGGCCGAGGCCTCCGCCAAAGTGCGCTGCACTTCGGGATGCTCGCCCCATGCGTCAAGCATGCCAACGGCTTGCGAGCCCTGGCCCGGAAATACAAATGCAAAGGTCGTGCTCATCGTGCTTGTCTCTTCGTTTCTTTTACAGGTCCAGCAGCACAGCACCCCAGGTGAAACCGCCGCCCACGCCTTCGAGCATGACTGTCTCGCCAGGCTTGATCTGGCCGCTGCGCACGGCCGAGTCCAAAGCCAGTGGAATGGAGGCTGCCGAGGTGTTGCCATGCTGATCAACGGTGACGACCACCTTGTCCAGCGACAGCTTCAGCTTCTTGGCCGTGCCTTGCATGATGCGGATATTGGCCTGGTGGGGAATCAACCAGTCGATGTCGGACTCGCTGCGCCCGGCCTTCTCCAGCACCGAGCGTGCGACCTTGTCGAGCACGCCAACCGCCAGCTTGAACACGGCCTGACCGTCCATCTTCAGCAGCGGATCGCCCAGAATCTGGCCGCCGGATACCGTACCGGGCACGCACAGAATGCCGGCGTGACGGCCATCCGCATGCAACTCGGTGGCCAGAATTCCGGGAGTATCACTGGCGCCCAGCACCACGGCGCCGGCCCCATCGCCGAACAGCACGCAGGTGGTGCGGTCCTTGAAATCCAGGATGCGCGAGAACACCTCGGCACCGACCACCAGTGCCTTGCTCGCAGCACCGGTCTTGATCATCGAATCGGCCACCGTCAGCGCATAGACGAAGCCCGAGCACACCGCCTGCACATCGAACGCTGCGCATCCGGCAATGCCCAGCTTCTGCTGCAGCAGGCAGGCGGTCGAGGGAAAGACCATGTCCGGTGTGGACGTTGCCACGATGATCAGATCGATCTCGGCCGCGTCGACGCCGGCCGCTTCAAGCGCGGCACGCGCGGCAGGCAGCGACAGGTCGCTGGCGTTGACGCCTGCCTCGGCAAAGTGGCGGGCGCGGATGCCGGTGCGCTCGACGATCCACTCATCCGAGGTTTCGATGCCGTCTAGTGCCAGCTGGGCTGCGAGGTCGGCATTGGTCAGTCGCTTGGGCGGCAGAAAGCTGCCTGTCCCGAGGATGCGCGAGTAGCGCGGAGTCGTATGCGGCTTGGTCATGCAAGTTGCGCGGCGATGGCCGCCTTGTCTCCAGCATCGCTGAGCTCCGAGTCCGCCGCCGAAGTTGGCATGGACTGCAAAGTCGCGACGATTTGATCGTGGACCCGGTCGAGAAGCCGGTTGCGGGCGGCATCATAAGCCCTGTTCAAGGCCTGCTCGAAAGCGAAGGCGTCGGCCGAGCCATGGCTCTTGAATACCAGCCCGCGCAGGCCCAGCAAGGCGGCGCCATTCAGGCGGCGATGATCAACGCGTCCCTTGAACCGCTTGAGCACGGGCATGGCCAGCAGCGCAGCAAACTTTGTGAGCGGATTGCGACTGAACTCCTGGCGGATGATGGTTGAGATCATCGTCGCCAGACCTTCAGCCGTCTTCAGCGCGACGTTGCCCACAAATCCATCGCAGACGACGAGATCCGTCGTCCCTTTGAAAATGTCGTTGCCTTCGACGTTGCCGTGGAAGTTGATCTGCCCTGCCGCCGCCGCTGCACGCAGAAGCTCGCCAGCGCGCTTGATGGTCTCGCTGCCCTTGATGACCTCTTCGCCGATGTTCAGCAATCCGACGCTGGGGTTGGCCTTGCCTTCGACGGCGGCAACCAGCGCACTCCCCATGACGGCAAATTGCAGCAAGTGCTCGGCGCTGCAATCAACGTTGGCGCCAAGATCCAGCACGGTCGTGAAGCCGCCCGTTTCATTGGGCATCACCGATGCGATGGCCGGGCGGTCAATCCCCTCAAGCGTCTTGAGCACATAACGCGCCACCGCCATCAGCGCCCCTGTGTTGCCTGCAGACACGCAAGCCTGGGCAGCAGCGCGCCCGCCGGCATCCGCCTTCAACTGATTAATGGCGACCCGCATAGACGAGTCCTTCTTGCGGCGCAGCGCCACCTCGACCGGGTCATCCATGCTGACCACCTCACTGGCCGGCACAAGCTGGCAGCGCGGCCAAGCCGCGGCCGGCGCCAGCGCATCAGGCAGACCCACCAACAGCAGCTCAGCCTCAGGATGCTTCGCCAAGAAGGCCTGGCAAGCCGGCAAGGTGATCGAAGGGCCGTGGTCACCGCCCATACAGTCGACCGCAAGACGCACCACGGTGGGCGCTCGGGAATCAGATGAAGTCATCGAGGCAATCAACGGTGTGGCATGCGGAGTCGGCCCGCCAACAAGCAGGCACCGACCTTACGCGAGCACGGAGTCGCAAACAAGCGGGCGCACCCGCGGCAAAGGGCTGCGCACAAACACAGAAACCCGGCACCGCATCAGCTGCAGGCCGGGCCTCGTGTACATCATTCGCTCGCATTGATGTCGCGCCGCCGGCATGAACCGGCCAGCGCGCAACTCAAAGACTTCAGGCGTCGGCCTTGGTCTTCAGCACCTTGCGGCCACGGTAGAAACCGTTGGGGCTGATGTGGTGGCGCAGATGCACCTCGCCGGTGGTCGGCTCAATCGCGGTACCCGGATTCACCAGGGCATTGTGCGAACGGTGCATGCCACGCTTGGAAGGCGACTTCTTGTTTTGCTGAACGGCCATGATTTCTCCTAGGGTCCGGTGTCGGTTCCGGTGGTTGAGGCTAGCGGGCAGATCAGGCAGGCTGCGCTTGCCGACGAACTAGCCCCGACCCCGGCGACCAAGATCATGCGCACCACGCGCTGAGCACAGGCTTCTGCGACGAGCCGCCATGCGCAATGACCCTCAAACCGGGGAAAGCCCGAGATTCTAGCACGGCTCACTCATGCGTCCAAACCAGAGCCGCCGAAATACTCAGGACTTGGGCTTGCCCTTGAGCGCCGCGAGCGCCGCAAAGGGGTTGGGTTTTTCGACTTCTTCGGCAATGTCCTCTTCGCCGACAGCCAACGGCAAGGGCTGCGGGCACTGTTCATGGCGCGGCACCAAAGGCAAGGCCAGCAAGAGTTCGTCTTCGACCAACTGTTGCAGGTCAAGCCGCCCACTCAAAGCCAGCACATCGTCGTCACCCTCGGCATCGAGCTCAGCAGCCATCTCCTCGTCACGCACAAACCGGATCCAGCGGTCGATCGACAAGTCCTCCTGGACGGGCTGCAGGCAGCGCTGACAGCTCAGCCTGACTTGCGCTTGCCCTTTCAGGTGCAGCCAGATCTGGGGCTCGGCGCCGCGCTGCGCGCGCAACTCGGCCCGAGCCGCCCAATCGATCGCCGGCCATTCGGTGGCCGGGGCTTCGGGCGCCGCTGACTCTGCAAGGCGCAGCAGCTCTGACGCCGCCCATTCGCCGCTCAGGCTTTGGGCGTCGCGGGCCATCGCTTCCAGGTCAAGCTTGCGAGGATCGAGGGGGCGGGAAGGTTTACGGCTGCTGCTGCTCATGATGCGGGAAGTGTAAGAGAGCCAGGCCCAGGCCCTCAGCGCCCGATGGGACAATCGCCCCATGTTGCCCCCAGCAAAAGCGCCGCAGTCGCTCATCCTTGCCTCGACCTCCCCTTATCGCCGCGAACTCCTGTCCCGGCTGCAGAGCCCCTTCGAGGTCTGCGCGCCTGAGGTTGACGAGACCGCCTGGCAGAACGAATGCCCGAAGGACACAGCCGTCCGGCTTGCCCTGGCCAAGGCGCAGGCAGTTGCTGCCAAGTATCCACACGCACTGGTCATCGGCTCGGACCAGGTGGCCGACCTGGCCGGACGCGCAATGGGCAAGCCTGGCAATCGGGAACGCGCCCGGGAGCAGCTTGCAGCGATGAGCGGCCGCGAAGTCACTTTCCAGACCGCATTGGCCGTGGTTTGCGTTGACCGCGGCTTTGTCGCGCAAGACCTGGCCCCGGTGCGCGTCCGGTTCAGAGAACTGTCCCGCGAAGAGATCGAGGCCTATCTCGACGCCGAGCCAGCCTACGACTGCGCCGGCAGCGCCAAGGCAGAAGGCCTGGGCATTGCACTGCTCGATTCGATCGAATCTGACGACCCGACCGCCCTGATCGGGCTGCCGCTGATCCGAACCTGTCGCCTGCTCAGAAGCGCAGGCCTGCAGCTTCCCGCCCTGGAGAACAAACAATGAGCGGCACCCTCTTCCTGATGCCCAACACGCTGGATTTCGGCATTGCTGACGCCGAGGTGAGCCTGCACGCCGTGCTGCCGCTGGAAGTCATCCACACGGCTGCACGGATCACGCATTGGGCCGCCGAGAACGCGAAGACGACGCGCGCTTTCCTGAAGCGGGTTGACGCCATCACGCCGCTGAGCCAAGCCCTGCAAAGCCTGCAGATCGCCGAGTTGCCCAGGCCACCCAAAGGCGGCGCCACACCCAAGGACGGCGCAGGCCAGCAGCAGGCCTGGAAGGCCTTGCTGGCGCCCCTGCGACAAGGGCATGACATGGGTCTGATTTCTGAAGCGGGCTTGCCTGCGATTGCGGATCCGGGCGCGATGTTGGTCGCCGCGGCTCATGCCGAAGGTCTGAGGGTGCAAGCCTTGTCCGGGCCGAGCTCACTGCTGATGGCACTGGGGGCCAGCGGCCTCAACGGCCAGAGCTTTGCCTTCGTCGGCTACCTGCCGATCGAGGCGACGGAGCGCGCCAAGCGCATCCGGGAACTGGAGGCGCTGTCGGCCAAGCAGCAGCAGACACAGCTGATGATCGAGACACCATACCGGAACGAGGCCTTGCTGCAGGCTTTGCTGGCGAACCTGCGGCCGCAAACGCAACTGTCCGTCAGCTGCGCGCTGAGCCTGCCTCAAGGGTGGACCCGGACGGCCAGCGTGGCACAGTGGCGCGCCAGTCCGACGACCATGCCCGACAAGCTGCCAGCCGTCTTCAGCCTGCTGGGATAGGGCCGAACACGAGGGCGTTCGGCACCCAGCCGCCAGCCCTCAGGAGCCAGCAGTCTGCTGATCGATCGTCTCGGGCTCGGCGTCACGCTTGGCGCCGAACAGTGCCGCGACTTTTTTCTTCGGCTTGATGTAGGGCGACAAGGCCTTGGCGGACAGGCTGGCTGCCGGAGCGGCCTTCTCCCAACTCGGAGCCTCGACACCTGCCGTGGGCTCGTAAGGCTTGTCGAAGAAGGGATCGCGTGACGCCGGCGCGGGGCGGTAGCTGCTGCGCCGCACTGTCTCGCCAACGGCGCTGCTGGCAGAGTCGAGCTCCGCACGAGCCTCACGAGGGGCCCGACGAGGCTCGCCATCGCCATCGGCATCGCTGCGGCGCGGCCGCGCCGGGCGGCCATCTTCGATCTCGATCGGCTCGATCTCAAGCGTGCGCTTGGTCAGCTTCTCGATATCCGCCACCAGCCGGGCGTCTGACTTCGTCACAAGGGTCACGGCGATGCCGGAGGCTCCGGCGCGGCCGGTGCGGCCGATGCGGTGCACATAGTCCTCGGCATTGAACGGCACGTCGAAGTTGAAAACTGCAGGCAGGTCGGCAATGTCCAGACCGCGCGCGGCCACATCAGTCGCCACCAGCAGATCCACCTCGCCGCGCTTGAAGGCATCGAGCGACTTCAGGCGCTCATCCTGGCTCTTGTCGCCGTGCAGCGCCGCCGTGCGCAGTCCATCGCGCTCGAAAGAACGGGCCAGACGTGCCGCACCCAGCTTGGAATTGACGAAGACAATCGCCTGCTTGATTTCGCGCTGACGCAGGATCTGCCGCACCGCCTGCCGCTTGTCATCGTCGGTCACGCTGAAGAAACGTTGCTCGACGGTTGATGCCGTTGCATTGGGCCGCGCCACCTCGACCAGCACCGGTTCCTGCAAATAGCTCTGCGCCAGCTTCTTGATCTCGCCCGAGAACGTGGCCGAGAACAGCAGGGTCTGTCGCGCCTTCGGCAGATAGCTCAGGATGCGCTGCAGATCGGGCAGGAAGCCGATGTCCAGCATGCGGTCGGCCTCATCCAGCACCACATACTCGACCTGATTGAGCACACAGTTCTTGGCCTCGATGTGGTCCAGCAGGCGGCCGGGCGTTGCGATCAACACCTCGACCCCACCCTTGAGCTGCAGGGTCTGGGGCTTCATGTCGATGCCGCCAAACACGCAGGCCACGCGCAACTGCGTGTGCTTGGCGTAGGCCTTGACGTTGTTGGCCACCTGGTCGGCCAGTTCACGCGTCGGTGCCAACACCAGTGCACGCACCGGATGGCGTGCCGGCGAGGCGCTAGCGTTCTCATGCTTGAGCATGCGCTGCAGCAAGGGAATCGAGAACGCTGCCGTCTTGCCGGTCCCGGTCTGGGCCGCGCCCATCACATCGCGCCCGTCGAGGACGATGGGAATCGCCTTGGCCTGGATGGGCGTCATCGTCGCGTAGCCGGAGTCGGCCACGGCGCGCAGAAGCTTGGCATCCAGAGGCAGGGTATCGAAGCGGGCCGGCGCCGGGTCGGCGACAGTTGCTTCATGGGTTCGGGTGTCGGTCATGGACGACATTATCGCCGGCTTGCACCCAAACGCGGGTTTCCACCCGTCGGCGGGCCCGGAATCAGCGTTTCAGCACCATCCAGCGCGGTGTGCGGAAGCGCACGATGCGCCAGTACATCGTCACATAGCCTGCGGCGTAAACCCCCAGCCAACAGGCCAGCGCAAAGGTGTCGTTCCACCAGATCACCGCGGGGATGGAGGACAAGGAGCAGACCACCCACAGATAGGGTGCTGTCAGCGAGTTGCGGCGCGTCAGCACATGCGCATCACGGCTTCCGATGGCCCAGCGCATCAACCGGCGGTAGATCAGGCTGTGCAGGTGCACACCGTCCGGCATGCCCATGGGCCGGCCGCGGATGATCTTGCGGCGGTACATCGAGAACACGGTCTCCACGACTGGATACGCGCACAGCAGCAAGGGAAACAGCGGCGACACCTCGGAATTGCGCGCGATCAGCAGGATGGCCAGCTCGGCCAGCACGAAGCCCAGGAAATAAGCGCCACCGTCACCGAGGAACACCAGGCCCATCGGGTAGTTCCACACAAAGAATCCCAGCGTCGCCGCGACTGCCAGCAAGGCACAGCCGGCAATCCAAGTGTCGCCCACCGTGAAGCCCACGAAGGCCACGCCAGACAACATGATCATGCTGCACATCGACGCCAGGCCGTTGAAGCCATCGATGATGTTGATCGAGTTGGCGACGCCGGCGACGACGAACACGGCCAGCATGGCCGCCCCGACAGGAAAGCCGGCAATCCAGTCCAAGCCGGGGATCCCGGTATGGTCAAGGGTCGCGTCGAGCAGCCATACACCAAGCAGCGCCGCTGACACGATGGCCAGCATGCGCCTCAGCGGGCTGACACGTTTGGTGATGTCTTCGATCAAGCCGGAAGCAAAGGCCGGAAAGACACAGACCAGCAGAGCTAGGGTCATCGTCCGCGAATCCGGCGCACGCAAGGCCCACAGCAATGATCCGACACAAAAGCCGATGAAGATGCCCACCCCGCCAATCCGAGGCACAGGCCGCGCATGGAACTTCTGCGGGCCACTCAGATCATGGTCCCCGGACAGCTTTGAGTGCAGGCTCGACGAGCGCACGATCAGCAGCGTCAGGACCAGCGCGATCGCAAAGCTCAGCGCGAGAATGGCCATCATGATCGTACCCCGGCGGGTCTGAAACGCGTATCAGCCACGGCCCAGCATTGCGGGCCAGATCCTGGCCGCCTTCGCGCGATCATCCTGCGTCAGCGAACTGTGCTTCCAGCGCGAGCGCAGCAGCACCAAGATGCAGAGCAGCACGCCCACTGCAAGACTCACGGAAACGCCGATCAGAGCGCGCTTGGGCCGGCTCTTGCGGTCGGGCAGCAAGGCCTTGTCGACCACCTGAACCAAGCCCCCTTCGCGACTTTCATCGACACGCGCCAACTCATACTGCCGGGAGAACAGCTCGAACAGCGTCTCCTGATACTTGAACTCGCGGTACTTGCTGATGTAGTCGCTGCTGGCCGCACCGACGTCCGCACTGCCCTCGAGCTTGTCGAGTTGCGCCTTGATAGCTGCCAGAGCCGATTGCTGCTGCTGAACCTCAGGGGCGTTGCTGGTGAGATTGCTCAACAGGGCCTGAAGCCGAACCTGGGTGGCTGTGTACTCGGCCTTGAGCTTGGCATAACCCTCAGCCACAGCTTTGGGTTCGGCCTTGAGCGCACCGCCCGAAATTCCGCTGCCCTGCAACGCTGCCTGAGCTTCGGCCAGCTTTCGCTTGGTCGCCTGCAGGTGATTCTCGAAGAAAACACGGCGCTGCTGCGCCTCCGTGATCGCCAACTCCGCCGTCATGCGGCGGAACTCGTCGACATAGGCCATGGCCATGTCCCGAGCCTGCTCCGGCTTCTCGTCATCCACCTCGATCGTGATCAGTCCGTCACGCTTGCCGGCACTGATCCGCACATTTTTGGCCAGTTCACGGCGGGTGTTCGATCGGTAGTCCTCGTCGTACACCGCGTCGAGCTTGAAGCGCTCGATGATGCGATCGGAAACCGTCGTGCCCTGCAGCAGCGCCACATACTGATCCAGAGAGCTCCGGATGCCAGCTGCGCCGCCAGCGAGATTGGCCAAGGCGCCAAGGGAAGACAGTGCCGAAGCCGCGAGCGACTGTTGCTGCTGAGGCGGCAAGATCACCGTGGAGGCGGTAAAGGTCGGCGAGACCAGATAAGTGCCTCCAACGGCCAGGCCGCCGGCAAGCAAGGCCCCCAGCACGATCTTGCGTGCCTCCCGGGCCAAATCCAGCACAACGTCAAGACTGCTGTTCTCTGATGCCATCACGCTAGCTTGGTCCAGGGGCTGTGAGGAAGTGGTCGGCGCACCTTGGGTCATGCTGCCGCTCACTTCAGGTTCTTGAGTGCCAAAGCACCCAGCCCGAATTGATAGAGGATCTGCGCCCAGTCCTTGAGCTCGGTGGTCGAGTTCACATAGCTCATGTCTTCGGGCACGAAGATCGTGTCACCCGGCGCGGCAGCCAGGGCCTCCACGGCGCCGCCGCCCATCGCCCATGCCGAACGGCTGCTGCGATTGCTGACAACGCTGCCGTTGGCACGCACCACGAACACGCTGCCCTTGTCGGCGCTGCGCGTCGCGCCGCCAGCCATGCCCAGATACTGCTCGAGGGGGCGCCCCTGAGAGAACAGGTAGCTGCCGCTGTTGAACACGCTGCCGTAGACGTTGACCGTGGACGGCTTCGCCGGCACCAGGATGCGGTCGCCGTCATCAATGGCCAACGCTGGCAACTGGCTGTCGCTGGCAGCCATCTGCAGGACGACACGTCCGGTCGGCTGCACAGACCGAAGACGCTCAATCAGCTTGATATGGGTGACATTGCGTGCCGATGCGTCATCGTTCATCGGCACCACTTTTTCCTTGCGCGTCACGGCTGCGCGCGTGAACTCCGACTCCAACTCACGCAGGGCGCGGTCATAGTTGCTGATCTGCGCCAGCCTGACCGACTCGCGGCTGAATTCGGTGCCGAACAGGAAGGCCTCGGCCGTCAGCCCACCGGCTGCTTCAATGGCATCCTTCAAGGTGCTACCTGCAGCCAGCACATAGTCGCCCGGACGCTGCACCTCGCCTTCGACGCGCACGCGCTTGCTCTGGCGCAGCATGGGGCGAGCCATATCCGCCACGCTCATCACCCGCAGCACGTCGCCATTGTCAAGCGGACGCCCGCGATCCTTGCTCAGATCCACATCACGCAAAGCCTGACCGCTGCGCTCGTCCAAGCGATGCACCACGGCCGCACTGCGGTTGGCCACCGTCGAAAGGCCGCCTGCCATGCCGAGTGCGTCCGCGATCGTCTCGCCGCCTTTGAGTTCGAACACTGCCGGCTTGTTGACGCTGCCGATCACGCCGATCTGCGGGCCGACCGCAGCGACATGGATCACATCGTCACCCCGCAGAGCACGGTCGCCGCTGCGATCACCGCGAAGCATCAGGTCGTATAGGTCGAAGTTGGAGATCACCTGGCCGCCGCGACGCAACTGGATGGAACGGAAACTGCCCACCGCCGTGGGTCCGCCAGCCGCCATCAGCGCTCGCAGCACGGTCGACAGACCGCTGACCGTGACCGAGCCGGGCCGCTGGACATGGCCTGTGACATAGACCCGAATGGCGCGCGCCTGACCCAGCGCCACCGACAGCTCGAAATTCTTGAACTGGGTCGCAACTCGCCGGCTGATGGTCTGACGCAGCTCCGAGTACTTCACGCCCGCCAGGGAAACCGCGCCGACGCGCGGAATGGCGATACGTCCGGCCCGATCCACCTCGAGACGCAAATTCGCCTCGACGCCGCCCCACAGACTCAGCAGGATTTCGTCCCCGGGTCCGACCACGTAATCGTCCGGCACCAGCCCGGAAGCGTCAGCTCCCGACTCGGTGTCGTCCGCCGGTCCGGTCACCAACTCGGCACCAAAACGCCGAATGGTGTCAGTACCGTCCTCATCAAGCTTCTCGCCCTGGGGGCGCGTAATTCCAGCCAGCTGCCGGACGAACAACTCAAACTCGCTGGGACGGTATGCCTGACGGAACAGGTCAGCGCCCCAGTCGCCGTTGCGTTTGTCGCCGTTCAGGCGGCTGTCCTTGTCGCGCCGATCATTGGTGCTGGATGTCGACTTGGAACTGATGGGCTGCTGCAGCCGCACCGGACCTGACGATGTCGGCAGCTGGTCATTAGAGATGCCCTGGATGGCCTGGGCCTGAGCCTGCAGCACAGCCCCCAGCAACAAGATCGGCACCAGGCGGAGCGCGCGGCGGGCGTACGTGATCAGCTGGGAGTCTCTGTGGGTCATTGGTGCGATTGAAAGCAAGCGATCGAAGCCCGCAACAGATGTTTGCGGACCAGCCTGGCAGGAATTGCGCCGGATTCTAACGGTCAAGGCAAGAGGTTCCGAGAGGCACGGCCCCGGTGTTGCGCCGCCCTAGAATCGCACCCGTTCGCCGATGGGCGGCCAGGCCGAAGAAGCCGCGTCGGCGCCTGAATGCATTTGCCCGCCTTCGCCGGCTGACCCCGGCGCGGGCCTATGAACCGACCACTTACGGATAAACACTGTCGATGAGAGTTTCCAGCGTTGCCTGGAGCCTGCTGGGCTTGGGCACCCCCCCGGTGGCAGCGCTGATCTTCATTCCGCCGCTGCTGGCGCAACTGGGCGCCGAGCGCTTCGGCCTGCTGTCGCTGATCTGGGCTTTCACCGCGCTGTCGGGATTGCTCGATCTGGGCATCGGCCGCGCCACCACCAAGACGATCGCGGACTTGCAGGTCAGTGGCAACGCCGAGCAAATGCACAGCACGGTTGCGGCGGCGCTGCGCGTGACCCTGGTGAGCGGCCTGTGCGGTGCAGCCCTCGTGCTGCTGGGCCTGACCCTGGATCTGGGCCAGCTGTTCAGCCTGCAGACCATCACTCCTGAGCAGGTGTCGACGGCTCTGCTGTGGCTGGCCGTCGTCGTGCCGATTCAGGCCATGGCGGCCACCTACCGCGGCATCGCCGAAGGCTTGCAGCAGTTTCGCGGCATTAGCCTGGTGCGGATGGCGCTGGGCAGCGCGAACTTCGTCGCCCCCTGGGCTGTCGCCTCCTTCAGCCAGGACATGGGACTGATCACACTGTCATTGGTGATCGCGCGCGCGCTGTCGCTGCTGGCTTTCAGGAGCATCGCCCGCCGGCACCTGCCGGCCAGGACCGGTTCGATCGACCAGGCTTCAGCGCGCGACGCAGCCCGTCAGCTGCTCAGCTCGGGCGGATGGTTGTCGATCAGTGCCATCGTCAGTCCCCTGCTGGTGCAGGCGGACCGATTCGCCATCGCCGCCATCGTCTCGGCAGCCGCCGTCACCAGCTACGCCATCCCCTTCGATCTGATCACGCAACTGCTGATCATCTCGTCGGCCATCACGACCGTGGCGCTGCCTTCGCTGTCAGCCCAGTTGGCGAGCGACGCGGCCGAAGCGCGTCGGACCTTCGCCCGCTGGGCAGTGCGGGTGGCGCTGCTGATGGCAGCGGCGACGGGCCTGACCGCTGCCTTGCTGCCGCTGCTTCTGCCAGTTTGGCTGGGCCACGACCTGCCGCCCGAATCCGTTTCCATCGGTCGCTGGCTCTGCCTGGGGGTCTGGATCAACGGGCTGGGCGGCATGTTCTACAGCTGGCTGCATGCGCATGGCCGGTTTCGCGCCACCGCCCTGCTCCATCTCGCCGAGCTGCCGTTCTATGCGCTGACGCTGTTTGTGCTGCTGCAGCAGTTCGGCGTGCTTGGCGCGGCGCTGGCCTGGGTGCTGCGCGTCAGCACTGACACGCTGGCGCTGTTCGTCATGAGCCGGCGGGTCCAGCCTTCGCCCAGGTAAAGGCGACAACAGGCTAGCCGAACGCCATCCGGCGTCAACAAGCACCAGCGGCCCTCGAAACCGCCCCGGCCGGCGCCGATACACTTGCGCCGTCCATCATGTGTGGCGCTCGATGTCGCAAGCTTGGCATCGACGCCACTGAGATCCAGAACTTGTGCTGGTATGCCGCTTTGCCGCGCTACTGCCCTACCTCCCGAATTGACCAACGTGCCTGCCTCCATTGCCATCGTCATCGTCAACTGGAACTCGCGGGACCAGTTGCGCGAATGTCTGGCCTCGATTCCGCATGCGGCGGCACGCCTTGGCCCGACACACTTCGTCAGCACCGTCGTGGTCGTGGACAACCACTCAAGCGATGGTTCGGAGCTCGGCCTGCAAGCCGGCAGCCTGCCGCTCACGCTGTTGCGCAACAGCTCGAACCGGGGTTTCGCAGCTGCCTGCAATCAAGGTGCCGCAGCGGCAGGCCCCTGTGACCTAATCCTGTTCCTGAATCCGGACACCCTGCTGTTTGAGGACTCGCTGGCGGCCCCTGTCCGCGTGCTTGACAGCCCCGCAGGACGAGATGTCGGCATTATCGGCATCCAGTTGTGTGACGAATCGCAGCAAGTGGCGCGTTCATGCTCCCGATTCCCCCGTCCCGGACAGGTCCTTGCGCAGGCGCTGGGTCTGGACCGTCTGCGGCCCGCGCTGGGCCAGGCCATGCGGGAATGGGACCATGCCAGCTCGCGCACCGTCGACCAGGTGATTGGTGCCTTCTTCATGGTCAGGTTCGAGCTGTTCGAGAAGCTGGGCGGCTTCGATGAGCGTTTCTTCGTCTATTTCGAAGAGGTCGACTTTGCCTACCGTGCCCATCAGGCCGGCTGGCGCAGCCTCTACATTGCCGATGCGCAGGCCTTCCACAAAGGCGGCGGCACATCGGATCAGATCCGTGCAACGCGTCTGTTCTATGCACTCAGAAGCCGACTGCAGTACTTTCGCAAGCACAGCAGTGGCGCCGGTATGCTGCTCGTGCTGACCAGCACCTACCTGCTGGAACCGCTGGCCCGCTTCCTGATGCTGCTCGCGGGGCGCCGTATGGGTGAGCTGGGGGATCTGGCCCAAGCCTACAAGCTGCTCATCAGCTGGCAAGCGCAGGGGCGGCGCGCATCATGAGTCGCTGCCGTACAGCCGAGATGGCGCCACCGACGGAGGGCCGCTAGATGGAACCCGCCGTGCTCTACCTGCTGCTCGCAACCATGGCGGCCATCGGCTTGACCAGCGCCGTCTTCACGCGCGACCGGCTACACCCAGCGCCGATGCACGCCGTGGTCTGGACCGTGGTCTGCGCCACCTATCTGCTCTTCCCGCACAGGCTGCGACCGTTGTCGCCCGAAGTCTTCATGCTGATCGTGTTGGCCGTCAGCAGCTTCTCGCTCGCTGCGGTCATCCACCCTGCGGAGCCGATGACCGGCGTGAGCACGAGCCCCCGACGCTACCGGGTCACGATCTGGCGCGAACTGCTGTTCGCCGTGGCCCTGCTGGGCTTCGGTCCGTTCCTCCTGAAGGCCCAGGCGCTGGCCCAGAGTGCGCCCTACACCGAGTCGGACTTCATCAATCTGCGCATTGCACTGACGGGAGCCCGGGACGACGCCCAGACCTTCGGCTTGCTCGGCTACCTGATCCCGGTTTCCTTTGCATCGACCTTTGTCGAGCTCGCCAGCAGCAAGAAGCGCATATTCGCCTGGCGCGGCTGGATCAGCCTGCTGCTTTCGGTTGTGTATGCACTGCTGTCGACCGGTCGCACCTACTTCTTCCTGCTCGTGACGGCGCTGGCCTTCATCGCCCTGCTGCAACGGCGCGCCCGGCTGGCCCAGATCGCCGGCACCGCACTACTGCTGTTCAGCCTTGCATTCTTCGGCCTCGGCATGCTGGCCAACAAGATCGGTGCGGACACACCGAACATCGATGCCTTATCGGCGACAGACGCATTGATGCTGTACCTGCTGGGCGGTATAGCTGCCTTCGACCTGACGCTCGCCGCGCCGCCATCGTTGCAGTGGGGCCTCAACGCCATGCGGACGCCGCTGGCCGTGCTGCAGGCCCTCGGCGCCGATGTAACGGTCGTGCCGCTGATCAAGGAGTATGTCAACGTTCCACTGCCTACCAATGTCTACACCGCCCTGCAGCCCTATCACGAAGATTTTGGCTGGCTGGGCATCGTGGGCTTCTATGCCTTGTGCGGCCAGTTGCACGGGCGGCTGTATCGAGCCGCGCGGCGCCCCGACGCCGACCCCCGCCTCATCATCTACGCCAGCATGGCGATGTACCCGCTGCTTCTGCAGTTCTTCCAGGACCAGTACCTGAGCCTGCTGAGCACGTGGGTCACCTTCGCCCTGCTGATCGCCCCGGCATTCCGCAGCACCGCATCAGCCACCTCGGCCGCCTCGTCCCAGCAAGCGGGCGGCCCGCGCCAGCCGGAGGTTGTCGGCCCAGGCCCCTGCTAGTGCCACACCCCGGCCCGCAATGTGGCGCCCGCAGGGGCGCGCTAAGCACGAAGACCTTTTTTCTGAGCCCATGTCCCGACCGCTCAAAGTCGCTTTCCTGACCCGCTATTCGAGGAATGGTGCCTCCTCGCGCATTCGTGCGATGCAGTACTTCCCCCTGCTTGAAGCAGCCGGCATCACACCAACGTTGCTGCCGCTGCACACCGCCGCCTATGTGACCGCGCTGAACCAGGGGCGCCGCGACTGGCAGGAAGTCATCAAGGCCTATGCCCGGCGCCTGTTCGACGGAGCCCGCCTGCAAGACTTTGACGCCATCTGGGTCGAGAAGGAACTGCTGCCCATGCTGCCTTACGGGCTGGAACGCCTGCTGCTAGGTCGCGTCCCGATGGTGCTCGATTTCGATGACGCCATCTTCCACAACTACGACCGTTCAAGTCATGCCTTGGTGCGTACCCTGCTCGGCGACAAGATCGACGCGCTGATGCGCCGGGCGCATACGGTGACGGTGGGCAATGCCTACCTGGGTCAACGAGCTCGCCAGGCCGGTGCGCGTCATGTCGAGTTCCTGCCCAGCGTGATCGATCTCGGGCGCTACCCGGCACCGGGCGATCAAGCCCCTGCGGCAGCGCCGGAGCCCGGCTTGCTGCGCATCGCCTGGATCGGCTCACCCTCGACCCAGCCCTACCTGGAGCTGGTACGCCGGCCGCTGGAGCGCCTGGCAGCGCGTTACCGCATCCGGCTCGACGTGATCGGCGCCCAAGCCCCGCAGTTCGCCGGCGTCGAATGCCGCAGCCTGCCCTGGTCGGAAGAGGCGGAATGCACCCAGCTGAGCGCCTGTGACGTCGGCATCATGCCGCTGCACGACACGCCCTGGGAACAAGGCAAGTGCAGCTTCAAGCTGATCCAGTACATGGCCTGCGGCCTGCCCGTCGTGGCGTCGGCGGTCGGCTCCAATATCGATGTCGTGTCACCGGAACTCGGCTTTCTGGCCCGTAGCGACGACGAGTGGGAACAGGCCTTGGCAGGGCTCGCCGACTCGCCAGCCCTCAGGGCCAGCATGGGGCGAGCAGGCAGGGCCGCCGTCGAGCAGCGCTACTGCACCCAGGTCGTTGGCCGACAGCTGGCGACCCTCCTTCAGCAAGCGGCTGATGACAGTCGCCGACACTTGGCCTGATGTCCGTGCAGCACAAGACACGGCCCATGCGCATTGCCATCGTCGCCAACACGGCCTGGTACATCGCCAACTTCCGCCTGGGATTCATGCGCAGCCTGCGCGCGGCCGGCTATCAGGTCAGCGCGATCTGTCCGGCAGGCGAGGGACTGCAACAAATCGCTGACGCGGGCTTCGATCACGTCGCTTTCAAGCTTGAGGGCAAGAGCATCAATCCGCTGCGTGAACTCGGCTCGGTCCTGAGCCTGCGCAGCGCGCTCAAGCAGGTTGCACCCGACGTGATCCTGAGCCACACGCCGAAGGGGAATATCTATGCGTCGTTCGCGCGGCGCGGGCTCGGGATCAGGCAGATCGCCGGCGTTTCCGGACTGGGCAGCTCCTTCATCCGGCAGGACTGGCTGACGCGCATCGTGATGCAGCTGTACAAGCTCACCTTCGGCGGCATGGATCGCGTGTTCTTCGAGAACCCGACCGATCAGGGCATCTTCCTGCAGTACGGTCTGGTGAGTGCGGCTCAAGCACAAGGCATCCCGGGGCTTGGCGTGGACCTGGAGCACTTCGTCAGCGTGCCAGTCCCGCGACTGACGCAGCCTGGCGCACCGGTCTTCCTGATGATCGCGCGCCTGCTCGGCGACAAGGGCGTGCGCGAATACGCTGCGGCAGCCCGCGCCGTGCGCCTGCGCCACGCCCATGCGCGCTTCCAATTGCTCGGCAGCCTGGATGCCAGCAACCCCACGGCCATCACGGCCGACGAACTTGCCAGCTGGACGTCCGACGGGACGATCGACTACCTCGGCTACACCGCCGATGTACGGCCCTATATCGCCGTCGCGCACTGCGTCGTCCTGCCCTCCTACCGGGAAGGCATGTCGCGAACGCTTCTGGAGGCCGCGGCAGTCGGTCGCGCCTTGGTCGCCAGCGACGTCCCCGGCTGTCGGGAGGCGATCGACGTCGGCGTCAATGGGCTGCTCTGCGAGGCGCGGAGCGCCGAGTCGCTGAGCGCCGCGCTCGCACAGATCTGCACGCTGCCCGAGACGCGGCTGATCCAGATGGGTGAGGCCTCACGCGGCAAGGCACAGGTGCAGTTCTCGGAGGCAATGGTCACCGCCACTTACCTGCGCAGCCTGCAGCACTTGCGCCGCTGAACCGCGGCTTGCCACCGGGGACGGGACAACGGCCGAACTACAATCAGCGGCCTTGTCTCCGGCCCCAATCAACGGCTCCGCAAACTGCTGCTTCTATGAAACTCGCCCGCACAGGTTTCGACTCACTCGTCGTGGCATTGCTGCTCTGTTGCGTCATGCCGGAGGCTCATGCCTACATCGACCCGAACGCCGGCGGCATGCTGTTCCAGTTGCTGGCCCCGGTGTTTGCTGCCATTGTCGGTGCCTGGCTGTTCCTGCGCCGCTGGATTGCCGACGCGTTTCGGCGCTTGTGGGCTCGCCTGACCGGCCGCGGTGAGCAATGACGCGCAAGCGCGCGCCTGACACCGCTGTCCCTCCGCAAAGCACCGTGAGCCCGGGTATCGAGCTCGGCCCCTGGGAACGCTGGCTGTCGAGTTGGGCGATCCTGGCGCTGCTGGTCGTGCCGCTGGCCGTGCTGCAGCAGATCGACGCGCTGCTGGTGTTCGCCACGCCGCTGGATGTGCTGCGTGATGTCGCCCTGCTCACGCTGCTGTGTGGGCTGCCGACCGCGCTGCTGGCCCTGCTCGGCGCCGTCTTGCAGCGCATGCTCAATGCCGGCGGCATGCCGGGCGCCCGTAGCAGCCTGATCGCAGACGGTCTGGTGCTGGCACCCACGCTCTGGGTGCTGTTGTGGCAACTCTCACGGATCGGCTGGCTGTGGCTCAAGCAGGCCACAGGGCATGAGCTGGTGGTGTCGCCCGGCATGCGCTACGCCGTGATGGCAGGTTTCGTCATCGCCCTGCTGCTCGGCTGGCGCCTGCTGAGCCGCGCGCAGCTGCGCCGCCGGCTGGTCGAGCATGCGCGCGCGCTGCGCTGGCCGGGCCTGGCGCTGATCACCAGCGCCGCTGCCTTGCTGGCAGTCAGCCCGCCGCAGTGGGTTGTGGCGGCACCGTCACCCGACGCCGCCAAGACCGAGGTCCACAGGCCGGACGTCATCCTGATCACGCTGGATGCCCTGTCGGCCATCGATGCCGACATCTGCAGCGATACACCATCGCTGATGCCGCAGCTGCAGGCCCTGGCGCGCCAGTCGACCTGCTACACGCGGCTGTACGCCAGCTCCAACTTCACGACGCCCACTACCTCCAGCCTTGAAACCGGCACCCTACCCTGGACCCATCTGGCCACACAGATCAGCGCCAAGGTCGCGCCGCCCTTTCAGCGGCATACGCTGGCGCAAGCGCTTCACGACAGCGGCTATCGCACCTACACCAGCACGGACAACCAGCTGGCCAGCGTCCGGCAGCGCGGTACGCAGTCTGCCTACATGCAGCACGCGATATCGCCGTCCGACCTGCTGCGCGACCGCTTTCGCGCAGCCTTGACCTTGTGGCCACAGTCCTCGGTGCCGATGCTGGTGGATTCGGCGCTGTCCTTCCTCGGCGCGTTTGACATGCTGTGGCATGCCCAGACCAGCCCCTTCGACTCGGACCGCATGCTGGCCCGGGTGCATGGCTTCCTGAATGAACCGGCCCAGGGCTCCCCCGCCTACGTGTGGGTGCACTCGATGCCGCCGCACAGTCCCTACCTGCCGCCGCCCTCCACCAAGTACCGCCTGCTGCCGCGCGGCGAACTGGACCGCTGGTCCGACTTCATGGGCGACAACGTCCCGTATGCACCGGAACTGCAGCCGCGCGTCGACAAGCATCGCCTGCGCTACCAGGAAAGCATCATGGCCACCGACGAGGCTGTCGGCCGCCTGCTCGCCGAGTTGCAGCGCGCCGGCCGGCTGGACAAGGCCTTGCTGATCATCAGTGCCGACCATGGCGAGTCCTTCGAGAAGGGCTTCCTCGGTCATGCCGGACCCAAGCTGCACGAAGCCGTGGTGCGCGTGCCGCTGATCGTGAAATTGCCGGGGCAGACGCTTGGCCGCGTCGAGACGATGCCGGTCAGCCAGGCCGACATCGCCCCTTCAGTGCTCGACCTGCTTGGCCTGCCACCGCTGCCGGCAGCCGATGGCCGGTCGATCGCCGCTAGCTGGAAAGGGTGGGCCATTGATTCTCAGCCTGTGTTTACGATGTCGATGGAGCGCCAGAGTCGCTTTGCAGCGCTAAAGGTCGGGCATTTCGCGGTCATTGACGGAAGCTACAAGCTCATAGTCGATCTCCAGCGCCCTCACGCCGCGCGCCTCTACGACCTTGCCGCTGACCCTGGCGAGAATGACGATCTGGCAGCGCGTGAGCCGGCGAAACTGCAAAGATTGCAGGAACTGCTGTTGAGCCGCCTAGCTCAGGCTGAGATTCGCCGGCGGCAGACCACCCACACCTCAAGATGAAAGCTGTCAAGCTCGCATTGACACCGCCATTGCTGGACTGGCTCAGGCAGGATCCCGCATGGAACCGTTTCCCCCGCAGCTGGCGTATTGCGCAAGGTTGGCGCGCCTTCTGGGCTGGCGTGAATGCGCGCCAGAGTGCCGCTCTGAGCCCCGAATCAGCTCTGGCACTGCAGGACCCTGTATTCATCGTCGGGCCCTGGCGCAGCGGCACGACGGTCATGCACGAGCTGCTGACAGCGGCCACCGGCAGCGCCACGCCGTTGACCTGGCAATGCATGAATGCGCCTGCGTTCGGTTTGAGCAACCAGCCGCCGGCGGGACAGGTCATTCCCAGACCCATGGACGGTCTGGCGATCGGCGCCTTCTCGCCGCAGGAAGACGAGTTCGCGATGCTCGCGCTCGGCCTGGACTCGGCCTACAGGGCCTTTCTAATGCCGCATCGCATCGGTGAACTGCAGCACACGCTGGATCCAGACTACTGGCGTACCAACTCGTCAAGCTGGCTTCCTGGGTGGGAGGCCTTCCTCCGCACCGTCGTGCGCACGAGCGCGGCACCTCAGCCACTGATCCTGAAGTCGCCGAATCACAGCTTCCGCTTGGCGGCTTTGCTGGAGCGGTTCCCGCACGCACGACTGGTCTGGATGGCCCGGGACCCTAGTGACGTCTTCCTGTCCAATCGCAAGATGTGGCACACGATGTTCGACGCGCACGGACTGACTGGTGCGGATGCGCAGGCGCTGGATCTGTTCCTCGACAGGGCACTGCGTCGCTGCGCCCAGGCACTCGACGCCTGCGTCAACCAACTTCCGCCGACCCGCCTCGCGGTTTGCAACCAGAAAGACCTGATCGAGGCCCCCCGCGCAATCGTCGCTGCGATCTGCGAGCGACTGCAGTTGCCGCTGAACGCCGACGCCATCGCTCTGGAGCGTGCAGTGGCACTGACCCGCGCAGGCCGTATCGAACGCTATGACGCTACTGTGCCCTCCGTGATGCACCAGGGGATCGCCGCCCTGGCCGATGCACAGCGGATTGCCCTGACAGGCCCAGTTGCTGTCACACGACCGAGTTGACGCTGGTGATTGCAGACATCACCGCGACCATCACGAAACCGATAGCGGCGCCGATGACCAGAATTGCCAAGGGCTCGATCAACGTAAGCATGCGGCGCTGACGGGATCGAGCTGCGTCGGAATGAATGCTGCCCAGCGTCGCCAGAGTCTTGGGCAACTGGCCGGAACGTTCACCGACACGAACCAGGTTCAGTCGGTTGCGCGGGAACCAGCCCAAGTCGCCGAGCGCGTCTGCCATCGTGCGACCGCGCTCGAGCTCGCGGGCCAGCCTTCGTACATCGGTCGCGACATGCTCCAAACGCACGGCCGAGGCCGACAGATTCAATGCCTGGATCACGCCCACTCGGTTGCCCAGCAAGGCGGACAGGACCATGGCCCAGCGGCCAAGGTCGGCTTCCAGCAGCCAGCGATGCAAGGCAGGCACCTTTGTGACAACGCGCATGAACCTGCGTTGGCCCGAATCACCGGAGAACAGCCCGAGAACGATGATCAGCATGCCCGCCAGCCCGAAGGCAAATTCACCAAAGTGCTTCTTCACGAAGACCCCGGCACCGATGACCTGCCTGGAGAACTCGGGAATATCGGCGCGGCCGCTCTGCAGCATGTTCCCGAAGCGCGGCACGACGCCGACAAAAATGGCAGTTATCACAATCAGGCCGACGACGACAAGTATGGTCGGGTAAACCAGCGCATTTCGCATCTCGTCTGCAACCCGCCGGTCATGCTCCATCTGGTCCGCCGCCTCGGAGATGGCGCCGGCCATCTCACCCGACGCTTCGCCTGCCTGCACGAGGGCCAGCGCATAGGCGGGCAATTGCAGCCTCGATTCGCGCAGGCTCTCGCTCAATCCGGCACCACCACTGACGCGCTGAGTGACGCGCGCGAGCACATCGCCCAAAGGCGTCTCTTGGTAGGCCTCCGCGACGGAAGGGAGCGCCTCGGCGACCGAGACACCGGCCTGCAGTAGCGTGGCCAACTCGCGCATCACGATGATCCGATCGGCCGCCGTGATGCTGGCGCCACGCCCGAGCTTGCGCGGCGCCCCTGCCGCGCCACGATCCAGCGCGTCAACTCTGAGGGGCTGCAAGCCCTGCTTGATCAGTTCGCGCAACGCCGAAGGTTCGTCAGCTGCCTCGACCACGCCGACGCGCTCGGCGCCAGCGGCATCACGCGCCCGGTACTGGAAACGCCGCAGCGGCCGCGAATCAAAAGCCATCTTCGCCGGAGGCGCGCAGCACCTCGCTGATGGTCGTCACGGCACGCGCCGCCTTGTCGAGCCCGTCGCCGAGCAGGCTGCGCCGCCCGGCGGCGTCCGCTGCGCGCCTGACCACATCGGCCCCCGCGCCCTCAACTAGCAACTGCTGCAGCCCAGTGTCGATGGTGACCATCTCGTAGATGCCCACCCGGCCCTTGAAGCCCGTGCCCTGGCACTGCGGGCAGCCTGCCGCGTGGCTCCACGTCGCTGCTGGCTGATCGACCGCCTGGCGTCGCTCCCAGTCCATTTGCAGACGGTTGGGGTCCTTGTCGGGCTCAGCGCACGCGCTGCACAAGCGGCGCACTAGCCGCTGCGCCATCACGCCACGCAGCGCCGCAGCCACGAGGTAAGGCTCGACGCCCATATCGGCCAGACGGCTGATCGCCGACAGCGCATCGTTGGTGTGCAGCGTCGCCAGCACAAGGTGGCCGGTCAGTGCTGACTGGATTGCAATCTCGGCTGTCTCGCGATCGCGGATCTCGCCGATCATGATGATGTCGGGATCGTGGCGGAGGATGGCACGCAGCGCCCGCGCGAAGGTGTACCCGATCTCGGCGTGCGTCTGGATTTGAACAACACGCGCCAGCCGCTGCTCAACCGGATCTTCGACGGTGACAATCTTGCGACTGCCATCGTTGATGTGGTTGAGCGCCGAATAAAGCGTCGTGCTCTTGCCTGAACCGGTCGGTCCGGTGACGAGCAGCAGGCCGTTGGGCCAGCCTAGCCAGCTCTTGAACTGCGCCAGGTGATCATCAGCCATGCCGATCGATTCGAGGCGCAGGTCGGCACGCTGCTTGGGCAGCAGGCGCAGCACGACCGACTCGCCGTGCACGGCCGGGATGGATGAAACGCGCACATCGATTTCGACGCCAGCCACGCGCATGCCAATATGGCCGTCTTGAGGCAGGCGGCGCTCCGCAATATCCAGGTGCGCAATCAGTTTCAAGCGCGAAGCAACCGCCGGATAGCGCTCCATGGGCATGGTCATCCGATGGTGCAGCACGCCATCAATGCGCAAGCGAACCTGGAACTCGCGTTCGCCGGGCTCGATGTGAACGTCGGATGCGCGTGCTTCGATGGCTTGGGCGAGCAGGTTGTTGACCAATGCGATGACCGGTGCATCCTCGGCCAGAGCCCGCAGCGACTGCGCACTCTGCTCCGTGCCTGTAGAACCATCGCGCAAGGCCGCGGTCGCGCGGTCGAGTTCAGCCGGCAGTATGAAATGCCAGATCGGGCGACCGATCACCGGGAGCGCGGCAAGTGCCTCTCCGACATCCGGATCCTGCACATCGTCGCTCGCAAAGTGCCAAGCCCCGTCCAGCCCCAGCCAGCACAGCACACGCCGACTCAGCAACCAGCGGCCCGGCAAATGAGGCTCGACCAGGGCAGCCCGCAAAGCCTCCTGGTCCAGATCTGCCTCCGTGAGCAGGGAGCACGCGAGTTGCTGGGCCAGGGCCTCATACAGCGCCTGCTCCGACAGGGCCCCGATGCGCACCAGAACCGTACCGAGCTTGCCGCTGCGTTCGCGCTGAAAATTCAACGCCTGTTCGACGTCGGCATGTTTGACGATGCCCTTTGCGAGCAGCAACTCACCGAGCCGCATGGGCTGCCCTGTTTGCTCTTGTTGCGCCTGACTGGACATCGTCTACCGTACCCTCGCCTTACTTGGACTTGCCGGGCTCGGCCGTAACGGCTGGCGCCGCGGCAGCCGCAGTACCGCCAGCGCCCCGAGTCTCCGCAGCCGCGCGCCCCGTCACCGGCTCGCGCGCCCAGGGGCCTAACATGCCGCGGAAGGCATCCGTCATCGCCTCGGCTTCATGCGCGTCATTGATGATGTAGGGCGTGATCAACACAATCAGCTCGCGACGCGTTCCATTGACGATCTGCTTACCGAACAGGGCACCCAGCACAGGTACGTCCTTCAGCAGCGGAATGCCGGACCCGCCGCGGGTCGTGGTGTCTGAGATCAGCCCGCCCAGCATCACGGTGGCGCCATTGCGCAGAGTCAGCTTGGTGTCGACCTTGCGCGTGCTGAAGGTCGGTGATGCACTGACCCCGGTCTCGGTCGCTGCCGCTTCGCTGACCTCCTGGACAACATCGAGATCGATCTGGTCGCCCGAGTGGATCACCGGCTTGACCTTGAGGATCACACCTGTTGTGCGGTACTGCACGGTTTGCAGCACCTGCGCGCTTGTGGTCGTGCCGTTGGTGACGGTGCTACCGGTGCTTTGCTGGCTGGTGATGATCGGCACTTCCTGACCAACCTGAATCGTCGCGGCCTCGCCATTGCGCGCCATCACCCGCGGACTGGACAGAATCGAGGCCCGATTCGTCGATGCCAGAGCATTCAATCTCGCCTTGACTAGGCCCGCGCTGTTTAGCACTTGATACGTAAAGCCACTATTACCCAGCGAGATGCCACCTGCAGTACCCGCCGACCAGCTGCCGCCTTGGTCTGAGCCACGTAACATCCATTCGAGGCCGAACTGGTTGTTGTCATCCAGTCCGACTTCGGCGACAGTCACCTCGATCATGGCGGCCTTGCTGGGCCGGTCAAGTGTCTGTAGCAAGGCGTTGATCTGGCCGAATTCGTCCGGATTCGCCTGAAAGATCAGCGTGTTGGTCGCCTTGTCAACGACGACCGTGGTCGGCCTCTGGCTTGTGGCCGACGACTGCTGCGCACCCGCTGCGCCAGCCTGGGCCGCCGTGCTGCTGGCACGTGTGCCGGACAGCAAGCGCTCCAGCGTGGACGCCAGTGACTCGGCATCCTTATGGCGCACCGCGTAGGTCAGGAAGTTCTTGCCGATGCCGCGATTGTTCGGCTTATCCAGGGTCTCAGCCAGGTTGCGGACATGGCCCAACAACTGCTCATTGGCAACGAATACATAGACCGCATTGAGCGCCGCCACCGGCAGCAAGATGATCGGGTAGCGCGCACTGCCCGGCACGATGGCCTGCCCGACTGGATGGACCGCATAGCCTTGCGCGGCGAGCACCTCGGCCAGACGGCGTGCCAGATCGTCGGCCGACCAGAACACCGGCGTGATCGACAGGCTGGAGCGGGCGTTCATCAAGGGCTGATCCAGCACGGCGATGGCCTCCAGCGCCGCCTTGACATTGTCAGGCGTGCCACTGATCAGCAAAGCATTGCGCGAAGAGTCCTCTTGCGCTTTCACGCGATCACCGAAGAGGGTCCGCAGCCAGTTGATGACATCAATCTGACGCACCGCCTGAAGCTCGACGAGGTGGAAGATCGGCCGCAGTGGCATGGGAGTATCCGGAAGAGCGGCGCCACGCCGGATCTCCGGCAGTGCGCCCAGACTGGCGTTGTCCGGCAGTACCCGCACCAAGCCGCCGACATCGATGGCCGCGATGCCATAGCTCTTCAACAACAACTGGACCGCTTTTTCCAGCGACTGGGCGTTCTGCCCCTCGCCTGAACGGAAGGTGACCAAGTCGCGCCGTGCCAGCACGGTGGGATCAACGTTGACGTTCTTCTTCAGCACCTCGGCATATGCAACGTTGATGAAGGTGCCCATACTCACCTGTTCCAAGTTGAGCACCGCAACCGGCGCGGCAGCCGCCGCGGTCTCTGGTGCGCCGGCGGCCGGCTCGGTCCTGCGCGGCTCGGCCAGTTTCGGCGGCGCAGGAATTGGCACAACCTTCGTTTCGCTGGCAACAGAGCCGGCAACGAGATCGGGGCTCGACTGGGCGGCAGTCTTGGCGCCCATTGGCGTAGGCAACACGGGTACCTGCTGGCAAGCCTGCAGCAATGACAGTACTGCCAATGCCACGGCAAGGGCTACTCGGCGGCGGCCGGGATGACGTGAAATCGACATCAAAAAAGTTCTCCTAGGAATCGGACCGCTGCACTGCGAACCGATAGGCTCGCTTGCCGATCTGCACGCAAACTTCCCTGTCACTGACGCTCGTGATCCGGTGCCCGCTCGGCAGCTTGTCGCCAGTCTTCAAGTAGTGCGGCGCCTTGCCAGGCGCAAGGTACTCAATCAAGACGCGTCGCTCCGCGCCGCGCCCAAACAATCCGGCAATACGCCAGCGAGAATCCTCAGGTGTTGCCGATGCAGTCGTGCCAGCACGTTGCGGCTGCACCCCCCAGACACTGGCGCCGCCAACTTCTATCGCCTGCGCCGACAGGACGGGGCGACGCAGCGCGGATCCTGGGTTCCAGGAATCGCGCTGCGCACGCACGATCACCGCCGACGACTGCGGCTCGTCTGGAGCCAGCAACCACGCAGCCAGAGCGAGCACCAGCGCACTGACACCGAATCGAGCAGTGAAGAGCCTGGCGATCATGGAGTGCCTCCAGCTTGCTTGATCCGCGCCACCGCGCCGAGTTCCATTTCCAACAGGGGGGGGCGCGTCGCTGTCAGGATGCGCAAGCGCTCGACCTTGATCATGCGCTCGCCCTGCGCCAGTTCGGCCAACATGACCGACATCGTGGCTGGATCGAAATCAGCCACGATGCGCATGCGCATGCGTGCGTGGCCTGGGGGCAGCCCTGCCGACTCCCCGGGGGCAGTCACACCGGCGGCCACGCGAGTGGTCGGCTCGCCGCGGATCAAGGCGATATCGCGCAGCACCACCCCAGTCTTTGTGGCCAGCACCGAAACCCAGTCCTGCATGCGCGCCTCGGCAAGTCCCTGCTCGGACTCAGTCCACATCAGCGCACGGATCGCATCGAGTTGAGCTTCAGCCGCCTTAGCGCGCTCCGGCCAGAACGTCTGCTTGGTCAGCGCACGGCTCTCGTCGATCTGCGTCGACAACTGCGTGGCTTGCGCACGCATCGCCACGATGGTGTCTTGCGCGGCCAAGATCAAATACAGCCAGAGAATGAACAAAACAACCCCCAGACCCACGCGCAATCGCGCATTTGAGGCCAGTTGCTCGCGCACTTCGGAAAGCCACTGAACGGCGCTTGAGTTCATGTCAACGCTGCCCATCCAAGCCGCGCTTAGGCGGCTCCTGAGAGACGTTCAGCGGGCTTGCTGCGGCGGCCGGCGCCGACGCAGCAGCCGCAGCACTTAGCTGTGGAGCGAACAGCCCCTCGACCCGCATCTCCAGCACAGTGTTGCCACTGCTCGCGCTCGCCTTAACCTCACGCACATCGCGCAACCAGCCGCCATCCTGAAGCAGCTGGATCAACGATGAGCGTGCGAGCGTCGCCGGAATGTCCAAGCCCAGGCGCAAGCGGCCAGTTTCGAAGTCGTACTCCCGGATCAGCACATCCTTCGGCAAAATCTGTACCACTTGCTGCATCAGCTCGAGGTTCTGCACACCACCCATCACAGCTGCCAGTTGCTGGCTTTCAGCGGCCAGTTGCATGGCCTTGTCACGTGCGGCGATCGTCTCCGCCGAAGACGACTGCAAACTTCTGAGCTCGCTGCTCAGCGCTTCAGCTCGCTCGCGGGCCGACCAGAGTTGATGGGCGATCGCCGCACTGACAGCGATACAGATCAACAGCACGACTCGCCAGCCCAAAATCTCGCCACCGCTAGCG
Organism: Methylibium sp.; assembly: GCA_013824165.1. GTDB lineage: Bacteria > Pseudomonadota > Gammaproteobacteria > Burkholderiales > Burkholderiaceae_C > JACDQM01. The sequence goes on along the minus strand of PNNH01000118.1, from coordinate 48,107 downwards.
CCACCAACCATATCGGACAGCGACTTCACGCTGACCCAAGGATATGCCCGCAGAGGCAGACGCAATGCGGCCGGAGGTTGAGCAGCAGACTGTTCGGCCTTGGCTCCGAGCGCCCCCAGGCTGCGCACGAATCCCTGCCAATCGGCCGCATCGGGGAGTGCGGGCCACCAGCGCGACGACAGGAGTCGCCCGTTCGTCCAGCACTCGGCCTCGTAACCTTCGACGCCCTCAACCAGGCGCAGCCCGTCACGCAGGGGCTCGCGCATCAGAAGCTCCGGCCACATCTGCAGTCTGTCAGACTCGATGCCAGCGCCTCGCAGCGCCTTGGCGACTGCATTGCGGTCCCAGGCGATCACCAACCCGAGGTCTCCGGACTGCGCGAGCCGAAGCTCGGGGTCGGTGAACGGTTCCCACGCCACCGCCTGTGCGCGCAACGCCGCTCCGCGCTCTGACGCAGGAACAGCGGCCAGATCGAAGGTGCGAACCCGCAGAAGGCCTCGCGCCAACAAGGCCACCCTGGCCGAACGCCCACCAGACGCCGACAAGCTGCATCCATCAAGGCCGACCCGGATCCACCGCTGGGTATCGCCCGGGAGAAACCGTCTCCAATGGGAAAACGGGGATATCAATCGCGTCATCGGGCAGTTTTGGCCGGTTCTTCGTGTGCAGCTCAGTGATAAGCCAGGGACCGTCAACACCCCCCGGAACGATCAGCACATTGTACTGAATAGCACGCGGCAGGCCTCGCGCCCAGACGGTAACCAGCAGCTCCGGCCCGACGTAAGGCAGAAACACTTCTGTATCGAGTGCCAACCCTGTCGCCAGGGCAGCTGCTCGTGCAGTCATGAAGCCGGCAGTCCGGCGCAACTGCAACAGACGCTGGATCTGCTCGGGCGCGGCTCGCGGGAACAGGGCACGCAGCACGGGCTCACTGGCGGTATTTGGATTGATCCAATCGCTGCGCCGTACACCGAGGACTGACTGCAATCGCTCAAGGCGCTCCGCGTTTTCCGACCAGTAAGGCATGTTGCCCAACTCGTGGTACGAGCGCAGCCAGTCTTGCCGACGTGGCGGCAAGCCCATCGCTGAGTAGGCCTCTGGTCCAGCGCCATTGAGTCGCTTCAGTGATCCAAGCTCGGTGTAGTCGAGTAGGGTGTCGATGAACGCGTCCGTGCGCTCTACGGGGACGCCATCATTGATGAGCAACTGCTGCAAGGCCTGCCGATCCGGCAAGTTGAGCGAAAGCATGCCGCGCAAATCCTGGAAGCTGATGTAGGCTTGCGTCCCCCAGCGATAGGCACGGCCGTCCGCGACCACCATGCCCCTAGCATCCCCAAGCCCAACGGTATCGTTTCGCCGGGTAGCAATCCAGTAGCCCGCGACTGCCAGCGCGTCAGATGCATGCCGGCGAGCGTCAGCATACTCCTGCATCTTCAGCGAGGTCCGGCGGACCTCATCGATGCGCGTGGCGAACTCCCCGATGACAAACGCCATCACGGCAAGGGCTGAAAGCACGATCAGGAGTACATAGCCCGAATCCCTTCTGGGCATGCGGTGAGGATAGATTCGGCGGTTCATTCCGTCATCAACTCGCGCTTGCTGCGCAGGGGCTTGCGCGACACACCGAGTCGCGTAATGAGCACGCTTGCATCGGGGACGCCTGGGTCGATGACGACCAGAGCCGGCAAAGTCCCGACCTCGGCCTTGGCTGGAGGCCAACTCTCGTACAGTTGGCCCGAGTGGCTGACGTATTGCAGACGCCCAGATCGCCCCGCCCAGCTTTGCACCACCCAGCCAGAGCGACTTCCCCTATCGGCCACAGACCGCAACAGTAGGTGTGTTCGCTGAGTGCCCGCGTCGTACTGCAATTGGATTTCCATCTGCCCGAACGTTGGACGCTCCACCGCCGGCGCATCGCCAGTGAGGAAACGTAGCTGGCTTGCATCGCCGGCCATCGCATCGTCAGAACTCGCTGACGCGGGCAGTGCAGCTTCAAGCGCAATACGCAACTGCTCAAGCCTCAGAGCCTCACCTTGCGCTGAAAGTTGCCCCGATTCCAGGATTCGCTCGATGCGATACAGCTGACTCATGCCTTGCGACAGCATGGCCACCAAGGCACTGACAATCGCGAGCGTTACCAACATCTCGATGAGTGTCAGGCCTGCGGCAGCGGCCTGACGACCCCGCTCCGCAAACGGAAAATCCTCGCCAAACCGCATCATCTGGCGACCTGCAGGCCGGCTGCGGCGCGTTGCGTCAATCCAGGCTGGATGACTTCAAGCCTCACGGTGGTGCCATGCCGAAAGTCCTCAACGTCGGCCGTGATCTTGAACAGGCCTACGCGCCAATCGCCAGCGTGACCATCGACAAAGGATCTGCCATCGACCACCGGTTGCACCGGAGCAGAAGTCCAGTTGATGCGAATCCCAGCAAGCTCGCGCCGCCCCTGCGGCTCGCTCAGTGGGTTGACCAGGCTGACCATCGCCAGGGCATTGAGGCTCAGTCGCGACTCGTCGTCCGCACGCCTCAGCCGACTCGCCGTGTCGAGTGTCTGGGCGAGCCAACTGAACATGGCACCTCCCGCAGCAGCGAGAATGGCCAAAGCAACGAGGACTTCGAGCAGGCCAAAGCCACCCGCCTGCCTGCTCACCTTGCCGACCCACCTGACGCAAATCTTGGTCTCAACGCGCATCGGACTGCAAGGGGCGACTGGCAGTTAGGCGGCCCGTGAATGGCGTGACATACCAAGTCATCGTCGAGCCGCCCGTCCGCGAGACTCGAAGCTCCCCTCCGGAAGCCAGGCCCGTCGGACCGTAAAGCAAGGGCTGGAGCAACTCGACCCGATAGCCATCAGGCACATCCTGCCCGATCAATGATTGAAGCTCGGCTGCGTCGACCCGAAGCGCCCTGCCTGACTTGAATGCGCTCAATGGCAACTCATCAACAACAGCCTGAACACGGCGCTGCAGCGCCCGATGGCGGGCGGACTCGAGCTGTGCATCGACGCGCGGCGCAGCCAGTGCCGTAAGCAGCCCCATCAGCATCAAGACGATGAGCAGCTCAAGCAAGGTCAAACCACGCTCCCATGAAGCCGCCAACATAAAAAACTAGTTCTGCGCGGGCAAGATACCCAGATCGCGCGCATCGCCTTCACCACCCCGCTTGCCGTCTGCGCCATAAGAAAACAAGGCAAAAGGCTGGCCATTGCTGCCGGACGGTGCGTACTGGTAGGGGTTATTCCACGGGTCAACAGGCACAACATCATCCAGATACGGGCCTCGCCATCGCGCTGCCGGCGCAGGATCCGACGGGGCCTTTGTCAGAAGATTCAATCCCTCTTCCTGCGTGGGATACCGGCCTATATCGAGACGAACATTCTCCAAGGCACTGCGAAGTATCTTGATCTGAGTCTCTGCGGTAGTAATTTTTGATTGATCCACCTTGGAGAACAGGCGCGGACCAACTAGGCCGGCAATCAGGCCAATGATCATCAGCACAACCAGCATTTCCAGCAAGGTAAAACCAGCCTGACGCAGGGTCGAGCCAGGGGCTTGAGCATTCGCAAAAATGGACACGTTCGTTCTCTCAGTGACTGAGCCAGAGCAACAACGTCAGCGATTGTGCCAGCAAGTGCTCTGGGGCAATGAAAAAGGGCACCCGAAGGTGCCCTTTCGCCAAACAGGTCGAAACCTTATTCGGTGGTGTTGGCCGAGTTGTACGGACGAACCATCGGCACGAAGCCGTTAGCACCAGTCGTAGCGTCGACGATGTTGTAAGCACCCTTGACGGTGTTGATCGGGGCATTGATCGTGAAGACCACAGCACCGCGCGGCGTAGCAGCGTCGGAGAAGCTGCAAGCATCAGCGGCATTGACGATAGTCGTGCCGTTGGCCTTCAGCGTGCCATTGGCACCGTTGGTCGCGACGTTCGTGCCTTCTGCGTAGCACTTCACCGAGTAACCCACAGCAGCCGATCCAGTGTTCAGCAGCGAGAAGCGGGTCACGTACTTGGCGTTGGTCGACAGGTACGGAGTCATCAGCTGAGATGCGTTGGCCGTCCAAGTCCACCAAGTAGCATTCTTGCTGGCAGTATCGGCCAGCGACTCGGCAGCTCCAACCTGCGGAGTGATGGTGCCCGACACAGCAAACGTGCGCGAAGTGCCCAATTGGGTCGTACCATCAGCCTCGAACGTCACGGTGCGCGTAGCTGCGTTGCCGGTGGCCGGGAAAACCGACGAAGCGATGCTGCTCAGCGTCGAAGTACCGCTAGATGCGGTGAACTTCTCGCCCGCTTCGCAGAGGCTTGCATCGTTGTCCAGATCGATACAGAAGCTGTCAGCCTTCAGACCGCTCGTCGTGCCGGTCAGCGTCAGAGAAACCGTGCCGGTAGTTGCAGCGAAGTCGAACGGGGTCGCGCCGTCTGCACCAACAGCGTTTGCACTGTTGTTGTCAAACGTCAAGTTAGCCTTGGCAATAGACGCTGTGTCTGCAGGCGCAGCGCCGCCAGCGACAAACCCAGTCAGCGGACCGCCGGTGGCGTTCACATCTGCAGAAGTTGCAGTGTCAGCCGCAGCAGCGTAAACGTTCACCGCCTGGACGGAAGTCGCCACGGTGCGCGTCACTGCTGCATTGTTGTCAATACGAGCAGTCTCGCCCAGGTCCCACAGGTTCAGCGTGATCGATGCCGAATTTCCGGCAACATTCAGCGTGTGGCTGTCCAAAACCAAACCCGTAAAAGTAAGTGTCGTCGCGGTAGTTGTCGCGGTTGTAACGTCCACCTCATACGCGCACTCAGTGGTGCTTGCACGCTTCACGGTGGCGGTACCAGCGCCAGCAACGGCAATCGCCGGTACTGCGGTTGCACAGCTACCGGCCGTAAAAGTGGCACCTGCCGAGGGCGTCACGATGATCGTGAAGTCCTGGGCAGCGGTACGAGCAACACCCATCGTGTAGGTGATGGCGGGCAGCGTGACGTCGGTCGTTGCAACCAGCGCTTCTGCGGCGTACTTCGTAGCAGCAGCGTTGGTTGCCGGCGCTGTGATCGAGCCAGCGAAAGCAGCCGATCCGCAAACCGACGCGATAGCCAGAGCGGTGGCCTTCACAGTGAACTTTTTCATTAAAGGATTCTCCACAAATTGTTGGAACATGAACGCATTGATTCGCGAATCAGCGCACGATGAGCGCTCTCCCATTCTATGCACCCGCACTTCTGGGCGTCAATGCAATGCAGCTTGGGGCAGTTGCCAGACCCAGCGACTCCACCACATATGACAACGCTTGTTCCTTGCGCTTTCCCTGATGCGCGGGCAGATCGTACACGAAGGAGACAATCACCAATCACAACAGGTTGGGCGCCAGCATATCAGAGGCGATTGCACCCTTTCACAAGAGCTAGCAGGCAAATTGCGTGTAAACAAAGCGACTGTGGCGTGAATCGCACGTAAGCCCTTGATCTCTCATGCATTCCTCAAGGCGCCTAGTACTTTCCCTGGGTTGGGGCCAGATTGCTGACGTGTTGTCCTGGCAAGCGGCGTCAGCCCACAGCCAGGCAAGCGGGGAGGTGCAGGGGGCTTGGCCAACTGCTGTGGACGGCTTAGCCACGCAACTCCATCTCGCGCTCCGGACCCTCAAGCTGTGTGGAGCACCGGCTTTGGCTGCACCCGTAGTAACGCCCCAACATCACGGCGCCGACTACTAGCCACGTGATCGAGGCGTCTTTACGAACACGCGGACAGCTTTAGGGCGGCGCGTGATCTGCTCAGCGGCAACTGCCTGCCCTGCTTCGCGCAGCGGGCCTGCAAGGCCAGTATGTGGCGTGCGGCGTCTGCCATCATGGCGCTGCGAACCAACACAGATTCTCGCCGTGCTGACTGGCTCGCGCTCTACTCACTGCCTTGGCGGTCTTGGGCAGAAAACTCCTTCACCAACTGCCCAAGGGCTCGTCGCACATCGTCGTCACTCAAGGCTGCATCTCGCGCGCAGATCGCCCCCAGCCAATCCAGGGCGCGACCTGCCGCGTCGGCGTCATTCAGCCGCGCAATGCTCAGTTGCGGGATTGCGGTCGGCAAGGTCGTATCGCTTTCGGCCAGTAGCTCCTCGTACAACTTCTCGCCCGGCCGCAGGCCGCTGAATTCGATGCGGATTTCATCCAGGCTGTGCCCGGACAAGCGGATCATGTCGCGCGCCAAGTCCACGATGCGAACTGGCTCACCCATGTCCAGCACATAGACCCGCCCGGATTCACCGATGGCTGCAGCCTGCACGACCAGGCGCGCGGCTTCCGGGATGGTCATGAAGTAGCGGGTGATCTCCGGGTGTGTCACGGTGACCGGCCCGCCCTTGGCGATCTGCTCCTTGAACTTGGGAATCACGCTGCCGCTGGAGCCCAGCACATTGCCGAAGCGCACGGCCATGAAGCGCGTGGCATGGCCTTGGCTGGCCATGTGGCTGATCACCAGTTCGGCCGCGCGCTTGGTAGCGCCCATGACATTGGTCGGGTTCACCGCCTTGTCAGTGCTGATCAGCACGAAACGCTCCGCGCCCGACTCCGCCGCCGCCAGCGCCGCGTGATACGTCCCCAGTGTGTTGTTGCGCAGCGCAGCCCAGGCGTTTTCTTCTTCCATCAGCGGCACATGCTTGTAGGCCGCAGCATGAAAGACGATCTGCGGCCGGTGTCGGGCGAATGTGTGCCGCAAATGCGCCAGATCCTTTACATCGCCAATCAGGCGCAGCAGCGGAATGTGCGGAAAACGCTCAGACAGCTCCTGTTCGATGGTGTACAGCGCGAACTCGGATTGCTCGTACAACACCAGCCGCTGCGGCCCGAAGCGCGCCACCTGGCGGCACAGCTCGCTGCCGATGCTGCCGCCGGCGCCGGTGATCAGCACCACCTTGCCGCCAATGACTTCGCTGATGCCGGCCTCGTCCAGCTGCACGGGCTCGCGGCCCAGCAGATCCTCAGGCTCGATATCGCGCAGCTGCTCGGGGCGGCGGCCCGACAGCAACTCGGCGCTGCTGGGCACAGTCAGCACATGCAGGCCCGTTTCAGCAGCCAGGTCGAAGGCACGACGGCGCCGCGCGCCCTGCACCGAGGGCATCGCCACGATCACCTGGGTGATGCCGTGCAAGGCCGACAGACGCTGCAGATCATCCAGCGTGCCCAAGACCGGGATGCCGCCGATGCGCAGGCCACGCTTGGCGGGGTCGTCATCCAGCAGACCGACCACCACCCAGCCCTGGTGCTGGATGCCCGCCACCAACAGCCGCGCAGCCTGACCAGCACCCAGCACCAGCACGCGCTGCGATTCAAGCGCCGTGCCGCTGATGCGCCCGCGCATGTGCTCATAGAGCATGCGGTAGCCCAGGCGCATCATCGCCAACCCGATCAGGCTGAATACCGGATGCAGGGCCAGCACCGCGCGCGGCACCTGCCGCAATTCCGCCATAAGCACCAGCGTGGCCCCCAGGGTGCCGGCGATCAAGCAAGCCAAAGCCAGGCGCTTGGCCTCGCCAAAGCCGCTGAAGCGCCACATGCCCTTGGGCACCTTCAAGCCCCACAACACCAGCAGGTAGAGGATCACCAGACCCAGCAGCACCCAGCCGTCATACAGCGGGCGGGCCGAGACCCAGCGCTCGAAACCCAGCCGGAACAGATAAGTGGCCTGCCAGGCCAGCGCCACAACGAAGGCGTCGAGCAGCAGGGAAGCCGGTTCACGGTGGCGGCGCAAGCGGGTCAGAAAGGTGTCAAGCGATTGCCACAGCACGGGCTACAGGCCTTGTTGTCTGATTGTTGGGAGGGAGGGGGTTTGTCCCGCAGGCAAAAAACGGCAAGAACAGACTCAATTGTGCCCGCTGGCCAGCCCGGCCATGCCGCCTCGCGCCCTGCCCCGATACACTGCGTCATCGCTGTCACGTCAGTCCGCGCGTCATGCAACACCGCCTTTTCGTCCGCGTCTGCGCCCTGCTGCTATCGGGTCTGGCTGCTTCAGCCGGCGGGCGGGCCAGCAGCCTTGAACTGAACGCAGTGACGAATGAGTGGCCGCCCTACAACTATCAGGAGCAAGGCCAACTCAAGGGCATCTCCACCGACATCCTGCGCGCAGCCTGCCAAGAGGCCGCCTTGCGATGCAATCTGCAGCTGATGCCCTGGGCCCGCGCGTACAACACGGCGCTCACGCAGCCCAACACCCTGGTCTTCACGGCGGCACGCCGCCCGGAGCGCGAAGCGCTGTTCAACTGGGTGGGGCCCATTCTGCCGCGCAGCACCTGGGTTTGGGCCCGCCATGACGCGGTGAAGCGCACGCAGGGCAGCAAGACGCTGGCCGATTACCGCTTCGGCGTGGTGCGCGGTGAAGCCTCGATTTCCGATCTGCAGGCGGCAGGCGTGCCGGCGCAGCAGATCACGGCCGACAACTCCAATGTCGCCGTGCTCAAGCTGCTGAGCCGGGGCTGGGTGGACGCGATGGTGGACACCGAAATCGGCATGGCCTGGAGCATGAAGACCGAGCTCGCCTCGCCCATCGAGCTCACCAAACTGGCCAAGCTCACCGAGCAAGGTGCCTACTACTTCGCACTCAACCCACAGAGCGAGCCGCTGATGGCCGAGAAGCTGCAGGCGGCGGTGGACAAGCTGCGGCGCAGCGGCGCGATCGACGAGATCGTGAAGCGCTACACCGCGCGCTGACAAACCCTCAGCCGCGCAGCGCGCCCAGCGTGCGCCAGATGATGCGCAGGTCCTGCGCCAGCGACGCCGTCTCCACATACTGCCGCGCCAGCGCCAGCTTCTGCGGCAGCAGCACCTCCACATACTCGCGCTCGGGGTCGGCGGCGCGTGCCAGCAGCTCGCTCTCGTGGCGGAATTCCAGCGAAGCCAGATCGGTGATGCCGGGGCGCACCGACAGCACAATCTCGCGCAGCCCGGGCGGATACAGCGCCACATAGCGCGGCACCTCGGGGCGCGGCCCCACCAGGCTCATCGCGCCGCGCAGCACATCCCACAGCTGCGGCAGTTCATCCAGCTTGGAAGCGCGCAGAAAATGCCCGCTGCGCGTGATGCGCGGATCGGCGCCCACGGTGATCTGCGGGCCGGCGTTGTCCACCCGCATGCTGCGGAACTTGTGGATCAGAAAGGCCTGGCCGTGGCGCCCCACCCGCTCCTGCCGGAAGAACACCGGTCCGGGCGAATCCAGCTTCACCCACAGCGCAATCAGCAGCAGCAGCGGCGCCAGCAGCAGCAGGCCGAGCGCAGACAGCAGCAGATCGAACAGGCGCTTGGCCATCACGGCTTCAGCTCAGTGCAATCTCGCGCACCGCCGCAATCACGCGCTGCACATCGGCATCGCTCATCGCGGTGTAGAGCGGGATGCTCAGCATGCGCTCGTAGGCCTTCTGCGAGTGCGGAAACTGCTCCGGGCTCAGCTCGTAGCGATCGCGCCAATACGGGTGCAGGTGCAGCGGGATGTAGTGCACGCTGCAGCCGATGCCCTTGGCGAACATGCGCTCGATGAACACATCGCGCTCGATCACAGCCTCGTCGGCCAGCCGCAGCACGAAGAGGTGCCAGGAATGCGTGTCGCCCTCCGGCGGCAGCGGCGGCAGGATCAGCGGCAGGTCAGCAAAAGCGTCCAGATAAGCCTGTGCGATCTGCTCGCGGCGCGCCTGGAAAGCCGTCAGCCTTTTCAGCTGATGCAGGCCCAGCGCGGCGGCGATGTCGGTCAGGTTGTACTTGAAGCCAGGTGCCACGATCTCGTAGTACCAGCTGGGCACCTTGGCAGTGAAGCGATCGAACGCATCGCGGTTCATGCCGTGCAGGCGCATCACGCGGGCGCGCTTGGCCAGTTCGGCATTGCGCGTCACCAGCATGCCGCCCTCGCCAGTGGTCATGGTCTTGTTGGCATAGAAGCTGAACACCGTGGCATCGCTGCCCATGGTTCCGATCAGTTCCTTCTCCAGCGTGGTGGGCAGCGCGTGCGCGGCATCCTCCACCACCCGCAGCCCATGCTTGCGGGCGATGTCCAGGATGGCCAGCATGTCCACCGCCAGCCCGGCGTAGTGCACCGGGATGATGGCCTTGGTGCGCGGCGTGATCGCCGCCTCGACGAGGCGCGGGGCGATGTTGAGCGTCAGCGGATCGATGTCCGCCAGCACCACGTCAGCGCCCAGATAGCGCACCACCTCGGCGGTGGCGGTGAAGGTGTGCGTGGTGGTGATCACCTCGTCGCCCGGGCCGATGCCCAGCGCTTCCAGCGCCAGATGCAGGCCGGCGGTGGCCGAGTTGACGGCGATGCACTCGATCTGCGGCTCCCCCAGGAACTCGGCAAAGGCCTGCTCGAAGCGCCTGGCCTTCGGGCCAGTGGTCACCCAGCCGGAGCGCAAGGTGTCCACCACCTCGGCGATCTCCTCCTCGCCGATCTCGGGCAGTGCAAAGGGCAGAAAGGGCAAAGTCGGATTCGTCATCGTTCAACTCAAGATCAGCAGGTTCTTCTTCTGGGCGCCGGGCACGGCCTGGATCGGTATGCCTTGATCGAAAGTGACCAGCCGACCGCCACGGTGAACCGCCAGCGCCAGCAGATACACATCGGCAATCTGACGCGAACTCAACACCCGGTCCCAATGCAGCGCACCCGGCGTGAGCAGGCTCAACTCATCCGTCCAGAACTCATGTGCCGCATGCTCGATGGCCTGCCCCAGGCGCTGCGCCACCAGGGGCGCCGCCTGGCTGTTCGGATAGGCGGGCAGGGACAGGATGCGCAGGCAGCCGTTCTGAGTGCTGGGGCTGGACGCCCAGCCTTGAGCCTGGTTGTCCGCCAGCCACTCCATTGCCATCCGGTGGTGCAGATGGCCAGCGTCCAGCAAGGCGACCAACACATTCACGTCCAGCAATGCTCGCACTAGATGCCCTCTTTCTCACGCAGCGCGTTGACCTGCTCCAGCGTAGTGACGACCCCGGGCTTGGCTGCGAAAGGCTGAAAGCCCGCGACAGGCCGTCCGCTCTGCACGCGCCCGGCCGCGCCCTCGCCGCCTGTCAGTGCACGACGCAAGAGCTGGGAAACGACCTGTCCGGCCGTCTTGCCCTCGCGTCGCGCCAGTTCCTTGGCGACCTGCAGCAGATCAGCGTCGATGTCGAGCGTGGTACGCATGGTGAAGCCCCCTGCATCTGATGAGGTGATGCGCTGATGCAGATTGTAGCCAAGCGCGCACCTTCAGCGCTTCTCGATGACGGCCAGCACATGACTGCGCAGCCAGGGGATGCTGTTGAAAACGGTATAGGCGCCGGGATGGAGCCGGCACACGGCGCGGGCAATCGGCGGTGCCAGCGTGAGGCGCTGCGCGTGCAGCCGGCCTTGCGGGAACAGCTCGCGCACCCGCCGCAGCGGCACGCCGCGCACATCGCGGTTGCGAGGATTGTCGACGATGAAGTCATACCAGAGCACGACGCCACCCGGCCTGAGCCAGCGCCACATCGCCTCGGCCAGCGCCTGCTGCACGCCATCGCTGAGGATGGACGAGAACACGGTGGACTGCAGCACCAGATCCTGGCTGCCAGCTTCGATACCCGCCTGCGAGGCATCGCCCAGATGCAGCTTCACGGCGGCCGGCAGCACGCAGCGCGCCGCCTCGAAACGCTCGGGCAACAGCTCGATGCCGCTCAGGTGTTCAGGTGCAAAGCCCAGGCGCAGCATCTCCAGCAGATTGCCGCCCGCGCCGCAGCCCACCTCGGCCAGTTGCCACTCAGACGGCGTGCCCTCGCGCCGGGCCAGCGCCCGCCACAGCGCACGCTGGCGCTCGTGCAGCATCTGCCAGACCTCGGGGCGCAGCAGGCTGTAGCGATCAGCCACAGCGCCGCGCCGCGCATAGCGCTCGGCGATGGCTTGCAGCTCCTGCTTGCGTTCGCTACTCATTGCAAGGCGTTGATGAAGCGCTGCGCCAGCACCGGATAGGTGTGCTCGGCCAGCACGAAGGCGCGGCCGCGCTCGCCCATCGCGGCGCGCTCCTCGGGCTTGACGGCGGCCAGGCGGCGCAGCCCTGCAGCCACCGCCTGCGGATCCTCGGGCGGCACGGTCAGGCCGGCCTGCGCCTCGGCCACCGGGTCGTTGCCGGCCTCGACCGAATGCAGCACCGGCCGCCGGGCCATCATGTAGTCCATCAGCTTGTTGGGCGCGATGCCGAAGCGGTAAATCGGCGTGCGCTGCCAGCCGATGTAGGCGATGTCGAATTGCGCCAGAAGCGCCGGGATCTGGCGCTTCGGGATCGGCGCGAACATCGCCACATTCGCCAGGCCTTCATCGGCGACGCGCTTTTCCAGCCGCAGCCGCTCATGGCCGCTGCCCACCAGCACGATGGAGATCGGCTCATCCTTCAGCAGCCGCGCGGCATCCAGCAGCACGTCCAGCGCGTTGGGCAGGCCCATCGAGCCGGCATAGCCCAGCACGATGCGGCCGGCGGCGCGCTGCAGCGCCAGATGGGTGACAAGCTCCGGACTGTCCAGCGTCTCGCCCTCGCCCTCCCACTCGTCCAAGGTGATGCCGTTGGGCACGATGTGCAGCTTCTTCAAATCGAGCCCATGCGCGCGCATATGGCCCTGCACCTTGGGCAGCATCGAGACCACCACATCGGCATCGCGATAGGCGTCGTTCTCGGCCTTCTGGCACAGCATCGCGAAAGGGTGGCGCGGCGACATGCCCGACAGCTCGATCGGCGACAGCGGCCAGAGATCGTGCACCTCGTAGACCAGCTTGGCTTTGGCCAGTTTCGCCACGCGGCGCGCCACCCAGACATCCATGGGATAGGTGCTGGAGGCGATCACCGCATCGGGAGCAAAGGCGCGGGCCAGCGCCTCGGCATCCTTCCAGACATGCCGGCAGAAGGCCCAGATATTGCGCACACGGCCAAAGCCGTTGCCCTGGTAGGCGGGGGTCTCGTACCAGCAGTAGCTGATGCCATCGATGGTCTGGCCGCCCGCTTGCGGCTGGGTGCTGCGCACATGCGAGTGCGAACCCGCCAGGATCAGCACCTGATGGCCGGCGCGCACCCATTCGCGCGCCAGGTAGTAGGGCCGGTATTCCATGCCGTGCTGCGGCGAGCCGGCGTAATGATTGATCAGCAGCAGCCTCATGACCTTCTCAAGGAATTCAATCGGTTCAAGAACTGTTCCACCGCCGGCGCAAACAGGCCATTCTCGGCCACCCAGGCGCGGTTGGCCGCACCCGCGGATTCGGCCTGTGCCGACAGGGCTAGCAACCGGGCCGGCAGCTCGGCTTCCTGCCCTTCGGCCATGATCAGGCCACTGCCGGGCTGCAGCAGTTCGCGATTGGCGGGCAGCTCGGAAAGAATCGGCAGGCACTCATGCGCCATCGCCTCCAGCACCGAGACCGACACCGAATCGCTCTGCGGCAGGCTGAAGTACCAGCGCGCCTTGGCATAGCAAGAGGCCTGGGCCTTGGCGTCCAGGCGGCCGACAAACTCCACGCGAGCCTCCAGGCCCAGATCTTTTGCCTGCTGCTCCAACGCCGCGCGCAGCGAGCCGTCGTTGGCGACGATCAGGCGCGCCTCGGGCTGCGCTGCCGCGACCGCGGCGAATGCCTGCAGCACCCGCTCAGGCCGGTAGATCGGCTCCAGCCCGCGATTGGCAAAGAACAGCCAGGGCAGTTTCTTGGCGCCCTGCTTCGGCAGCGCCTCCAGACCGAAGGGGAAGGTCATCACCGACTTCGCGCCCAGCGCCTGCATGCGCTCGCTCATATGGCGCGAGTCCGATGTCAGCACCGCACTGGCCTGCAGCACGCGCTGCGTCAGCCAGCGCCAGGCCCAGCCCCGCGCGGGCGTGACCAGGATGTCGCTGCCCCAGGCCGAGCCCGCAATCTGCGCGCGCAGCCGCCAGCCGCGCTGGGCCGCCCAAGCCAGCGTGCCGTGCGAGGTCAGGTAATGGGCATGCAGCCAGTCGGCATCAACGCGCGCCAGCCAGGCGCCCAGTTGCGGCAGCTTCTTCAGCAAGGCGATATTGCCGCCGCCATGGTCAGGCGCCGTGTTCAAGGCGAGCCGCCGTGCCGCCGGCAGCAGCGCCTCGAACTCCGGACTGAAGCCACGCGAGGATGCCGCCCACAGCTCGACCCGGGGGGCCAGCGCCCTCGCCCACTTCAGCAGATGCGGGCTCTCGCCATCGCCGATCAGCACAAGCTTCATGGAAGCTCCCGGTCGCCCGCCGGGCCAGGAATCTCATCAGCCCACGCTTGGTAGTGCGCTGCCAGCCACGGATGCTGGGCCAGCAACTGCGCGTCCTTGGCGCGCACATCGCCAATCACGCGCGCCGGCTGGCCGGCGACGATGGCGAAGTCAGGCACTTCGCCGCGCACCTGCGAGAAGGCACTGACCACCGCACCGCGCCCGATCCGGGCACCGGCTTCGATCAGGCTGTGCGGGCCGATGAAGCTGTAGGCGCCGATGCGGATCGGCGCCTTCACATAGCCCGGCATCTCGCCGCGGTGCGTGACATAGCTGCGTCCCAGCAGCCGGATGGCGCGGTGCGAGCTGTGGCTGACGATGCTGACGTAGTTGGTGATCTGCACGCCCTCCTCGATGCTCACGCCGCCGCTGGCCTCGATGAAGTTGAACTGCCCGATGAAGACATGATCGGCCAGCTGCAGACCGGACTCGCCCTCGATGCAGCTGCTGGGCGCGATGCGTGTGTGCGGCAGCAGCCGGCCGTCCGGCGCGCGTTCGCCGAACACCATGCGGAAGAACAGCGCGCGCCAAAAGCGGCGGCGCCAGCGGTTCAGCAGGGACTTAAGCAGCAGCTTCATCGGCGGAATTCTGAGCAACAGGAAATTCGGACCAGGTCGCCAGCGACCAGAAGAAGTAGCTGAAGTAGAGCAGCATCGCCGCCGATACGCCCCAGGCCGCGCCTATCAGTCCGCCCACGGCGAGGCCAAGACCCAGCCCGATGAGGAACAGCAGCTGCCCCAGCAGCGCCAGTTTCAGCGCCCAGGCCTGCGCGCCCCAGGCCATGGTGGCCACCGACAGCGGCGAGGCGATGAAGTGCAGCGCGATATACGGCGCCAGCGCGCGCGCCAGTTGCCCGGCGTCGTGCCAGCGCTCGCCGAACAGCCAGCTGAACAGCTCCGGGCCCCAGGCCAGCAGCACCCCGGCCAAGGGCAGTGCCAATGCGGCCAGCACGGCCATCGAGCGCCGCACGGTTTGCAGCGCCTCGGCCGGCGTTGCCGCCGCCACGAGGCGCGGGTAGAGCGCCTGAGACAGCGCCCCGCCCACCAGTCCGGCGGGCGCCTTCAGGTAGCGCAGCGCCAGGGCCCAGTAACCGGCGGCCGCATCGCCGGCCCAGGCGGTGAGGATCAGCAGCGCCAGGCTGTCCTGCAGCGCACCGGCAAAGGCATGCGGCGTGTTGAGCAGCGGAAAGTCGCGGT
Source organism: Methylibium sp. (assembly GCA_013824165.1). Classification (GTDB taxonomy): domain Bacteria; phylum Pseudomonadota; class Gammaproteobacteria; order Burkholderiales; family Burkholderiaceae_C; genus JACDQM01. The sequence goes on along the minus strand of PNNH01000118.1, from coordinate 32,695 downwards.
GCCGGCGCGCCATCGCCGCCAGCCCGACCTGCGGCTTGAGCAGCGCCAGCCAGCCGCCAGCCGGCGCCGGCCGCGCCAACAGTAGGCTGGCCGCCATGCCGGCCAGCAAGGGGCCGAGCAGCAGGCCCCAGGCGCCGAACTGCAAAAGGCCCAAGCCGACCTGCGCCAGCGCTCCGCCGCCGTACTGCAGCACCCGGGCGCCGGAGATCAGCGCAAAGCGCTGCGCGCGGCTGGCCCACAGCGTCAGCCATTGCGAGGCCGCGCCGGCCAGCACCGCCAGCGGCAGCAGCCAGGCCAGGCTCAGGTCTTGCCACAGCACGACGAGCGCGGCCACCAGCAGCGATGCCGCAGTCACCGCCAGCAGCACGCGCAGGCACAGCGCCATCAGCGTAGCCGCCTCGCCCTCGTCGCTCTCCAGCGGCAGCGCGAACTCGTAGCGCGCACAGCCCAGCACCGCCACATTGGTGGCCAGCGTCCAGACCAGGCTGAAATGGCCGTATTCGGTGGGTGAGTAAATGCGCGTCAGCCAGGGCCCGAGCAGCAGCGGCAGCGCCTGCGCCAGCGCGCCGCCAGCCAGCAGCGTGAGCGTTGCCCGCAGCAGGCCGCCCTGCATATCAGGCCAGGGCCTGGCGCAGCGCGGCGATCACCTGGTCCTGCTGCTCGGCGCTGAGATCCGCACTCATCGGCAGGCTCATCACGCGCTCGGCCGCGGCCTCGGCATGCGGCAAGGCCCAGGCCGGCGCGAAGCGCTCGTAAGCCGGCTGGCGATGCAGCGGGCGCGGATAGTGGATGGCCGTTGGCACGCCTTGCGCCTGAAGCGCCTGCTGCACCGCGCTGCGCTGCGCGCCGTTCTGCAGCAGCACGGTGAACTGCGCCCAGACGCAGTTGCGGTCCGTGCGCACCGCCAGCCTCTGCAGCGGCAGTGCCTGCAGCAGTTGCTGATAACGCTCGCCGATGGCGATGCGCTGGGCAATCTCCCAATCGAAGCGCTCCAGCTTGGCCAGCACGATGGCGCATTGCAGCGTGTCCATGCGGCCGCCGACGCCGACGCGGGTGTGGATGTAACGCTGGCTCTGGCCATGCACGCGGATCTCGCGTGCCGCCTGCGCCAGCGTGTCGTCATCGGTAAAGAGCGCGCCCCCATCGCCGTAGCAGCCCAGCGGCTTGCTGGGGAAGAAACTGGTGGCGCCCCAGGTGGGCAGTGCGCAGCTCTTTTTGCCGCGGTAGCTGGCACCGAAGCTCTGCGCCGCGTCCTCGATCACCGCCAGCCCGTGCCGGGCCGCGACGGCGTTGATCTCGTCCATGTCGGCCACCTGGCCATACAGGCTGACCGGCATGATGGCGCGGGTGCGCGGCGAAACGGCCGCCTCGATCAGGCGCGCATCGATGTTGCAGCTGTCAGGCTCGATGTCGACGAACACCGGCACGCCGCCCAGCAACACGATGGTCTCAGCCGTCGCGGCGAAGGTAAACGGCGTGGTGATCACCTCATCGCCGGGCTGCAGGTCCAGCGTCATCAGCGCGATCAGCAGCGCCTCGGTGCCGCTGGCTACGGTGATGCAGTGCTTCACGCCCACATGCGCGGCCAGCGCCGTCTCCAGTTCCTTGACCTCGGGGCCCATGATGTACTGGCCATGGTCGAGCACGCGCTGGATGCGCGCATCCACGCTGGCCTTGAGCGCCGCGTATTGCGATTTCAGGTCGATAAAGGGTAGCGAAGACGACGAAGCAGCAGCACTCACAGATTTCCTTCCTTGACCAGACGGCAGCTGTCACCGTCCAGTGCGTATTCATCGCCCGTCTGCGGGCAGCGCGCGTGGCCGGCCGCGTCGAAAGCCAGGCGCTCACCGTAGCGGCTCATCCAACCGATGCGCCGCGCCGGCACGCCGACCATCAGCGCGAAGGGCGGCACGTCTTTCTGCACCACAGCGCCCGCGCCGATAAAGGCGTGCTCGCCGATGGTGCTGCCGCAGACGATGGTGCAATTGGCGCCCAACGTGGCACCGCGCTTCACCAGCGTGCGGCGGTATTCAGCCTTGCGCGCCACCGCGGCGCGCGGGTTGTAGACATTGGTGAACACCATGCTAGGGCCGCAGAACACATCGTCCTCCAGCGTCACCGCGTCATAGACCGAGACGTTGTTCTGGATGCGGACGTTGTTGCCGATGCTCACGTCGTTGCCGACATAGACGCCCTGCCCGAGCGAGCAGCGCGCGCCGATGCGGGCGCCCGGGCTCACGTGCGCGAAGTGCCAGACCTTGGTGCCCACGCCCAGCTGCGCGCCCTCGTCGACGATGGCGCTGGCGTGATGCCAGGCTGGCTGCTTGGGTGGAACTGCTGTCACGAACGGTCCTTACTTGGAGAAAGAAGGGTCAGAGCAAGGCGACGCGCGGCAGTTCGCGCATCTTGCGATCAAAAGTCACCAGCTTGTCGCAGGCCCTCTCGCCCGCCTTGACGCTCAACAGACAGTCCGCGAAGTCGGCCTTGCTCTGCTCGAACAAGGTGATCGCCTCGCGCATGGCCTGGGGCGACTCCAACGCGACGGTGGCATGGCCGGCCAGGGCGCGCAGCGCGGTCACGATCTCGGCGCGGCTGCGCTGATAGGCGCGCGCCAGCACCCAGCTCAGCTCGACCACCACCACATCGCTGAGCCAGAGCGAGCCGTCTGCATCAGCATGCTCATCGAACAGGCGGCGCGCCTTGGCGGACTGCAGAGGATCGTCATCGACCAGCAGCCGCACCACCACATTGGTGTCGACTGCGATCATGTCCGCGGCGCCTTCCGCACGCGGCCAGCACGTTCGGCCACGGCATCGGCGACCGCCTGGTCCATCTCGTCGAGGCTTTGAGTCGGCTCGCCTGGGCGCGCCAGCAAGCCAGCCAAGCCCGCGGAACCGCGTGCCAGAACGCGCACGCGCAGGCTGCCATCGTCCAGGGCATCGACTTCCAGCCGCGAGCCGGGCCCGATGCGCAGCTTCAGCCGCAGCGCCTGCGGCAAGGTGATCTGACCTTTTTCGCTTACGGTGACCTGCATGATTGACTCCGACTTCAATGGCTCGATTCTAACCAGTTACGGAATTCAGAATACCAACCAAAATTCCGACCTCCGAATGGATTTCAGAATACCAGTGGCAGGCCGACACGCTGGCCGTCGCGCGCGCTGCGGTAGGCGGCGATCAGGATCTCCAGCGAGCGCAGGCCTTCGTAGCCGTCGACCTCCGCATGGGCCTCGCCGCGCAGGGTCTGGATGACGTTGTCGTAATAGAGCGGGTGCCCGAAGCCGTAGACGCTGCCGCTTCCTTGGCCAATTTCATAGCTGGCCGAGAGCACGTCCGCATCCTCGGGGCGCTGCTCGGCAAAAGCCCAGTGCTCGATCTTGTTGACGGCGGTGCCGCCGATCTTGACCGCGCCTTTCTCGCCCAGGATGGTGATCGAGCCTTCCAGGTTCTGCGGGAAGGTCAGCATGGTGACGTTGACCGAGGCCAGGCCGCCATGGCGCAGGCGCACGCTCATCACGCCGGTGTCCTCAGCCTCGATGTCGCGCGCCAGCGTGGCGGTGTAGGCATGCACGCTGTCGACCGGGCCGACCAGCCAGTCCAGCAGGTCCACGTAATGGCTGGCCTGGTTCATGAAGGCACCGCCATCCAGGTCCCAGCGGCCGCGCCAGGGGGCCGCGTCGTAATAGCTCTGCGGCCGGGTCCAGAACACATTGACCGTGCTCATGTAGATGCGGCCGAAACGGCCCTCGGTGATCGCGCGCTTGACCTGCTGCACCGTGGCATTGAGCCGGTTCTGCTTGACGACGAAGAGCTTGACGCCGGCATCGCGGCAGGCGCGCACCATGGCCATGCCTTCGTCGAGCTTGGTGGCCATGGGCTTCTCGCTCAGCACATGGCGACCGGCACGCGCCACGGCAACAGCCTGCTGCGAATGCAGGCCGCTGGGCGTGGCCAGCACCACCACATCCGCATCGCTGCCGGCCAGCAAGGCCTCCAGCGAGCTGAAGCCGGCCGCGCCGGTGGCCTGCACCGCAGCGGCCAGCGCGGCTGGCTGGGTGTCGCAGACGGCCACCAGTTCGGCGCGGTCGGCATGCTGCTGCAAGGCGTCGATATGGTTCTTCGAAATGCGGCCGCAGCCCACCAGGGCAAAACGGATCTTGCGGTCGAGAAGAGGCTGGCTGGGACGCATGAACGAGGCCGGAATCGGGCGAAGCTCGGGATTCTACGAGGGGCAGGCTCGCGGACAGCCTAAAATCGCAGCAAATTCAACGAGTTGAGCATGACCCAGCACACCCCTGCCGCCCCGCACCACACGCCCGTCGCCGTCGACGAGAACCAGCTGATCACCGAGCGCCGCGAGAAGCTGGCCGCCCTGCGGGCCAAGACGGCCGTGCCCTTCCCCAACGACTTCAAGCCGCAACACCGCGCACTGCCGCTGCAGCAGCAATACGGCGCGCTGGACAATGAGGCACTGGAGCCGCAAGCGGTAGCCGTCAGCGTGGCCGGCCGCCTGATGCTCAAGCGCATCATGGGCAAGGCCAGCTTCGGCACGCTGCAGGACGCCACCGGCCGCATCCAGCTCTTCGTCACCAAGGACGCGCTGGGCGACGAGGCCTACGACAGCTTCAAGCACCTGGACCTGGGCGACATCGTCGGCGCCGAGGGCCTGCTCTTCAAGACCAAGACCGGCGAGCTGTCGGTGCGGGTGACCAATCTGCGTCTGCTGACCAAGAGCCTGCGCCCGCTGCCGGACAAGTTCCACGGCATGAGCGACCAGGAGCAGAAGTACCGCCAGCGCTATGTGGACCTGATCACCGACGAAGAGGCACGCCAGCGCTTCGTCGCCCGCTCCAAGGCGGTGTCCTCGATCCGCAGCTTCATGGTGGACAACGGCTTCCTGGAAGTCGAGACGCCGATGCTGCACCCCATCCCCGGCGGCGCGAACGCCAAGCCCTTCATCACCCACCACAACGCGCTGGACCAGGAGATGTTCCTGCGCATCGCGCCCGAGCTGTATCTGAAGCGCCTGGTGGTGGGCGGTTTCGAGCGCGTGTTCGAGATCAACCGCAACTTCCGCAACGAAGGTATCTCGGTCCGTCACAACCCCGAGTTCACGATGATGGAGTTCTATGCGGCCTACTGGACGCATCATGATCTGATGGACTTCACCGAGAACGTGCTGCGCCATGCCGCCATCGCTGCCACCGGCAGTGCGGCCATCAGCTACGCCGGCAAGCCGGTCGCGCTGGACCAGCCCTTCGCCCGCCTGTCGGTGCGCGACTCGCTAGTGGCGCACGCGGGCCTCACCGAAGCGCAGGCCGATGATGCCCACATGCTGCGCGAGCGTCTGAAGGAACTGGGCGAGGAAGCGCCCAAGCACTGGACACTGCCCGAGCTGCAGTTCGGCATGTTCGAAGCGGTGGTGGAAGAGAAGCTCTGGCAGCCGACCTTCATCATCGACTACCCCGTCGAGGTCTCCCCGCTGGCCCGCGCCTCGGACAGCAACCCCAAGATCACCGAGCGCTTCGAGTTGTTCATCACCGGCCGCGAATACGCCAACGGCTTCTCCGAGCTGAACGACGCCGAAGACCAGGCCGCACGTTTCCACGCCCAGGTGGCCAACAAGGAAGCGGGCGACGACGAGGCGATGTTCTACGACGCCGACTTCATCCGCGCGCTCGAATACGGCATGCCCCCCACGGGCGGCTGCGGCATCGGCATCGATCGCCTGATGATGCTGATCACCGATTCGCCCAGCATCCGTGATGTGATCCTGTTCCCGGCTCTGCGGCGCGAAGGCTGATCGCAGCATCTGGCGCGACAAAGAACAAGGGAGGCCGCGGCCTCCCTTGTTTCGTTTCAGCCTGTGCAACTTACTGCTGCTTGAACTCCGGCTTGCGCTTGTTGATGAAGGCGTCCATGCCTTCGCGCTGGTCCTCGCTGCCGAACAGCGCATGAAAGTAGCGGCGCTCGACCGCCACGGCGTCCGTCAGCGGCGCCTGGAAGGACAGGTTGACCAGTTCCTTGATCAACATTACCGAGGGACCGCTGAAACCGTTGATGGTCTCGGCCGCGGCCAGCGCTTCGTCCAGCAGCTTGTCGGCCGGCACCACGCGCGAGACCTGGCCGGCCCGCTCGGCTTCGGCAGCATCCATCATGCGGGCGGTCAGCAGCATGTCCATGGCCTTGCTCTTGCCCACCGAGCGCGGCAGGCGCTGCGTGCCGCCGGCGCCGGGGATGATGCCCAGCTTGATCTCGGGCTGACCGAACTTGGCCGTGTCGGCCGCGATGATGAAGTCGCACATCATCGCCAGCTCGCAGCCGCCGCCCAGGGCAAAGCCGGCCACTGCGGCGATCACGGGCTTGCGCACCTGCAGGATGGTCTCCCAGTTCTTGGAGATCAGGCCGCTCTTGAAGGCGCTCATGAAGTTGTGCGGCGCCATCGTCGGGATGTCCGCGCCAGCGGCAAAAGCGCGCTCGGAGCCTGTCAGCACGATGCAACCGATGCCGTCATCGGCGTCGAAGGCCAGCAGCGCCTGGCCCAGCTCGTCCATTAGCTGGTCGTTCAGCGCATTGAGCTGCTTGGGGCGATTCAGCGTGATCAGGCCGGTCTTGCGCGGACCGTCACCGCGGACTTCGGTAATGATGCATTCATAGGCGCTCATGGTGTCTTCTCCATTTCTTGATATCGCCGCAACTATAGAGGCTGGCCGCCCCGTCTATGGCGCCTGCATCAGCGGCGCGGCGTCCAGCATCAGGTCAACGAAAGTGTTCTCGTCCTGCGCAATGCGCAGCCGCACTGGCAGGAACTGCAAGGTCGGCGCCAGCCAGACCTCGGCCTTGAGATCGCGCCCCAGCTTGTCGCCAGCTTCCAGCAAGGGCCGCAGATGCCAGGTGTCCAGCCGGCCGATGGGCGTATCCAGGGTCTCCTCGCCGACCACCTGATAGCGCCAGGCATACAGCTTGCGCGGCAGGGCCAGAGGCATCTCGACGATGCGGCCTGCTTGCAGCGGTTCGCGGCCGGTCAGAAACAGCCAGGTCAGATGCACGAACTGGCTTGCCGCGTCCTGCATGCCGTCCGCGCCCAGCCGCATGCTGCCATCCGCCAGCTGCACCTCGGTGCCTCCTTCAGCGCGCGGCGTGAACAGCAGGCTGACGCGACGACGCGAGCTGAACAGCACCCGGGTGTCCTCGTCATACCGCCGCGGTGCAATGCCTCGGGATGTCAGCACACCGCCACTGCTCATGCGGCGCGCAATCAGCGGCGCGAAGCTTGGCCCCAGCGTCACATCCAGGTTGACCTGGTAGCGCCGCCCTTCGCGGATCCACTGCACCTGGCCCTGACCTTGCACCTCGCCCCGGTAGTTGCCATGCAAACGGTAGCGCAGCTGCACGGAATCCGGCCATTCGGGGCCGGGCTTGTCGCTCGCCACCGTGCTGGCGGCGGCCACCGCAGGCTCAGGCGCGGCAGCGGCTGGCGAAGCGCTTGCTTCTGAGGCGGCCAGCGCAGCCTGTGCGACGGGCTCGGGCGGCGCAGCGTGCTCGGCAGCCGGTGCTTCGGGCGCCCAGGTCGGTGCAGGCTCCGATGCCGCATCGGCCGGTGCCTGGGCCGGCACCTCGCGTGGCGGCGCAGCCTGGTCCTGGCGTGGCTCAGCGCGTGCGGCCGGCGGTCGCGCCACTGCCGGGGCGCTCTGTTTCATCTCGCGCACAAAGCTCGCCTGCAGGCGCTCCGGCATCGGGGCCGATGCCTCACTGGACCAGCTGCTGCGCAGACTCTGCAATTCGAGCCCGAGCAGCAGGTGGGAAGCGATCACAAGGCAGGTGATCGCCGCCAGCAGCAACGCCGCCCGGCGCTGCCGGCTTGTCAGGCGCCCAGCCATGCGCGGCGCAGGCTCAAGGCGAGCGCCGCAGCCTTGTCAGCCAGACTCAGGCGCGCCGGCTGTCCGGGCGTGTCCTGAGGCAGCTGCAATTGCAGCTGCAGCAGCCGCTGGTCGCGTGCGACCAGCAGGCGCAGGCGCCGCGGCTGCCGAGCGTCCAAGGTCAACAGGGCTTCATCCAGGCGCCGCAGCCGCCAGTCGTTGCAGGCCAGGATTTCGTCACCCGCAGCCAGGCCGGCGCGCAGCGCGGCCGAGCCTTGCAGCACCTGCTTGACCAGCACCTGGCCGCCCTGCTCGGTGTGCCGCAGGCCCAGGCGCTGCGCCAGGCTGGCCGTTTCACTGTCCCATTGCAGGCCGATCCGGCTGCACAGGCCCGGCAACGGCAGGTCGTCGGTGCCATGCACCCAGTGCCGCAGGGTTGCGGCAATCTCCGGCCCGCCGAGGCGCGCCACCTCGTCCAGGATATCGGCCTCGTTGATCGCCGCGCCACCGCTGCGCTGCCACAGGCCGCGCATCACATCGTCCAGGCTGGCGCCGGCGCGCGCGCCGCGCGGCGCATCGCAGCGCAAGGACAGGTCCAGCGCCAGTGCCAGCAGCGCACCCTTGGCGTAGTAGCTGACGGTGGCGTTAGGCGTGTTCTCGTCGGGCCGGTAGTACTTGATCCAGGCCTCGTAGCTGGCCTGCGCCAAGCTCTGCACCTTGCGCCCGGGGGCGGCCAGCACGCTACTGACGGTGGCGCTGAGCAACTTCAGATAGCGCGGCGCATCGATCAGGCCGCTACGCAGCAAGAAAAGATCGTCGTAATAGGAGGTGAAGCCCTCGAAGAACCACAGCAGCTCGGTGTAGTTCTCCTGGCTGTGGTCGAGCGCCTCGAACTCGGCTGGCTTCAGGCGCTTGACGTTCCAGGTGTGGAAGTACTCGTGACTGATCAGGCCCAGCAACCTGGCGTGGCCATCGCTGATCGCCGCCTGGCCGAGCACCGGCAAGTCCTGGCGCGAGGCCAGCAAGGCGGTGCTGGCGCGGTGTTCCAGGCCGCCGTAGCCCTCGCCCACCGCGTTCAGCAGGAACACATAGCGCTCAAACGGCGGCGCTACGTCCTTCTTGCTGCGCTTGCCCACCTTTGCAGCGCCATGCCAGAACTCGATCTGCGCCGAACAGATGCGCTGCGTTTCGCGCAGCAGGCGCTCGCCATCAAACACCGGCAGGGCGCCTGTCACCACCAACTCATGCGGCACGCCGCCCGCGACGAACTCAGCCCGCCAGAAGCGGCCCAGCTCGACCGGGTGATCCACCAGTTCATCGTAGTTCCGGGCCTCGTAGCGAAGCGCGCCGGTGGCCGGCATCGCGGTGGCCACCTGCCAGCCGCGCGGCAAGGCGGCCAGGCGCATCTCATGCACTTCATCCTCGCGGCCGTGGGCGCGCAGGAACAGCGAGCTGCCGTTGAAGAAGCCCCGCTCGGCATCCAGGAAGGCGGCCCGCACCGAGGTGTCGAAAGCGTAGACGCGGTAGCTGAGCGTCAGCGCCGCGCGGCCGCTGCATTGGGCTTCCCAGCTGTTCTTGCTGGTCTGGCGCAGGGGCACGCTGCGCGCGCCCTGGCGGGCATGCATGCCGCTCAAGTGGCGCGAGAACTCGCGCACCAGATAGCTGCCGGGAATCCAAACCGGCAGGCTCAGGCGCTGCAAAGCCGCCGGATCAGGCAGCGTCAACGTGATGCGGAACAGATGCGCATGCGCATCCTCAATCTCGACGCGGTAGCTGAGCTTGGCCATTCAGCTGGCAGCCGCACCCAGGAAGCAGCTCAGCGACGCCACGGCGCTGAGGCGAAAACGCAGCGTCAGCCAGGCTGCCGCGCCCAGCGCCGGGTAGCTGCGCCGGTCGACCAGATAGCACAGCACCAGCACCACCCCATGCACCACCAGGCCCGCATAGGCCGGCATCACCACCGCCACCCAGGCCAGCAGCGAGGGCACCACGCCCCAGACAAAAGGCCGCACCGAAGGCTCGGTCTGGCGGAAGCCCAGCCCCCAGTGGATGCCGCCCAGGAAGGAGATGATGATGGCCGCATAGCAGGACAGCGCCAGCGCTGCAAAGGCATGCGCGTCCAGGTCATAGCCGGCTAGCAACCAGACCAGCAGGGCACCGAACACGAAAGGCAGCAGGCCGGCGTAGCCCAGGCGCAGCGCCAAGGGGTGCAGAGTGAGGGCGGGCGCAACAGCGCGGTCGGTCATGCGGGGCTCCGGGGCGGGACCTGGGTTGGAATGGACAGAGGGAGTCGATCAGGACTTGCCGCCAGCGAGCCGGCGCTCAAGCTGATCGGCGCTGATCGCGCCCGGCACGCGGGTGCCGTCCTCGAAGACGATGGCCGGCGTGCCGTTGATGCGGTACCGGCGCACCAGGGCCTGGTTGCGCTCAATGGCGCCGTCGTCGCAGTTGGCGGCGGGCTTGGGCGGTGCCTTACCCTCCAGCATCCAGGCCAGCCAAGTGGCGGTCTGGTCCTTGGCGCACCAGATGGCACGCGACTTCTCAGGCGAATCGCCACCCAGGATGGGCACGACAAAGGTGTAGACGGTGATGTCCTTGACCTCCTGCAGCGTGCGCTCGAAGCGTTTGCAGAAACCGCAATTCGGATCGGCGAACACCGCGATGCGGCGCTTGCCATTGCCGTTCTTCCACACCACCGCATCCTTCAGCGGCAGCGCGGAGAACTCGATCGCGTTGAGCTGCTGCTGGCGTTCGTCCGTCAGGTTGCGGCGGCTGCGCAGGTCGATCAACTCACCCTCGATCAGGTAATTGCCCTGCGCATCGGTGTAGCGCAGTTCGTTGCCGATGCGGATTTCCCACAGCCCGGGCATGGCGGTCTGGCGCACCTCATCAATCTTGGGCAGGCCCTGCAGGCGCTCGGTCAGGTTCTTGCGGATTGCTGCCTCATTGGCCCAGGCCTGCGGCAGTGCCGACAGCAGTGCCATGGCGGCGAGAGCAACGGCAACAGTCTTGCGCTTCATCATCATGGTTCCGTTCATCCAGTTCAAAGGCGCCCAGCGCCAAGTGCTTGCGCCGTCAGCCAGCGCTTCAAAGGCGGCAGGCGGTCGACCAGACCGATGCCGCGGTTTCTCAATCCCTGCAGCGCCGCTTGCTCGCTGGCAAACAGGCGCAGCAAGCCATCCGTCAGCTCGCCCATGGCCCAGGTGGGCAAGGCACGCTGGCGCGCATAGCGGCGCAGCAGACGCTCGTCCGACAGCGCCCGCCAGGGCTCGCGACCCGCCAATACGTCCACCAGGCATGCCACATCGGCCAGGCCGAGGTTCAAGCCCTGGCCCGCCAGCGGATGCACCAGATGCGCCGCATCGCCGAGCAACACCCAGCCCGGGCCGCTGACGGCACTGGCACGCGCCAGCGACAGTGGCCACGAGGCGCGGCCGCTGGCCAGGCGCAGCGTGCCGGCAGCGCCGCCGCTGGCTTCCATCAGCGCCTGCTCGAACTCGTCGTCACTCGCCGCCAGCAACTCAGGCACGCGCGCCTCGGGCAGCGACCACACAAGGCCGTAGCTGTGGCCTGCCGACGGGCGGTCAAAGGGCAGCAGCGCCAGCACATCGGGCGCGCGGAACCATTGCCGCGCCAGGCCTTGGTGGGGCCGGTCGGCCACCAGGCGCGCGGCAATCGCCTGCTGTCCGCTGGCATGGCGCTCGAAGCGCACCCCGAGGGCCTGGCGTCCGGCGGAGTCGCGGCCTTCGCAAAAGGCGGTGAGGCTGGCCGGCACCGGCGCGGTCACGCGCTGCACATGCGGCGCGAAACGCAACGCATCGCCCAGCGCCTGCTCCAGCGCCTGGGCGTCCACGATATGGGCCAGCTCGGACACGCCTTGCTGCCAGGCGCTGAACTGCACTTGTGCACCGCCCTGGTCGCCCTGCACCTGCATCTCGTAGACCGGCGTGGCAGCGTCGCCGGGCAAAGCGTCCCAGACCCGCAGTTCGCGCAGCAGGCTCACCGAGGCCGCGTTCAGCGCATAGGCGCGCAGATCCTCGCGCACCGCCGTGTCGGGCTCCTGGCCGAGCAGGGCCACCCGAAGGCCGCGAGCACCCAGTGCCAGCGCAAGGCTGCGCCCGACGCAGCCTTCGCCGCGCACCAGGATGTCGAACTGCGGCGCGTGGCCGTGCGGGTGTGATTGCATTTGGCGCGCATTGTAGGCAGGGCTCCCAGGCCCTGCCGCGCCCAAGGACAGCGGGCGCCGGCCGGGGGCGACTAAAATCGCACCCTCGCCTCTCGGCCAGCCTCCTTCCTGAAAGTCCTTCCATGAGCCTCAAATGCGGCATCGTGGGCCTGCCCAACGTCGGCAAGTCCACTCTGTTCAACGCCCTGACCAAGGCCGGCATCGCCGCCGAGAACTATCCCTTCTGCACGATCGAGCCCAATGTCGGCGTGGTCGAGCTGCCCGACCCGCGTCTGCAGGCCCTGGCCGAGATCGTCAAGCCTGAGCGCATCCTGCCGGCCATCGTGGAGTTCGTGGACATCGCCGGCCTGGTGGCGGGCGCCTCCAAGGGCGAAGGCCTGGGCAACCAGTTCCTCTCGCACATCCGCGAGACCGACGCCATCGTCAACGTGGTGCGCTGCTTCGAAGATCCGAACGTGATCCACGTGGCCGGCAAGGTCGACCCGATCTCGGACATCGAGGTGATCCAGACCGAGCTCTGCCTGGCCGACCTGGGCACGGTCGAGAAGAGCCTGCATCGCTACAACAAGGCCGCGCGCTCGGGCAACGACAAAGAAGCCGCAGCGCTGGTCAAGGTGCTGGAGAAGTGCGAGGCCGCTCTGAACCAGGCCAAACCAGTGCGCACCATTGATTTCAGCAAGGAAGAGCTGGTCATCCTGAAGCCTCTGTGCCTGATCACCGCCAAGCCGGCGATGTTCGTCGGCAACGTCTCGGAAGACGGCTTCGAGAACAACCCCTTCCTGGACCGCCTGAAGGAATACGCCGACTCGCAGAACGCGCCCGTGGTGGCGATCTGCGCCAAGACCGAGGCCGAGCTGTCCGAGATGGAAGACGAGGACCGTGCCCTGTTCCTGGCCGAGATGGGCCAGGACGAACCGGGCCTGAACCGCCTGATCCGCGCCGCCTTCAAGCTGCTGGGCCTGCAGACCTACTTCACCGCCGGCGTGAAGGAAGTGCGCGCCTGGACCATCCATATCGGCGACACCGCGCCGCAGGCCGCCGGGGTGATCCACACCGACTTCGAGCGCGGCTTCATCCGCGCGCAGACCATCGCCTTCGACGACTTCATCGCCTACAAGGGCGAGCAAGGCGCCAAGGACGCCGGCAAGATGCGCGCGGAAGGAAAAGACTATGTCGTCAAAGATGGGGACGTGCTGAACTTCCTGTTCAACGTCTAAAGCGGGGGACAGGAGCACTGCCACGCTCGCGCCTGGGCTAGGATCGATTCAGCTGCAGCAAGGCTTGGCCGAGGAGCCAGGTCTGGCAAGGCCTGACCCCAATCCTTGGTCTGTGAGACGTGATGGCCTCCACTGTCCGGTTGACCCGATGGCTGGTCCAGACGCTCGCCGTCGCGATCGTCTACGCAGCGCTCGGCAAGCTCGCCCTACTGCTGGCGCTGCCGCCTAGCTATGCCGCGCTGCTCTACCCTTCTGCCGGCTTGGCGCTGGCTGTCGTGCTGTGCATGGGGCCAGGCCTTGCCCCCGGCGTCGCCCTCGGTGCCCTGATCGTCAACCTGCTGCTCAGCCATGAGCGCGGCCAGGCCTCGCTGCTGGTGCCGGCCCTGGCTGCTGCGGGCGCCGGACTGCAGGCCTTGGCGGGCGCCTGGATGGTCAGGCGCTGGGTCAGCCAGCCCCTACTGCTGAGCGAGCCGGCCGACCTGCTGCGCTTCTTCGGACTGGGTGCGGGCGTCGCCTGCCTGATCAGCGCCACGATAGCCAACGGCGCGCTGCTGCTGGCGGGTGCCTTGCCGCCCGAGCAAGCGGCGGTGCACTGGCTGTCCTGGTGGGTCGGCGACACGCTCGGCGTGCTGATCGGCGCACCGATTGCGCTGACGTTCCTGGCCCAGCCGCGTGACATCTGGGCCGCACGCCGGCTGAGTGTCGGCCTGCCCTTGCTGCTGACCAGCCTGCTGTTGGCACTGCTGTTGATACGGGTCAGCGAGTGGGACGAACAGCGCGAGCGTGCCCGCTTCGAACGTGAAGCCGGCAGCGCCTTCAATGCGATCGAAGCTGCGCTGCGAGAGCCGCTCGGCGCCTTGGAGACGGTGCAGGCCATGCTGACGGTGGCCCCGGGCTTGGGCCGCCAGGCGTTCGAGCGCGGCAGCGCCACACTGCTGCAGCCCGGCAGCAATCTGCTGGCACTGGGATGGGCCGTTCAAGTGGAGCGTCCGGCCGCCAAGTCGCTGGACGCAGCCGCCCGAGCGGACGGCCTGCCAGGCTTCACCGCGCGGGATCGCCAGCGCCCAGGCGATATCCGCCCGGCCAGCGACGAGCCGATGCTGGTGATCCGCATGATCGAGCCGCTGGCGCGCAATGCGCCGGCCCTGGGCGTCAACATCCGTTCGATTCCTGCCTCACGCGAAGCGCTGCTGCGCGCAGAGCGTAATGGAATACCGACGGCGACCCGGGGGTTCCAGCTGAGCCAGGACAGCGGCCTCTCGGTAGGAGTGGTGATCTATCAGGCGCTGTATGCCGGACTGCCCGGCACAGCTCAGGAGCGTGCCTCCGCCTTCCAGGGCGTCGCATTTGCCACGATCCGGCCCGACCTGCTGATCCAGCCGATCGCTGCCAGCCTGCCCGCTCCGCTTGAGATCTGCGTGGTCGACACCGACCCGCTCGCCCCGCATCGCCGCCTCGCTGGTCCCGAGGGATGCGAGAGCCTCAGCGCCGGCCAGCCGGCCAAGCTGCGTTCGTTCAGCTTTGCAGGCCGTGCCTGGGATGTCAGTGTCTACCTGAGTCGCGGCGGCTTGTCCGCCAGGGATAGAAGCAGCTGGGCTTTCGCCCTGATCGGCTTGCTCGGCACGGCCATGCTGGGCGCCTTGCTGCTGACGATTACCGGACGCGCGCGACGCATCCAGGCCCTGGTCAGCGAACGGACCGCAGAACTTCAACATGAGATCCAGCAACGCGAGCTGGCCTCGCTGGCGCTGACGCAGAGCGAGCAGCGCTTCCGCAACATCTTTGCCCATGTGCCCATTGGCCTGGTGTTCACCGACATGGACATGGTGCTGCGCGAGGTCAACCCGCATTTCTGCCGCATGCTGGGCTACCCGGCCGAGGCCCTGGTCGGCACGCGCAGCACCGACTACACCGATCCCGCCGACCGGTCCGAGGATGCCCGACTGATCAGCCGGCTGGTGGCGGGCGAGATCGCCATCTACCGGCGCAGCAAGCGCTTCATCGCGGCAGATGGCCATCGGGTTCAGGTGCGGGCGCTGGTCACCTTGCTGCGCGACGCCGATGGCCATCCGCAACGCCTGCTGGGTGTCGTGGAGGACGTGACCGACCAGCTGAAGATGCAGGCGCTTGAACATGCCCGCGAGGCCGCCGAGGCCGCCAGCCGCGCCAAGAATGAGTTCCTGTCGCGCATGAGCCATGAACTGCGCACGCCGCTGAACGCAATGCTGGGCTTCACGCAACTGCTGGAAATGGATCAGCAGCATCCGCTGAGCCCGCGCCAGCAGGGCTGGACTGCCCAGGTACAGCATGCCGGCTGGCACCTGCTTGAAATGATCAACGACATCCTGGATCTGTCGCGCATCGAGTCCGGCACCGTCAAGCTGGCGCTGGCACGCCAGGACCTGCTGCCGCTGGTGGACGCGGCACTGTCCATGGTCGAGAAAAGCGCCGCACTGCGGCAGCTGAGCGTCAGCCGTACGATCGACGAATCGGCCCGCTATGCCGTGGGCGACGTCACGCGCATCAAGCAGGTGCTGACGAATCTGCTCAGCAATGCGGTGAAGTACAACGTCGAGGGCGGGCGCATTCAAGTGAGCAGCCGCCGCCTCGACGACCAGATGCTGGAGGTTTGCGTCACCGACACAGGGCTTGGCCTGGACCCACGCCAGTTGGCCGAGTTGTTCCAGCCCTTCAACCGGCTCGGCCGCGAGTCCGGCACGACGGAAGGCACGGGCATCGGCCTGGTGATCAGCAAGCGCCTGGCCGAGCTGATGGGGGGCGGCCTGGAAGTCAGCAGCGTGACTGGCCAGGGCTCGACCTTTGCCTTGCGGCTGCCGCTGGCCGCGCCTGACGAGGCGGCGGCACCCACACCGCCGTCGCAGGAGCGGGAACACCCTCGCGCCAGCGCCGCCCGGCGGGTGGTCTATATCGAGGACAACGCCGCCAATGTCGAAGTCATGCGCGGCATCCTGGCCCAGCGCCCCGGCTGGCAGCTTGACGTGCATCGGGACGGCGCCAGCGGCCTGGCTGCCGTGCTGGCAGAGCCGCCGGATCTGCTGCTGCTGGACATGCAATTGCCGGATACCGACGGGCTGGCACTGCTGTCCAAGCTGCGCGCCACTCCTCAATGCGCCAAGCTGCCCGTCGTTGTCGTCTCCGCCAATGCACTGCCGGCGCAGGTGGCCAGCAGTCATGACGCCGGCGTGCAGCACTACCTGACCAAACCGGTCGATGTTCGGCAACTGCTCACGGTGCTCGATCAATTGCTGGGTGCTTGAAGCGGGCCGGCGTGCAGCCGTCAGAAAGGCGTGAAAAAATAGCCGGGTCCAAAACACGTTCCCTCTGATCCTGACGTCGCCCCACTCCCATGAGCTCTACTGAACTTGCCCCCGTTGCGGCCCAGACTGCGCTGACCGTCACGCCCGAAGCGTCACACAGCAGCAACCGTCAGTTCCTGACCTTTCGCATCGCTGCCGAGGAGTACGGCATCGACATTCTGAAAGTCCAGGAGATCCGCTCCTATGAAGCGCCGACCCGCATCGCGAACGCGCCCGCCTTCGTCAAGGGCGTGGTCAATCTGCGCGGCGTCATCGTCCCCATCGTCGACATGCGTCTGCGCCTGGGCTGCGAGGGCGAGTACAACGCCTTCACGGTGGTGATCGTGCTGAACGTCTGCGGCCGGGTGGTCGGTATCGTGGTCGACTCGGTGTCCGATGTGCTGGAGTTGGCAGCAGATGCGATCAAGGCCCCTCCCGAGGTCGGCGCCGCAATCGACACCCGCTTCGTCACGGGCCTGGGCAAGATCGGCGAGCGCATGCTGATCCTGCTGGATATCGAAGGCATGGTCGGCAGCCCCGACTTCGGCCTGATCGACTGAGTGTCGCCTGCCGGCCAGACCACGGCCAGCATCGCTGATGTTGGCGAGCGCTCACCAGGAAAACAAGCCCTGCAAAGCCTTTCGTCATTGCCCCTGGAGATTTAGCACTCTCTTCCATTGAGTGCTAATATTCATTCTGTAGGAGCCAGAGCGCTTCGTTCATCGGAGGGTTCATCAATGACGACACACACTGCACTGACAGTCCGCGATCCCTGGGCGTTGCTGCCCTCGCTAGGCAATCTGGATGCCTACATCACGACCGTCAATCGCATGCCCATGCTGACGCCTGAGGAGGAGCTGAGCTTTTCCCGTCGGCTGCGCGAGAGTGGCGATCTGGATGCTGCCGGCCGCTTGGTGCTGTCCCATCTGCGTCTGGTGGTCTCGATCTCGCGCCAGTACATGGGTTATGGCCTCCCGCAAGGCGATCTGATCCAGGAAGGCAATGTCGGCCTGATGAAGGCGGTCAAGCGCTTCGACCCCGAGCAAGGCGTGCGGCTGGTCAGCTACGCGATGCACTGGATCAAGGCCGAGATCCACGAATACATCCTGCGCAACTGGCGCATGGTCAAGGTCGCAACGACCAAGGCGCAGCGCAAGCTGTTCTTCAACCTGCGCTCGATGAAGCACAGCATGAAGGAAGGCGCGCTGGACGATCAGGCCTACCGCAGCACGCTGAGCGAAAGCGAAGTCGATCAGGTGGCGCGTACCCTCAATGTCAAGCGCGAGGAAGTGCTGGAGATGGAGACGCGCCTGTCGGGCGGCGACGTCGCGCTGGAGCCGCAGACTGACGACGAAGGCGAGAGTTACGCCCCGATTGCGTATCTGGCCGACGACAGCAACGAGCCGACCCGGGTGCTGGAAGCGCGCAAGCGCGACTACCTCGCCGGCGACGGCATCAAGCTGGCGCTGGAGTCGCTGGACGAGCGCAGCCGGCGCATCGTCGAAGAGCGATGGCTCAAGGTCAATGACGACAGCTCGGGTGGCATGACGCTGCACGAACTGGCTTCCGAGTACGGCGTCAGCGCCGAGCGGATCCGCCAGATCGAGGTGGCGGCGATGAAGAAGATGCGCAAGGCGCTGAGCGAAGTCACCGCCTGAGATAGCGTCGCCGGCAGGTCCCTGAATTGAGAACGGCCCCTTTTGCAGGGGCCGTTCTCTTTGGTGCTGCTGCAGCCTTGCTGCGCGCTCAGCTCTTGTCGGCCAGCAAGGCTTTCAAATCGTCGGTCAGCGCCTGCGCACCTGAGCCATAGCGAGAGAACACCCGCACACGCCCCTGCGCATCGAACAGATAGCTCGCGGCCGTGTGGTCCATGGTGTAGCTTCCTTCGGTCTTGCCGGGCACCTTGGCGTAGTAGACCTTGAACTCCTTGGCCACCGCCTGGGTCTGTTCGGCCGTGCCGCGCAGCGCGACGAAGCTTGGGTCAAAACTGGCCAGATAAGCCTTCAGGAGGTCGGGCGTATCGCGCTCGGGGTCGATGCTGATGAAGATGCCCTGCACCCGCTCGCCGTCCGGCCCCAGCGCCTTCTTGACCTGGGCCAGTTCGGCCAAGGTCGTGGGACAGACATCGGGACATTGCGTGAAACCGAAGAACACGACCAGCACCTTGCCGCGGAAGTCGCCCAGGGTGCGCGTCTGTCCATGCTGATCGACCAGTTGGAAATCGCGCGCGTAATCGGCACCAGTCAGGTCAATGCCCTTGAAGGCCGGCTTGCCCGAGCCGCCCAGGCCCAGCTTGTCACAGCCCGCCAGGCCGGCCGTCACGGCGAGCAGCCCGGCCAGGAGAAGACGTCTTTTTTGCATCTGAGCTTCAGCCCATCCAGGGCATCAGGTAGTGATCCAGCAGCAAGGCCGCGAACAACAGCGACAGGTGCAGGATCGAGAATCGAAAGGTGGAACGCGCCAATTCGTCCGAATAGTTGCGCCGCAAGCGCCAAGCATAAGTGCAAAAACCAAGACCCAGCACCAGCGCGCTGAACAGGTAGATCCATCCGCTCATACCGCTCAGGAAGGGCAGCAATGTGGCGGCCAGCAGGATCCAGGTGTAGAGCACGATCTGCAAACGCGTGAACTCCGAGCCATGGGTGACGGGCAGCATCGGCAAGCCGGCCTTGCGGTATTCCTCGGTGCGGTACAGCGCCAGTGCCCAGAAGTGCGGTGGCGTCCACAGGAAGATGATCAGGAAGAGCATCAGGGCTTCAGGCCCGACATCACCGCGCAAAGCCGCCCAGCCCAGCACCGGCGGCATCGCGCCGGAGGCCCCGCCGATCACGATGTTCTGCGGCGTCAGCGGCTTGAGCACGACGGTGTAGATCACCGCATAGCCAACAAAGGTTGCAAACGTGAGCCACATGGTGAGGGGGTTGACCCAGAACCACAAGATGGCAGAGCCGACGCCGCACAGCAGGGCCGAGAAGCTCAAGGTCTGCGCACGGCTGAGCTCGCCCTTGGCGGTGGCGCGCCAGGCGGTGCGCTTCATCTTGGCGTCGATCTGCTGCTCGATCAGGCAGTTGAAGGCGGCAGCGGCGCCAGCCACCAGCCAGATGCCCGCTGTGGCGGCCAGCACCACGCCCCATTCACTGCCGGTCGGCAAGCCCGGCACGGCCAGCGCCATGCCGATCACCGCACAGAAAACGATCAGCTGCACCACCCGCGGCTTGGTCAGCTGGTAGAACTGCTGCCAGCGCGAGCCCAGGCTGAGCGCGGGCGCAGCGGGTGAAGAGGGGGAAGAAGAAGTCATCTCACTCATCCTTTTAGGCGCGGGCCATGGCCTCGGCCACTGCCGGCCGCTGCACAAGGGTACGCCCCTGCTCGATTCGCGCCAGCATGAAACTCAGTATCACCATCAGTGCGGCAGCGCCGCCCGTATGGGCCAGTGCAGCCAGCAGCGGCCAGTCGAGCACGACATTGCTCATGCCGCTGACGAACTGCCACAGCGCCACAGCCAGCAGCCGCCAGGCCCAGCGCCGCGCTTCATCGCTGCCACTGCGCCACAGCCCCCACGCCAGCAGACCGATGGCGGCGAACACCAGCAGCGCGCCCAATCTGTGCGTGACATGAATCGCCGTCAGTGCCGCAAACGGCAGCCAGTCGCCGTCACGCCCAACGCCCAGTTCACGCCAGATCGCAAACCCGTGTTCGAAATCCATCGGCGGCCACCAGCTGCCCTGGCAGGTCGGGAAGTCGCTGCAGGCAAGCACCGCATAGTTGGTGCTGACCCAACCACCCAGCGCCACCTGCAGCAGAGCCAGAACCACAAGGGCCCAGCTGCCCAGGCGTAGTGCCGGGCTCAGTGCCAAGGGCTTGGGCTGATAGCCCTGCCCTTGCCAAGCCAGCAGCATCAGCAAGCCCAGGCCGCCCAGCAGGTGCAGCGTGACGATGGCCGGAAACAGCTTCATCGTCACGGTCAGTGCACCGAACGCACCTTGCATGCACACCCAGACCAGGGTGACCGTGGCCCACCAGGGTGACGGCGCCGGCAGACCCTGGCGCAGCGCGGAGCCCCGCAAGCGCCAGCTCATCACGCACATCACCAGAATGAGGAAGCCGACCGCCGAGGCCAGGTAGCGATGGATCATCTCGACCCAGGCTTTGCCATGCGTGACCGGCCCGGTCGGCATCGCGGTCTGTGCGGCATGGATTTCATCCCGAGCGCCCAAGGGGCTGGCACTGCCGTAGCAGCCCGGCCAGTCCGGGCAGCCGAGTCCGGAGTCGCTCAGTCGGGTAAAGGCGCCAAAGATCACCAGGTCGAATGTCAGGAACAAGGTCAGCAGTGTCAGCGCGCGCAGGCGTGCAGTCGGTGACGCGCCCCGCGAGCGCCACACCAGCACCAAGAGCGGCGCACATCCCAGCAAGCCCCCCAGGAGCAGCAGTTGCAGCAGCGGCGACAGATCGATCAGGCTGTCCATCAGCGCCCCGGCTTGTCCCAGCTGCCGTTGGCCCGGATCAAACGATCCAGATCGCGCTTGAGCTTGGACGGATCAGGCGCCACCGGCCAGCGCAGCATCCAGCGTCCCATCGGGTCGATCAGGAAGAAATGCTCTTGCAAGGCATGGCCCTGCGCGGGCTTCAGCCAAGCCTGAAGTTCCTCACGCGGCGCCCGAAGCACGGTCACGGGCACGCCCTGCGCCAGCGCCGCCGCGAGCTCGGGCCGCAGTGGCGCGTCATCCGGCAGCAGCAGCAGCTTGTCGACTTTGTCGCGCTCCTTGCCCAGCATCTCTCGCAGCTGGCGCTGGGCGAACAGGCGCTTCTCGCAGCTGGCGTCGCAGCTCGAATCCTGCACCAGAGTCAGCAGCCATTGGCCCTTCAATGACTCAGGTAGCACGGGCTGCCCTTGCAGATTCGTCAGCTTCAGCGCGGGGGGCACATCGACCGTCGGCACGATCAGATCGCCATAAGCGTCGCCCCGCAGGTTCAGCACATAGAAGCTGAAGTAGGACGCGAGCACCGGGGCGGCACAGGCCGCAACCACCAGCAGCATGCGCAGGCGCCCCGCCCGGGTGCGCTGCTGAGCATCGATCTGCGACGGGTCGGGCAGGCTGTGCACCGTCATCGCCATCGGGTCATTGACCGGAGCGTCGGAAGCGGGGACGGATGATTTGGAACCAGACATAGAGGATCAGGATCAAGGCGCAGAGCGCAAACCATTGAAATGCGTAACCGTAGTGCTTTTGCAGCCCCAGGTCTGGAGCTGGCCAATCACGCAGCAGGCCGTCGTCGACGGGAGAATCAGCCAATCGCGCGGGCTCCAACTGCAGCACGGTCGGCGCCAGCAGTCTGAGACCCGTTTCCTGCGCGAACGCCGCGCGGTCGAGATTCTGCCGGATCGAGCCGCTACCGGCTTCGCCGAGTCCGAGTACCCGCGACGGCGTGGCAGACAGGCGGCCGCGCAGTTGCACCACAGCCGCCGGGTCCTGCAGCTTCGGAACCTGGCTCCGATCAGCCCAGTGGCGCGGCGTCCAGCCGCGCTGGACCAGCACGGCCTCCTCACGCCCTTCCAGCAGCAGCGGCGTGACCACGACGAAACCCACACGCCCCGCCATGGGCCGGTTCTCGAGGAACACCGTGTGCTCACTCAGCCAGCGCCCCTGCAGTTCCGCGACACGGTTCAGGTTTGCTTCCATCGCTGCATCGGCAGCGGCCAGTTCGCCATTGCGCATGGCGGGCAAGCGGGAACGTTCCTCGACCGCCTGCTGCATTGCCAGCTTCTGCGTGGCCCGCTCGAGTTGCCACCAGCCCAGGCGGGCCGTCAGCGCCATCCCGAGTAGTGCCGCAAGCACCAGCAGCCATCGGCGCACCTGCGCACTCATCGCGCCCCTCGGGTGGAATAATCGGTGCCCATGAAGATCATTCTCCTGCTTGCCCTTATCGGCATCCTCGGTGCCCTCGCTGCGGCCGGCCTGTTCATGCTCAAGAACAGCAGCGGCAGCAGCAAGCGCGGCCCCAATATGGCGCGTGCGCTCGCGGTGCGAGTCGCGATCTCGGTGGCCCTGTTCTTGTTCATCCTGCTGAGTTACTACATGGGCTGGATCCAGCCCACCGGCGTGCCTGTGGGCCGTTGAAGCCCCGCCGCTCGAAATGAAAAAGCGCCGCTTGACGCGGCGCTTTTGTCTTGGTCGGGATGGTTTACATCCAGTACACGACGACGTAGAGGCCCAGCCAGACGACGTCGACGAAGTGCCAGTACCAGGCCGCACCTTCAAAGCCGAAGTGGCGATCCTTGGTGAAGTGGCCCTTCTGCAGACGCAGCGTGATGAACAGAAGCATCAGCATGCCGACGAACACGTGGAAGCCGTGGAAGCCGGTCAGCATGAAGAAGGTCGAGCCGAAGATGCCGGAGCTGAGCTTCAGGTTCAGGTCGCGGTACGCATGCATGTACTCGTAACCCTGCACGATCAGGAACACAACGCCCAGCAACACGGTCAGCCACATGAAGGCAATCGTCTTGCTGCGATTGCCGGCGATCAGCGCATGGTGAGCGATGGTCAGCGTGACACCCGAAGTCAGCAGCAGGGCCGTGTTGATGGTCGGCAGCGGCCAGGGGCCGATGGTCGAGAAGGCTTCAACCGTTCCAGCCGGTGCAGCCGTTGCGCCAGCAACGATGCTGGGCCACAGCGCCTTGAAGTCAGGCCACAGCAGCGCATGCTCTGCATTGCCCAGCATCGGCACCGAATGCACACGCGCCCAGTACAGCGCGCCGAAGAACGCGGCGAAGAACATCACCTCGGAGAAGATGAACCAGCCCATGCTCCAGCGGAAGGACAGGTCGATGCGATCGCTGTACTGACCGGTTTCGCTTTCGCGAATGGCGTCCGCGAACCACTGCTTGAGGACGATGGCCCACCACAGCAGGCCGAAGGCCAGCGAGTAAGAGCCCCACTGATGGCCGTTGATCCACTGCCCTGCGCCCAGGATGACGAAGAACAGACCGATTGCGGCCATCACCGGATGCCGCGAGGGACCGGGAACGAAGTAGTACGGGGTTGCCCCATGTGGAGTCGCTGCCGACATCTTTTTTCTCCTCGAACTTAAATCTTCAGTCCTGCTGAATCGTCACGCCGCACCGGCCACATTGCTCTTGATCACCCAATTGACCAGGAGCACCAGCACCAGCACGAAAACCAGAGCCCCGATGAGACCGGCGATGATCACATGCACCGGATTCAGCTTGGCCACATCATTGTCATAGTCGGCGCCGCGGCGAACGCCAAAAAATGCCCAGCCGATCGCCTTGATCGTCTGCAAAAACGACAGCGGGCGAGCCGCTGCGTCCTTCAAGTCTTGCCCCGGCTTCATCATCAGAGCTTGGGCTCCAAGGGTGCCAAGGCCTGCTTCTGACCCTTGCCCGCCACCTCGAAGAACGTGTAGGACAAAGTGATCGTCTTCACATCCTTGGGCAGCTTCGGGTCGACCACAAACACCACAGGCCAGGACTTCTGCTCACCGGGCTGAAGGGTGTACTCGTTGAAACAGAAGCATTCCAGCTTGTTGAAATGCGCCGTCGCCTGCTTGGGCGCATAGCTCGGAATCGCCTGAGCCGCCATCACGCGTGGCTGCACATTGCGGAACTCGTACATCACCGTGGCGAGTTCACCGGGGTGAACCTCCAGATGGTTCACCGCGGGCTTGAACTCCCAAGGTCCTCGCGAGTTGGCATCGAACTCGATGGTGATCTTGCGGCTGTAGTCGACCTGCGTGTTGCGCACGTCTTCGGCGCGCACCACGTGCTGCCGCTCTGACATCGACAAAACGTTGATGCCGAGCGCGGTGCAGATAGCGTTGTACAGCGGCACCAGCGAGTAGGCGAAGCCAAACATCAGCGCCACGATGACGCCGAGTTTGCCCAGCATCTGCAGGTTGTCCCTGCGCAATGCCGAGCCCAGGTTCCAGCGCTGATTCATCTTGACTCGATCACTCAAGCGCCGAGCAAGGCGATCTTGGCCACGAAGCCGATCGCAAATACGGCAGCCACTGAAGCCAGCACCAGGGCGAGGCGGCGATTGCTCTTGCGTTGTTCAGGCGTCATGACCATGGTCTTCAACCAATCACCTTGGTGGCGGTGGCATCCAGCTTGGGCGGGTTCTCGAATGTGTGGAAAGGAGCCGGCGACGGCACTTCCCACTCCAGACCCTCAGCGGCTTCCCAGGGCTTCTGGGGAGCCGGCTCGCCCTTGCCACGCATCATCGGCACGACCACGAACAGGAAGAAATAGACCTGCATGAAACCGAAGCCGAAGGCACCAATCGAGGCAATCGCATTCATGTCTGCGAACTGCATCGGATAGTCGGCATAGCGTCGCGGCATGCCGGCCAGGCCCAGGAAGTGCATCGGGAAGAAGGTGATGTTGAAGGTGATCAGCGAGCCCCAGAAGTGGAACTTGCCACGCCATTCGTTGAACATCACGCCGGTCCACTTAGGCGCCCAGTAGTAAACGCCAGCGAACAGCGCAAACAAGGAGCCAGCCACCAGCACGTAATGGAAGTGCGCCACCACGTAGTAAGTGTCCTGCACCTGGATGTCGATCGGCGCCATCGCCAGGATCAGGCCGGTGAAGCCGCCCATGGTGAACACGAAGATGAAGCCCACGGCCCACAACATCGGGACCTCGAAGGTCATCGAACCGCGCCACATCGTGGCCAGCCAGTTGAAAATCTTCACGCCGGTTGGCACCGCGATCAGCATGGTGGCGTACATGAAGAACAGCTGGCCAGTCACCGGCATGCCGGTGGCGAACATGTGGTGGGCCCACACGATGAAGGACAGGATCGCGATCGAGGCGGTGGCGTAAACCATCGACGCGTAGCCGAACAGCTTCTTGCGCGCAAAGGCCGGCACGATCTGGCTCACGATGCCGAAGGCCGGCAAGATCATGATGTAGACCTCGGGGTGGCCGAAGAACCAGAAGATGTGCTGGTACATGATCGGGTCACCGCCACCAGCCGGGTTGAAGAAGCTGGTGCCGAAGTGACGGTCGGTCAGCGTCATCGTGATGGCGCCGGCCAGCACAGGCATGACGGCGATCAGCAGATAAGCCGTGATCAGCCAGGTCCAGGCAAACATCGGCATCTTCATCAGCGTCATGCCCGGAGCGCGCATGTTCAGGATGGTGACGATGATGTTGATCGAACCCATGATGGACGATGCGCCCAGGATGTGCATCGCGAAGATGCCGGCATCCATCGAGGGGCCCATCTGCAGCGTCAGCGGCGCATACAGCGTCCAGCCGGCTGCGGGGGCACCGCCAGGCATGAAGAACGAAGCGACCAGCATGAGGGCGGCAGGAATCATCAGCCAGAAGCTGAAGTTGTTCATGCGCGCGAAGGCCATGTCGGATGCGCCGATCTGCAGCGGAATCATCCAGTTCGCGAAGCCCACGAAGGCCGGCATGATGGCGCCGAACACCATGATCAGACCGTGCATCGTGGTGAGCTGATTGAACAGCTCAGGGTTCACGAACTGCAGGCCAGGCTGGAACAGCTCGGCGCGGATGCCCAGCGCCAGCAGTCCACCGATCATCAGCATGGTGAACGAGAACAGCAGGTACAGCGTACCGATGTCCTTGTGGTTGGTGGCATAGACCCAGCGCCGCCAGCCCGTCGGGGCGTGGTGGTCGTGGTCGTGCGCATGGCCATGAACGTCATGACCGTGTTGGTCGAGCACTGCACTCATCTTGGTTCCTCTTTAGACGTTCGATCGCTTACTTGCGCGCGGCCACGATTTCCGAAGGCTGCACGATCTGGCCCGTCTTGTTGGTCCAGCTGTTCTTCGTGTAGGTGATCACGGCGGCAATCTCGGTGTCGCTGAGCTGCTTCCAGGCCGGCATCGCGCCATTGGCTGCGCCGTTCAGCATCACGGCGATCTGCTTGCCATGGTCGGTGTCCAACACCAGGGCGGAAGCGTCAAGGCGCTTGATCGGGCCAGCGCCAGTGCCGTCAGCCTTGTGGCAGGCCGCGCAGTTGGCGTTGTAGACCTTCTCGCCGCGAGCGACCAGCGCCGCCAGTTCCCAGACCTTGCTCGGATCGTCAGCCTTGGCAGCCATCTTCTTCTTCTCGCCAGCGACCCAGGCGGTGTAGGCCTCGGCACTCACCACCTTCACGTGGATGGGCATGTAGGCGTGTTCCTTGCCGCACAACTCGGCGCACTGGCCGTAGAAGTCGCCTTCCTTTTCAGCCTTGAACCAGGTGTCGCGCACGAAACCGGGGATCGCATCCTGCTTGACGCCGAATGCCGGCACCATCCAGGCGTGAATCACATCGTTGGCCGTGGTGATGATGCGCACCTTCTTGCCGACGGGCACCACCAGCGGGTTGTCCACCTTGAGCAGGTAGTCGTCGACCGGCGCGGGCTTGCCGGAGTCAGACGCTTCGCGGTGCGAAGGGTCAAGCGTTGCCAGGAAGCCGATGCCCTCGCCCTCGCCCTTCAGGTAGTCATAGCCCCACTTCCACTGATAGCCCGTGGCCTTGATGGTCAGGTCAGCGTTGGTCGTGTCCTTCATGGCGACCACCACCTTGGTGGCCGGCAGCGCCATCAGGATGACGATGATGAAAGGGACGATGGTCCAGGCGATTTCGACCTTGACGCTCTCGTGGAAGGTCGCTGGCACCGCGCCCTTGGACTTACGGTGCTTGATGATCGAATAGAACATCACGCCGAACACCGCCACAAAAATGGCCAGGCAGATGATGAGCATGAAGTTGTGCAGCCACATCTGGTCGGCAGCAATCTTCGTGACCGGCGGATGCAGATTGATCTGGTTGACTGCTGGACCGCCCGGCAGGTCATTCACCGCCAGGGCCGCCTGGGTCGCCAGTGCGGCACCCAGGGTCATCGCCATCCGGCTGATCCCGCGCCCCAGCTGATGCACTCGTGCGTTCATCATCATCATGGTCGTCACTTCAGTTTCAAATTCAACCCATGGGCTACATGCCAGAGCTCGCTGCTCTCTGGCATGAAACCCCTCGCATGCTTTCGAACACCGGGCGTTGTTGCACTCTGTGCAGCACACCCTGGCGACGCGGGCCGTTGGCTCCAACGATTTTTATAATCCAACCGGAAATGATTGATTTCGCGCAAGCTCGTAAACCCGCACTGGCTCTAAGCTTGCACCGCCTGAGCGTCCAACCAGAGCACCGATTGACCGCGTAGTTTAGCCTAGGCTTATAGAGCTTTTGTCGTCTTTGTGCGTCGGTGCGCCCGGCTGTTGCACTAGCGCGAGCCGCCGGACTTGCGCATCAGGGCTCGCATGTCGTCCAGAGGAATGCGCGTCTCCGCCGCGACCACCGCCCTCGGCTGCGGTTTGAAGGCGTGCCCGTAGACCAGTTCAAGCGTCAGCCGAAGCAATCCATCCGGACCGCGCAGCGCTTCCAGTTGGCGCAACAGGCCGGCGCGCCAACCCTTGGTGCGGCAGCCCTCAAAGCGCTGTGGCGACAGATTGCCCCCCAAGGCACGCAAGTCGTCCAGCATGCGCTCAGGCTCACGCCAGGTCAGGCTGATGCGCTCCTGATCCATCACCGGATCAGCGAAACCCGCCTCTACCAGCATGTCGCCGATGTCATGCATATCGATCCACTCGGGCCCGGCCGACGGCCAGCCCAGTGCGCCATAAAGACTGCGCAGCTCGCGCAGACTGTCTGGCCCCAGGCAGGAAAACATCACAAAGCCATTGACCGCCAAGGCGCGCTGCCACAGCCGCAACAAGGCTTGGGGGTCCGGGCTCAAGTGCAGGTACATATTGGCCCAGAGCAGTTCGGCATCCCCGTCGCCCACTTGCTGAGGCAAGAGCACGGGCGCCGCTTCGCGGCCACGCAAGGTATCGAGCCAGCTGCGCGACGAGTTCAGCTCCGCCACGCTGCGACTGCGCAAGGCCTCGATCGGCTCGACCCGCATGAAGGCTGCCTGCGGATAGGCCCGATTCAGGTCCGCGCCGCTGGCGCCCAGAAAGGCCGACCATTGCACCACCTTGCGCGGCTGCAACTTGATCAGGCTCAGCCGCTCGGCCATACGACTCGACACCTCGCTGTGCAGCCATGGGGGTTCGGCTTGCGCGGCCAGGCGACGCAGCTGGCGCTTCAGCGCGACGGCATCAACCTGCAGCAATGCAGGGCGAGGTGCCGCGACGGATTCAGACTCTGACATGGGGCGGCAGTATATTGAGCTCATGAATGCGCGACCGCTCGCCGCTTCGATGCCCACGTGGGTCGAGCGCCTGTTGAGCCACTGCCCCGGCCAATGCGCGATCTGTCGACGTTGGACCCAAGCGGGTGTCTGCCCGAGTTGCCTGGCACGTTGGACCCACCGCGAACCGCGCTGTCGGACCTGCGCCATCCAGCGCCCCACCCACACCGCGCCAGGGGGCACGCCCAGCAATGGGGCGCCTGCCTGGGCAAGCCACCGCCGCTGGATCGCTGCATCGCCGCGCTGAACTACGCCTACCCCTGGGACCTGCTGATACAGCGCTTCAAGCTCCACCAGGCACCGGACTTGCGCCGTGCCTTGGTGGCGCGCCTGGACCAAGCACTCGTCGCCGTGCAAGCTCTGCCCGCACCGGAATGGCTGCTGCCCGTCCCGCTGTCAGCACAGTGTCTGCGCGAGCGCGGCTACAACCAGATCTGGGAACTGGCACGCGATCTGGCCGGACCCCGTCAACTGCGCTTCGCGCCGGATATGCTGCTGCGCGTGCGCGACACCCGCCACCAGATTGCACCGCCCACCGAGGAGCGCGCGGCCGATGTACGCCATGCCTTCGCCATTGATCCGCGTCGGGCACCTCAGTTGCGCGGCGCCCATGTCACACTGCTGGACGATGTGATGACAACGGGCGCCACGCTGCATGAACTGGCCCGCAGCCTGCGACAGGCCGGTGCCGCCTGCGTGTAGGCCTGGGTACTGGCGCGCACGCCCGATCCACGACACTGATGCCATGTTCAATATCGTTCTCGTCCATCCGGAAATTCCGCCGAACACCGGCAATGTGATCCGCCTGGCGGCCAATACCGGCTGCAGCCTGCACCTGATCGAGCCGCTGGGCTTCTCAATGGAAGACCGGCTGCTGCAGCGCGCCGGCCTCGACTATCACGAGTACGCACCCCTGCAGAGGCATGCCGATTGGCAGCGCTTCCTGGAGGTTGCAAGACCTGACACCCGCCGCATGTTCGCCTTCACCACCCGGGGTAGCCAGCCCTTCGCGCAGGTGCAGTGGCAGCCTGGCGATTGGCTTGTCTTCGGCAGCGAGACCGCCGGCTTGCCGCCAACGCTGCGCGACAGTTTCCCGACCGAGCAGCGCGTGCGCCTGCCGATGCGCCCCGATCAGCGCAGCCTCAACCTCAGCAATGCGGTGGCCGTCAGCGTGTTCGAGGCCTGGCGCCAGAACGGCTACGAAGGCAGCGCCTGAACCCAGGCCTCACTCGGGCTGGACGCCGGCAGCTTTGATCATCTGGCCCCAGCGCCTGGACTCGCTCTGCATCAGCGCAGCCAGCGCATCCGGCGTGGTCGCCGCCGCGCTGAAGTATTGGTTCAGCATCTTGCTGCGCACCTCGTCGCTGCGGATGATGCGCACCAGCTCGGTCGACAAGCGCTGAATGATGGCCGGCGGCGTGCCGGCCGGCGCCAGCATGGCCTGCCATGAGATCGCCTCGAAGCCCGCATAGCCCTGCTCGGCCAGCGGCGCGAACTCTGGCAGCGCGCCAACACGCCCCAGGCTGGTCACGCCCAAGGCCTTCAGCTTGCCCGCACGCACCTGCCCCATCGCGATGGCCGGCACCATGAAGCCGGCCTGCACCTGGCCGGCCAGGATGGCATTGACCACCTGCGGAAAGCCCTGATACGGCACATGGGTCAGCTCGATGCCGGCACGGGACTTGAATGACTCCATGGCCAGATGCGCAGCACTGCCATTGCCGACACTGCCGTAGTTCAGCTGGCCCTTCTTCTCCTTGGCGATTCGCACAAAGTCAGCCAGCGTGTTGGCACCCAGCTTCGGGTCAACCACAAGAACGTTAGGCGAGGTCGCCACCAGGCCGACCGGCTGCAAGTCCTTGAACGGGTCATAAGGTAGCTTGCGGGCCAGCAAGGGCGCCGTCACCAAGGGCCCCTGGATGGTGAACAGCAGGGTGTAGCCGTCCGGCTCGGCCTTGGCCACCGCCGCCGTGCCGATATTTCCGCCCGCACCCGGACGGTTATCGATCACGATGGCCTGGCCCAGCGCCTGCGCCAGCGGCTCGGCGATGGCGCGGGCGATGATGTCCGGCGAGCTGCCGCCCGGAAAGGGCACGACCAGCTTGATCGGGCGCGTCGGCCAGCCCTGCGCCCAGGCCGGTGCAACAGCCACGCCCAGGCCAGCAGCTAGGCCTTGTAGAACTTGACGACGATCCATGCGAAGACTCCGTTGACTGCCAGCGGCAGGACATCAATGTTCGGAGCGCGCCTGGCGCCCCATCAGCAATTCGACCGCCGCAGCGGGACTGAGGCGCCCGTCGAGCACGGCCACCACCGCCTCGGTAATGGGCATGTCGACCCCGCGATCACGCGCGCGCGCCAGCACCGTGGGCGCGCTGTAGACGCCCTCGGCCACATGACCCAGATCGTGCAGGATCTGCGGCAGGGCCAGCCCCTCGGCCAGCAACAGGCCGACCCGGCGGTTGCGCGACAGATCGCCGGTGGCCGTCAGCACCAGGTCCCCGACGCCCGACAGTCCCATGAAAGTCTCGGTGCGCGCACCGAGTGCCAGGCCCAGGCGCAGCATCTCGGCCAGGCCGCGGGTGATCAGCGCCGCGCGGGCGTTCAGACCCGGGGCCTGGCTGGCCTCACCGCTCTTCTCGGCCCGCAGGCGCAAGCCATCAGCGATGCCGACCGCAATAGCCAGTACGTTCTTGACCGCCCCGCCCACCTCGACGCCCACCGGGTCGTTCGAGGTGTAGACGCGCAGACGCTCTGCATGGAAAGCGTCGACCGCCTGCTGCGCCAGCGCTTGGTCCTCGCTGGCAGCAACCAAGGCGGTCGGCTGCCCGGCGGCTACTTCCTGCGCGAAGCTTGGCCCCGACAGGATGCCGACCCGCAGCCGCGGCTGCACCGCCCGGGCGATCTCATGACCCAGCAGGCCGGTGCCCGCCTCGAAGCCCTTGCACAACCACAGCACTCGCGCGCCATCGGGCAGGCCCGCCAGCATCTGCCGCAAGGCCGCCATCGGCGTAGCCACCACGATCAGGCCGTCCATGCCATGCGCCACCGCCTGCGCCAGATCGGCGCTGACGCTCAGTTGCAGCGGCAGCTCGGCTTCCGGCAGATAACGCGCATTGCGCCGGGTCGCCCGCATCTCGGCACAAGCCGCGCCATCGCGCGCCCACAGCAGCACCTCGTGCCGCCCGGCCGCCTGCACCGCCAGCGCGGTCCCCCATGCGCCTGCGCCCAGAACGCTGATCTTCATCGCAACTCCATCCTGATCCTCAAAGCCGACGCCCAAAAAGAAACGCGCCCTGCTGCAGACGGTGCAGCCCGGGGCGCGTTGCTGTCTTCACTGGCGGTGCCAGTTCGGTGTCGTCAGTTGATGGCGCCTTGCTCGGCGCGCTGGGCTTGCTGGGCCTCGAACATGGCCTGGAAGTTGACTTCCGACAGCAGCACCGGCGGGAAGCCGGCGCGGGTGCAGACGTCCGACACGACGGCGCGCAGATACGGGTAGATCATCTGCGGGCAGACGATGCCGATGATGCCTTCGAGCTGCTCGGCCGGGATGTTGCGGATCTCGAAAATGCCGGCCTGCTTGGCCTCGATCAGGAACAGGGTCTTGTCGCCGACCTTGGTCGTCACGGTCGCGGTCACGCTGACCTCGTACACGCCCTCGGCCACTGGCTCGGCGGCCAGCGCGAGGTTGATGTCGACCTGAGGCTGTGCCTGCTCCAG
The DNA here is from genome assembly GCA_013824165.1 of Methylibium sp. Classification (GTDB taxonomy): domain Bacteria; phylum Pseudomonadota; class Gammaproteobacteria; order Burkholderiales; family Burkholderiaceae_C; genus JACDQM01. The sequence goes on along the minus strand of PNNH01000118.1, from coordinate 166 downwards.
CAGGATCTGCGGCGAATTCGGCTGCTCCAGCGACAGATCCTTCAGATACATGCGCTGGATCTGGAACACGGGGCTGTTGTTCTCTTCGGACATGGTGTCTTTCGTTGGGTGAACGCCCGCCGGATGGGTCCGCGGCGGTAAGCGGCGGCATTATCACCCAGGCCCC
>PNNH01000046.1 GCA_013824165.1 Methylibium sp. | reverse complement strand
CGTCCAGCATCAGATGAAAGAGCTCCCAGCCCATGGTCTCGATGCTGGCCTGGCCGCTGGCGATGCGGCCGGCGTCCAGGTCCATCAGGTCGTGCCATCGAGTGGCCAGTTCGGTGCGCGTGGCGACCTTGATCACCGGGCAGGCCGCCAGGCCGTAGGGCGTGCCGCGGCCGGTGGTGAACACATGCATGTTCATGCCGGCGGCAAGTTGCAGCGTGCCGCAGACGAAGTCGCTTGCCGGCGTGGCGGCGAACAGCAGGCCCTTGCTACGGGCACGCTCGCCCGGCGGCACCACGCCGGAGATGGGCGCCGTGCCTGACTTGACGACGGACCCCATCGCCTTCTCGACGATATTGCTCAGTCCGCCCGCCTTGTTGCCGGGCGTGGTGTTGGCGCTGCGGTCGCTGCGGCCACGCTGTAGATAGGCGTCGTACCAGGCCAGCTCGCGCTGGATGGCCTCGGCCACCTCGGCATCGGCAGCCCGCGACACAAGCTGGTCGACCGCGTCGCGCACCTCGGTGACTTCCGAGAACATCACCGTGGCGCCCGCGCGCACCAGCAGATCGGCGCAGAAGCCCAGCGCTGGGTTGGCGGTGACGCCGGAAAATGCATCGCTGCCGCCGCATTGCAGGCCCACAACCAGCTCACTGGCCGGCACGGTTTCGCGTTGGCGTCGGTTCAGCCGTTCCAAGTGCACGCGGGCCTGCGCCAGGATGCTGTCCAGCATCGAGCCTAAGCCGACATGCTTCTCGTCCTGCAGGCGCACGCGGCTGCTGGCCTGCGCATCGGCGATCGGCAGGCTACCGGGCGGCAGCAGGCGATCCGGCTGCAGCTTTTCGCAGCCCAGCGAGACCAGCATCACCTCGCCGCCGAAGTTGGGGTTGAGCGCCAGGCTCCGCAGCGTGCGGATCGGAATCTCAGCGCCAGGCGCGTCGATCGCGACGCCGCAGCCGTAGGCATGCTCGATGGCGACCACGCCATCCACGTTCGGATAGTGCGGCAGCAGTTCGGCCTTGATGCGCTGCAGCGCCAGGTTCAGCACGCCGGCCACGCATTGGACCGTGGTGGAAATGGCCAGGATGTTGCGCGTGCCCACCGAGCCGTCGGCGTTGCGATAGCCCTGGAAGCTGTAGCCGGCCAGTGGCGCCAGCGCCGCGGCTGGCTCGTGCTGGGGCAAGAGCTGATCCAGTGCGCGCGCCTCGGGCATCTCCAGCAGACGCTCGTGCACCCAGGCCCCGGCCGCAATCGGCTGGCGTGCGTGGCCGATGCAGACGCCGTAGCGCAGCACTGGCTGGCCGGCAGCGATGGCGTGCAGGGCCAGCTTGTGGCCCTGCGGCACGGCATCGACCAGGCACAGGCCGTCCTCAAAGCGCGTGCCGGCAGGCAGGCCGCCGTCGTTCACCACGATGGCGACGTTGTCGCGCTCATGCATGCGGATGCGTCGAGGATTCGCGCTCATGGTCCGGTCCTCACTTCATCAGTCCCGGCAGCCACAGCGAGAAGGCGGGCACATAGGTGACCAGCATCAGCGTGACGATCAGGGCGCCATAGAACGGCCAGATCGAACGCATCACCTCGCCGACCGAGATCTGGCCGATGGCACAGCCGACGAACTGGGTCGTGCCCACCGGTGGGGTGTTGAGACCCAGCGAACAGTTGAGCAGCATGACGATGCCGAACTGCGTCGGGTCCATGCCGAACTTCTGGCAGATCGGCAGAAAGATCGGCGTGCAGATCAGAATGGTGGCCGCCATGTCAAGGAAGGTGCCCAGTACGAACAGCAGCAGATTGACCATCAGGAAGATCAGCCAGGGTTCGTTGGTTACCCACTGCATCAGCTCGCCGGTCTTCTGCGGCACTTCATAGAGCGCCATGAAGTAGCCGAAGGCCGAGGAGATGCCGATCAGGAACAGCACCACGCCGGTGGTCTTGCAGGCCTTGGCGCAAGCCTTGAGGAAGTTCTGCCAGCTCAGCGAGCGATAGGCCAGCACCGTGATGGCCAGCGCCCAGAACACCGCTGTCGCAGCCGACTCGGTGGCGGTGAAGACACCGCTGAGGATGCCCACCAGGATGATCACCACAACCAGCAGGCCGGGCAGTGCGGCGCCAAAGGCTTTGAGCACCGCGGGCCAGCCTGGGAAGGTGCCATGCGTCGGATAACCCCGCTTGACGGCCACGCCATAGGCGGCGACCAGATTGCACACCGTGAGCAGCACGGCCGGTATCAGGGCCGCCAGGATCAGGCTGAACACGCTGACCGAGGCAATGCCGGCTGCTGCGAGCGTGAAGATGATCAGGTTGTGCGAGGTCGGCATCAGCGCACCCACCAGTGAGGCGTGGGTGGTGACGTTGACGGCGTAGTCCGCGTCGTAGCCTTCCTTCTTCATCATCGGGATCATCACCGAGCCCATGGCCGAGACATCGGCCAGCGGCGAGCCGGCCACGCCGCCGAACAGCGTGCAGCCCACCACATTGCTCATGCCGAGGCCGCCCCGTACATGACCGACCAAGCTGTTGGCGAAGCGGATGATGCGTTCGGCGATGCCGCCATAGAGCATCAACTCGCCGGCGAACACGAAGAAGGGAATCGCCAGGAAGCTGAACACCTGCATGCCGCCGACCATCTTCTGGAAGACGATGGCCACCGGCATGCCGGCTGCCACGATGGTCACCACCGAGGCCAGGCCGATGGCGAAGGCCACCGGCACGCCAAGAATCAGCAGCAGCGCGAAGCTGAAGCCAAGAATCGTCAGTTCCATGCGGGCTCCACGTGATGGCCGCGCAGCAGCGCGACGATATGTTCGATCGAGAACAGCACGATCAGCGCACCCGCGATCACCAGCGGCAGATAGTCCATGCCTTCGGGGACGCCCAGCATGGGCTTCTTCTCGGCCCACTTGAGCGTGGTCCACAGCCAGCCTGCCTTCAGCATCAATCCGCCGAACAGCGCCACCAGCAGGTGGATCAGGATTTCCAGCTTGCGGCGCAGTCGCTCGGGCAGCAGCACCAGAAGGGATTCAAGCCCGATGTGACCGGCATCCCGTACGCCCACCGCCACGCCCAGCGCCGTGACATAGAGCACCAGCAGCATGGCCAGCGCTTCGGCCCAGGTGGGCGTGTCATTGAAGAGGTAGCGGCCGATTACCTGGTATTGCACGCACAGCACCACGGCCAGCAGGCCCGCCACGGCCACCATCAGCGCCAGCTTGGAGAGGCTGGCGCAGAGGCGGGTGAACCAGCCTGCTGATCCGGGTGCCGGTGCTGGGCTCTGCCGCAGCACCGACGCGCTCATTTGCTGTCCTGGATGGTCTTGACCAGGCGCTGCAGGTCGGGCGTGGTCATGAACTTGGCATAGACCGGCGCCATCACCGCCTGGAAGGACGCCTTGTCGACCTCGATGATTTCAGCCCCGCCGGCCTTGACCGCGGCCATGGACTTGGCTTCCTGTTCGTCCCACTTCTTGCGCTGGAAGGCAACCGACTCCTTGGCTGCTGCGCGGATCATGTCCTGCTCGGCCTTGCTCAGCTTGTCGAACACCAGCTTGCTCATCAGCAGCATCTCGGGCGCCATCGAGTGTTCGGTCATTGAGTAGTACTTGACCGCCTCGAAGTGCTTGAAGCCTTCGAAGGACGGCACATTGTTCTCGGCCGCGTCGATCAGGCCGGTCTTCAGTCCGGTGTAGACCTCGCCGATCGGCATGGGCGTCGCGTTGGCGCCCATGGCGCCGATCAGGGCCACCCACAGATCCGACTGCTGCACGCGGATCTTCATGCCCTTGGCATCGGCCACGGTCTTGACGGGCTTGCGGCCGTAGATCGAGCGCGCACCGCTGTCGTAGAAGGCCAGGCCGATGAAGCCCTGGGGCTCGCAGCTCTTCAGGATCTCCTCGCCGGCCGGGCCGTCCAGGCTCTTGCGCATATGGTCCACTGAGCGGAACAGGAAGGGCATGGTCGGCACCTGTGTCTTGGCACAGATCGCATTCATCGGGCTGATGTTCACCCGCGTCATCTCCAGGGCACCGATCTTGACCTGGTCGATGGTTTCCTTCTCGCTGCCCAGCGCGCCCTTGTTGAAGACCTTGGTCTTGAACTTGCCGCCGCTGCGCTGGCTGAGCAGTTCACCCATATGGCGGACGGCGGCCACGGTGGGGTAGTCATCGCTGTTGTGCACATCGGCCGAGCGCAGCTGCATCGCGCTGGCGCTTTGGCTCAGGGCCGCCAGCGCCGCGGCGATCAGGCCTGTGGTCAAGGTCAAACGGGGTCGGTTCATGGGTGTCTCCTCGCAGGGTTTGTCAGTCATCGTGTGAGAAGGGCTGGCGTCCACCCGCGAAGGGGGTCTCCGCCAGGCCCGTGACCCCCGGACACAGCGCAAACAGCGCGCCGTCCAGCGGGGTCGCAGACAAACCAGGGCCTGCAGGGCGCATGGTCGTGATCAAGAGCGTGGCCAAGTCCGGCCCGCCAAAAGCGCACATGGTGGGCTTGGCCACCGGCAGATCGATGCGCCGGTCCAGCACGCCGGTCGGCGCGTAGCGCAGCACGGCCGCGCCGTCGTTGGCGCAGATCCAGTAGCCGCCGTCGGCGTCCACCGCCGCGCCGTCCGGGCGGCCGCAGGCCAGGCGGTCGATGAAGGGCTGCGGTGCGGCAGCCTGGCCCGTGGCCGAGTCGTAGTCGCAGACCCAGACCCGGGCCTGCGAGCGATGCGAGTCGCTGAAGTACAGGCGCGCGCCATCCGGACTGAAGGCCAGGCCGTTGGGGATCTGCATCTGTTCCCGCAGGGCCGGCTGCCAGCTTGCGTGTTCGCCCTCGACGTGAAGGCGCGCCAGCCGCCCGCGCGGATGCAAGTCGTCCGGGTTCAAGGCCATGCTGCCGACCCAGAAGCGCCCCTGCCGATCACAGCGGCCATCGTTGAAGCGCATGTCTGGGGCGTGGTTGGCGCCAGCCACGCGGCGTCCCGTCCAACGCCCTTGGGGCAGCAACTTCAGCAATTGCACGCCGTCGCTCAGCGCCACCAGCAACTCACCGGCTTGGGAGCCCAAGGCGATGCAGCCGGGTGGGGTCGGCATCTCCCAGCTTTGTGCGGTTGCGGCCGTGCCGTCGTGGCGCCACAGGCGTCGGCCACTGATGTCCACCCAGTAGAAGACCTGCTCCAGCGCCGACCACAGCGGGCTCTCGGCCAGCGCGCTGGGGCCTTGCCACCAGAGCTCGGGGCGGGCGCTCAGGTTCATGGCTGGCGCTCGAACGGACCCAGGCCCAGGAAGCTGCCGCCCTGCAGCCGTGCCATCGGCGAATCGGCCGGCGGGCCGAGCTGCTGGACCAGCTCGCGCCAGGCCTCGGCGCTGTCCTGTGGGCGGTAACCCAGCTGCTCCCAACCGGCCTCACTCCACCAGCGTGCCGGATTGGCCGAAACGCCGTAGGCCGTCAGGCAGCCCACGTCTTTGGCGCTCAGCGCAGCCAGCACCAGACGCTCAAGATCGCCGAAGCTCAGCCAGGTGGACAGTGCGCGCCGGTCTTGCGGCTCGGCCGCCACCGTACCGAGCCGCAGGCAGACGCTCTCGATGCCGTAGCGGTCCCAATAGAGCTGCGCCATCTGTTCGGCGAACAGCTTGCTGACGCCGTAATAGCCGTCGGGCCGCGGCAGATCGGCCGGTCCGATGGGCTGACCTTGTTCATAGCAGCCGCTGGTGTGGTTGGAGCTGGCCAGCACGATGCGCCGCGTGCCCGCCAGGCGGGCGGCTTCATAAAGGTGGAAGACGCCGCGGATATTGGCCTCGCAGATCGGCTCGAAAGGGCTTTCCACCGCCACGCCGCCCAGATGCACGACCGCCGCAACGCCCTGCAGCAATGCTTCCATCGCCGTGCGGTCCGCCAGGTCGCAGGGGCTGACCTCCTCATGCGGGCCGGCGGGCTGGGCCAACGCGGCCCGGTCGCTCAGGCGCAGGGCGGCATAGGACTGACCGCCGCCGCAAAGCCGCCCCAGAGGCAAGCGCAGGACGCGGCCCAGCGCGCCGGCCGCACCCGTCAGCAGCAGGGCTTGGTTGCGGGCGTCGGTGAGGGTGTTGGCCGAGACGGTAGACATGCGCGTTCAGGAACTCAGGGTGAGTACTGTTTCAAAAAGAATGCTCACGCCATCAGAATAACGAAACACTGTTTCAAATAGATAGGGGCTTTCATGGAGGCGGCACCTCACAAGGTGGTTTTGCTGGGCGAATGCATGCTGGAACTGCAGGGGCAGGCCTTTGGCGCGCTGACCCAGGCCTATGGCGGCGATACCTTCAATACGGCGGTCTATCTGGCCCGCTGCGGGCGAGCGGCTGGCATCGAGGTCAGCTATGCGACGGCGCTCGGCGACGATCCGCTGAGCGAGGGCCTGCTGCAGCGCTGGAAGGCGCAGGGCCTGGACTTGAGTCTGGTGCGGCGCATCCCGGGCAAGTTGCCGGGGATGTACATGATCGAGCTGGACGAGTGCGGTGAACGCAGCTTCCACTTCTGGCGTGACTCCAGCGCAGCGCGCCTGTATTTCGAGGCGGCGCAGACGCCGCTGGAGGCGCGCTGCCATGAGTTCGGTACCTTCTATCTGAGCGGCATCAGCCTCGCCATCCTGTCGCCGGTGGCGCGCGAGCGGGTCTATGCGCTGATGGCATCGATGCGCGCGTTGGGCGCACAGGTGGTGTTCGACAACAACTATCGGCCACGCCTGTGGCCGGACCCGCTGACGGCAAGGGCCTGCTTCAACCGCGCTTTTCATCTGGCCACGATCGCCCTGGTGACGGCCGACGACCATCAGGCCGTGATGGGCCTGGGCTCGTTGGACGAGGCGGTGGCCCATGCGCAGCGCCTGCCGCCGCCCGAGATCGTGATCAAGCGCGGCCCTGCCGCGACCCTGCTTCGCCAGGCCGGCCACAGCGATTGGCAGGAAGCGGCGACAGTGAGCGTGCCCAAGGTGGTGGACACCACGGCGGCGGGAGACTCTTTCGCCGCCGGCTATCTGAGTCGCCGTCTGCTCGGTGCGGATGCGCTGCAGGCGGCCGAGTTCGGCAACCGCCTGGCGGCGCGCGTGATCCAGCATCGGGGTGCGGTGATCGCGCCTGAGCTGATGCAGGACCTGATCGAGGATGGTGCATGAAGAATGCCCTGCTGCTCGGCCTGGCCTTGCTGTGTTCGGAGTGCTTCGGCCAGGCCCTCAACCGCGCCACTTACGAGCACCCTGGCTGGGCCCAGACCAGTGGTGGCCGCGGCGGCGCGTTGATCCGCGTCACCAACCTGGCTGCCAGCGGTCCCGGTTCGCTGCGCGCGGCCTTGGAGGTGCCAGGGCCGCGTCTCGTGGTGTTCGAGGTCGGTGGCGTGATCGACCTGGCGGGCGCATCGCTACGCATTCGTGAGGGCCGGCTCACCGTGGCTGGGCAGACGGCGCCCGATCCGGGCATCACGCTGATCAAGGGCGAGCTGGAAGTTGCGGCCGCGGACGTGATCATCCAGCACCTGATGATCCGGCCCGGCGAGTACGGCCGTGCCAAGAAGAGCGGTGGCGACCATGATGGGCTGAGCACCGGCGCCGGCGCCGCGCGCGTGATCGTCGACCACTGCAGCTTCTCGTGGGCGACCGACGAGAACTTGTCCATCGGCGGCCCGCGATTCCAGGGTGAGACGCCCGCGGACTGGCGCCGCAACACCTCGCACCAGATCACCTACAGCCACAACCTGATCTACGAGGGCCTGGCGAACTCGGTGCATGAGAAGGGCGAGCACTCCAAGGGCACGCTGGTGCATGACAACGCCAGCCAGGTGCTGCTGTACGGCAATCTCTACGCCTCCAATCAGGAACGCAATGCGCTGTTCAAGGGCGGCGTGCACGCGGCCATGGTCAACAACCTGATCTACAACCCCGGCGCGCGCGCGGTGCACTACAACCTGGTCGCCCATGAATGGGCCGGCCGCGAGCCGCAGTCCGGCCAGCTGAGTCTGGTCGCCAATGCCTACCGCCAGGGCCCTGACACGCGCGCTGGCTTGCCGCTGTTCACGCTGGGCGGCCAGGGTGATGTGGCGCTGCATCTGCGGGGCAACTTGGCGGTCGACGCGCAGGGCCAGGCGCTGCCGATGACAGGTCGCTACACCAGCGGCTCTGCGCGCATCCTGGCGACCGAGACACCCTATCTGCCGGCCGGCCTGCGCTGGATCGCGGCTGAACGTCTGGAGCAGGAGTTGCCGCTGGCGGTCGGCGCACGGCCCTGGGCGCGCGATCCGATCGACTTCAAGCTGTTGTCCGATGTGGCCGAGGGTCGCGGCAAGATCATCGATTCCGAGCTGGAGAACGCGCAGGGCTATCCGCAGTACGCGCCGACGCGGCGGGCCTTCGATCCCAAGGACTGGAACCTGGACGACATGAGCCCGCGGGCGGGCTGGGATTCATTGTTCCGCAACGGGCGTTGATGCTGCTGCCCCGGCCGGCCTGCGCCACAGCCGCCAGATGGTCCAGCCATTTGTCAGCAGCAGCGTGGCTTCCAGCAGCGTGCCGCCGATCGAGCCGACCAGCAGGTTGTTGAGCAGCCACAACGCGGTGCCGCACAGCATCAGCAGGCGCATGCGCAGGCCCTGCAGAAAGAACAAGGCCGTGGTGCCGATGCACGAGGCCAGGATGGGCAGCAGCGAGACCCAGCCCTGGTACAGCCAGGCGCCTAAGGCCAGGCTCAGGCCGATGAAGAACAGGCCGACGGCCGGCGTGCGGGCGCGCATCGCCGCCACCGAGCGGGCAAGAGAAACCAGGTTGCTGGCCACCGCCGTGGGATGGCCCAGCAAGGCGAAGTGCAGCACATAGGCTAGGCATTCCAGCGCCATGAACAGCTTGAAGCGCCGGTCATCGGTCTGCGCGAAGCAGGCCACGCCGAAGACGAAGGCCAGATAGCCGAAGCCCTGGGCAGGCGAAAGCAGCAAGGAGAGGTCGGGCATGAAGGACGATGTGAACGAAGCGGCTGACGACGAGGGCATCAGCGCGGCGCGGCAGCGAGAGTCTGCCTCATGCCAGCGGGCTGAGCGGATGTCGCTGCAGCGGCGGCGCCTTCTGGCCGGCGCGGCAGCCGCATTGGCCACGCCGCTGCTGGCGCGTGCTGCCGAGAGCGGGCTGTCGGCCGAGGGCCTGCCACCCCTGCATGCGCCGCTTCGCGAGCGCCTGCGTCAGCCGCGCCTGGGCTGGGACGCCGTGGCCGAGCGCCAGCCGCTGGCCTGGCGCGCGCGGGGGCTGGCGCGAGCGCGGGCTTTGATGCTGCTGCCTGGCGAGGCCGACACCGAGGCCAGCTTCAGCGCCCGCAGCCTCGGCGAGCAGCCTGTGGCGGGTGGCCTCGCGCGCCGTCTGCTGCTGGAGCAGGGCCCGGGCGGCCCGGCGCCAGCGCTGTTGCTGCTGCCCTCTGGCAAAGGGCCGTTCCCGGCGGTGCTGCTGCTGCACGACCATGGCGCACGCTTCGACATCGGCAAGGAAAAGCTGATTCGCCCCTGGGACGATGCCGAGCGCGCGCGCAGCGCCGATGCCTGGGTGGCGCGCTACTACGGTGGCCGCTTCCTGGGCGAGGCGCTGCTGCAGCGCGGCTATGCGGTGCTGGCGGTCGATGCGCTGGGCTGGGGCGAGCGTTCGCGGCCCGGCTTTACCCGCGATCACCAGCAGGCGCTGGCGGCCAATCTGCTGAACCTGGGGCAAAGCTGGGCGGCCCTGATCGCCAGCGAAGACCTGCGCGCGCTGCGCTGGCTGCGTGCGCAGCCCGAGATCGATGCGCAGCGGATGGCGGCGCTCGGATTTTCGATGGGTGGCTTCCGGGCCTGGCAGTTGGCGGCGCTGTCGCAACAGCTGGCGGCCTGCGTGGCCAGCCACTGGATGTGCACGCGCGAAGGGCTGATGCGTCCGGGCGGCCATACGCTCCAGGGCCAGTCGGCTTTTGCGATGCTGCATCCCGGCTTGGCGGCTGAGCTCGACCATCCGGACGTTGCCGCTCTGGCGGCGCCGCGCCCGCTGCTGATGCACGCCGGCGCGGACGATCCGCTGTTTCCGCTTGATGCCGTCAGCAGCGCGCTTGAGCGCATGGGTGCCGTCTGGGCAGCACATGATGCCACCGCACAGCTGGACACGCGGTTCTGGCCCGGCGGCCATGTATTCGGCCTGGCGCAGCAGCAGGCCGCGCTGGATTGGCTGGACGCGCAACTTTTTCGTCAGCTTTGAGTCCCGGTGGCGGCTCAGGGGCGCGGCGGCGCTGCTGGTGTCATTGCTGCCGCCAGCTCGGGCCGCAGCGCCAGCAGGGCCTGCAGCACCTGATCGGCGAACAGGGCAGCGCCCTGCGGGCCGACATGGGTGTGGTCGAACAGCGGCCGCGCCGGGCCGGCGCGTTCCACCATCCAGGGCGGCGGCACATGCATGGTGCCTGAGGCGGGCGGTGCGATGGCCAACTGATCGGCCTGCTCGGGGCCTATTGCCTGCACGGCGGCGGCGCTGAGCGCGTTCAGGTCGATCACCGGCACTTGCAACTCGTCCGCCAGCGCCAACGTGGCCAGTGCCCACGGGCGCAGATCGTTATGCAGCTGGCCCTGCGCATTGAAGCTGCGGCGTGTCAGCGGCGTCAGCAGCAGCACCTCGGCGCCGGCGGCGCGCGCCTCGCGCACATAGCCGGCCAGATTGGGCTTGAACTCGCTGGCCAGATCGGTCGAGCGGCCGGGCTTGCCGGGCTGGTCGTTGTGGCCGAACTGGATCAGCACCAGATCGCGCTGGCCGCCTTCCCGCAGCAGAGCCAGCACGCTGGACCACAGGCCCTCGGCGCGGTAGCTCTTGCTGCTGCGGCCACCCCGCGCCAGGTTCAGGCAGGCCAGTTGGTCCATGCGTTGGCACAGCGCATTGCCATAGCCGCTGCGCGGCGCCAGCGTCGAGTCACCGACCAGGATCAGGCGCAGGCCCAGGGTCTGCGCTTGCGCGTCAGGCGCCAGCGCGCTGCCAGCCAGCAGCAGGGCCAGGAGCAGGTGTTTCATCGCTCGTCCGTACAAAAGGGGTTTGGGTCTTGTGCAAGAAACAGGGCCGCCTGTTGGGCGGCCCTGTTGCAGGACTTCAAGCGTTGGCTCAGAACTTGTAGCGTGCGCCGAGCAGGAACTCGCGGCCGGTGACGTGGTAGACAACTGGGCTGTTGCGGGCGCGGCTGATGAACTGATCGTTCGCCTCATTGGTCAGGTTCACGCCTTCCAGCGTGATGTCCAGCTTGTCATTGACCTTGTAGGAGATCGACGCGTCCACGTTGAGCGAGCCGTTCTTGCCTTCCACATCGTTGTTGTTTTGGCCCGGCACGCGGGTCAGGAAGGCCGAACGCTTGGCGGCCGAGACCCGGGCGCTGAACTTGCCGTCGTCGTAGTAGAGCGTGGCGTTCCAGGACTTGGGCGACATGTTGAGCAGGTCGTCCACGATGGTGGCGTTGCTGGTAGGCGAGACCAGGTAGGTGATCTTGGACTTCACATAGGTGTAGTTCAGCACCGTGCCGAAGTTCTTGCCCCAGGACGGCAGGAAGGTGAAGGGCTGCTGGTAGTTCAGCTCGATGCCGGTCAGCTTGCCCCCCGGGGTGTTGATCGGCGTCGTCACCTGGAACACCTCGTCGCCGGTGAAGTTGGACGGCAGCAGCGATTGCGGCAGGCCGGTTTCCTTGAAGGCGATATTGGTGCGCAGGCTCTGGATGTAGGTGTCGATGTCCTTGCGGAACAGGCCCATGCCGATGAAGGCATTGCGGCCGAAGTAGTACTCCAGGCTGCTGTCGTAGGTCTTGGCACGGAAGGGCTTGAGCGTCGGGTTGCCGCTGGTGATTGACAGCGTGCCGGTGGTGCTGATGGTGCCGCCGGGGTTCAAGTTGCCGAGCTGCGGACGTGCCATCACCTTGGCGGCGCCGAAGCGCACGATGAAATCGCGCGTGATGTTGGCCGCGATGTTCAGCGAGGGCAGCACATCGTCATAGCTGTTCGGCACGGTCACCTCGGTGCCGCCGGCCGCGGCCTGGTAGCCGGTGGACGACTGCTCGGTCTTCACATAGCGAACACCGACATTGCCGCGCACTGGCATGCCCATCAGGAGCTGGTCGAAGTCCAGCATCGCGAAGGCGCCAGTGTCGGTTTCGGTGACGCGGCGGTTGTTGCCGCGCGCATTGCCGTTGGTGGTGGACGAGAGCGTGAAGTCGCCGGGGCCGCCGGCCGGGCCGCTCTTGATGCAGTTGCAGTAGATATCGTAGGCGGCGGCGATGGCGCTCAGATCAGGAATGGACCAGGCGGTCGGCGTGCCGGCCGGCAGATCAAGGCCTTTGCCGAAGCCGCTCAGCAGCGTCGTCAGGCTGGCGGCGCTGGTGCCGGCCGGCGGGGCGAAGATGGTGTCGTTCTGGTTGACGCGGCGGAACTCGTAGGTGTCGAACTTGTACTGCTTGTAGTTGCCACCGCCGCGCAGCGTCAGCTTGTTGGGCACCAGGTCCCAGGCCAGGTCCACCTGGGCCACGTCATTGCGATTGTTGGCGCCTTGCGGCCGGATGCGGATCTCGCTGGACGTGGTGTTGGGGATCGTGGTGGGCTGTGTGCCCGTGGCGACCTGCGGCACGCCGACCAGCGCCAGCGGGTTGCCGCTGCTGGCTGCCGGGTTGAAGGGGAAGCCGATCAGCGGCAGGCGGTCATTGGCGCGGAAGTCCAGCGTGTAGCCATTGACGTTCAGCGCGTCCAGCGTCGTGGTGGTCTGGATCGGGTTGCGGAACTTGGAGTCCGCGCGGCCGACCTTGGCGCTGACGCGCAGCGTGTCGCTGATCTCGTGCTCCAGCGTCAGGCTGGGTTGGGTGAAGGTGGTGGAGAGTTTGTCGAAGCGCGACTCGGCGCGGATGTCCACGCCGTTGTACTGGCCGAACAGCAGCGCGCCATTGGCGTCATAGCTGGTGTTGACCACGCTGGTCTGCGGTTTGCCGCCCTGCGTCGCGGTGCGGCTGAAGGAGATGGCTTGCAGGAAGTCTTCCTGGCGGGTGGCGTCCAGCTTGGAATAGAGCACATCCAGGCTGAGCAGCGTCGCGTCGTTGGGGCGCCACTGCGCGGCCGCGGTCAGGCCCAGGCGATCCTGGTCATGGGTCAGCCGGCCGTAGCGTGGCAGGCGCGGGTGGAAGTTGTTGACGCTGCTGGCCGCGTTGTAGGCGGCGATGGTGTCGGCATTGCCGGTCAGGCGCGGCACGCCCTGGGCCGCGGGGCCGCAGGTGGTGGCGGTCGAGGTGGCCGGGTTGTTGGCGACGCCGGTGGGCGCGCACCAGCCGCCGGACGAAGCGCCGTTGTCCCAGCGCACGGTCGAGAAGCCTTCTTCATACAGCTTGCGCTTGGAGTAGGCGCCCGACACCAGCAGGCCGACGGTCTTGCCCGCGAAGGTGTCCGAGGCCAGGAAGGCCAGGCGCGGATCGGTGCTGCCGGACAGGTCGTTGTAGCGTGCCTTCACCGAGCCGGTGATCACGCGCTTGTTGAAGTCGAAGGGGCGTGCGGCCTGCAGATCGACTGTGGCACCCAGCGAGCCTTCGTCGACATCGGCCGAGGCGCTCTTGCGCACCGTGATGCTGTTGAACAGCTCGGCGGCGAAGACGTTGAAGTCGAAGCCGCGCGAGCGGTTGGCGCCGCCGGAGCTGTCGGTGCCGCCGGTGGTGGCCAGCGCTTCGATGCCGTTGATGCGCACGCGGGTGAAGTCGGCACCCAGCCCGCGCACCGTGATGTTGCGGCCTTCGCCGGCATCGCGGTCGATCACCACGCCGGGCACGCGCTGCAGCGATTCGGCCAGATTGGTGTCGGGGAACTTGGCGATGTCCTCGGCCTTGATGACATCGACGATGCCCTTGTCCTGGCGCTTGGCATTCAGCGCGCTTTCCAGCGAGGCGCGGATGCCGGTCACCACGATGGTGTCCAGCGTCTTGGCTTCGCTATTGGGCTTGTTGTCCGGCGCGGTCTGGGCCTGGACGGTCAGACCGAGGGTGGCGCCGCCCAGCAGGCAGGCGGCGAGGCGGGTCAGGCGGGGCGGGTGGGTGCCGTGGCGTTTGGGCATGTCTTGTCTCCTGAGGGTTCTGAAGCGCTGCCGTCTGCCTGAGAAGCTTACGGCGCCGCGCGGCGTTCCTGTCCGAGGTGCCGGGCTCGTGGGCGCGGCTTTCTGCTCGGCGGTGTTCGGGCGCTCGCAGGGCGCCTTGGGGGTTCAGCGCGGGCTTCGCTGCAGTGCGAGCACCCGCCTGTCGATCGCGAGGATTACAGGTAATCCTCGCGACGCGGTGAAAACTGGTCCAGCAAGGCGCTGTCGGCTTCCAGCGCGACCACGCCATGCTTCGTCAGGCGCGGTGCGATGAAGGCATCGCCGACGCGCAGCACGCGCTTGACGCCATCGATCTCGGCCTCGAAGGCGCCCGACACCACATAGGCGATCTGGTCATGCGCGTCATGGGCATGCGGGGTGCCGATGGCGCCGCGGTCGAACTGCACCAGCACCGACATCAACTCGGGCGTGTGGCCGACGATCTTGCGGCGGATGCCGTCGCCCAGGTCGGTCCAGGGCGTGGCGGCGTTGTCGAAGAAGGCGGAAGAGGAACTCATGGCAGGCGGTGCTCCGGCTGTGTTGAGGGCAACTATACCGAGCCTGCGAATAAATGAAACAGTGGTTCACTAAATAGAAACCATGATTCCGGGAAAGTCCCAGTCGGGGTTACGCTTGCGCCCCATGACATCTGCCGCAGCCGTTTGTACAGGCTGCAGCCCAACCGAGGACCGTCCATGGAAATCCGCCAACCCATTCACAGCGAGCACGCCCGCACACTGGACACGAGCGGCCTGCGCCGCCACTTTCTGGTCGAGAACCTGTTCAAGGCCGACGAGGCCACGCTGACCTACAGCCAGATCGACCGCATCATCGTCGGCGGCATCATGCCTGTGGCCAAGCCGGTGACTTTTTCGCCTGAGCTGGGCAAACACACCGGCACTGACTTCTTCCTGCAGCGCCGCGAGCTGGGCTTGATCAATATCGGCGGCGCAGCGCGCGTCACGGTGGATGGCCAACTCTTCGAGGTCGGCCCGCGCGAGGCCCTGTATGTGGGCCAGGGCGCCAAGCAGCTGGAATTCGCCAGTGTCGATGCGGCCGCGCCGGCCAAGCTGTATTTCAACTGCGCACCGGCCCACACCGCCTATCCGCACCGCAAGGTGACGCTGGCCGAGGCTTCGCCCGAGACCCTGGGCGCGCCGGAGACCAGCAACCGCCGCACCATCTACAAGTTCCTGGTGCCCGACGTGCTGCCCACCTGCCAGCTGCTGATGGGCATGACCCAGCTGGAGCCTGGCAGCCTGTGGAACACCATGCCCTGCCACACGCATGACCGCCGCATGGAGGTCTACTTCTACTTCGACATGAGCGAGCAGGCGGCGGTCTTCCACATGCTGGGCGAACCGACCGAGACCCGCCACCTGGTGGTGCGCAATGAGCAGGCCGTGATCAGCCCGAGCTGGAGCATCCACTCCGGCGTCGGCACCCAGGCTTACACCTTCATCTGGGGCATGGTGGGCGAGAACCAGGTTTTCAAGGACATGGACCATGTGCCCATGACCACTCTGCGCTGAGTACAAGGCATAGCCATGATACTGGACAACTTCCAACTGAGCGGCCGCGTCGCCATCGTCACCGGCTGCAACACCGGGCTGGGGCAGGGCATGGCCTTGGCGCTGGCTGAAGCCGGGGCGGACATCGTCGGCGTCAACGTCTCCGAGCCGACCGAGACCAAGCAGCAGGTCGAGGCGCTGGGCCGGCGCTTTCTCGATCTGCGTGCCAATCTGGCCGACATCAGCTGCATCGACGGCCTGATCGCCGAAGCCCGTAAGCTGACCGGCAATATCGACATCCTGGTCAACAACGCCGGCATCATCCGCCGCGAGGATGCGATCAAGTTCAGCGAGAAGGACTGGGACGATGTCATCGACATCAACCTGAAGACGGTGTTCTTCTTCTCGCAGGCCGTGGCCAAGCAATACCTGGCTCAGGGCAGCGGCGGCAAGATCATCAATGTGGCGTCGATGCTGTCCTTCCAGGGCGGCGTGCGGGTGCCGTCCTACACCGCCAGCAAGAGCGGCGTGATGGGCATCACCCGGCTGATGGCCAACGAGTGGGCGCAGCACGGCATCAACGTCAACGCGATCGCGCCGGGTTATATGGCCACCAACAACACCGCTGCGCTGCGCGCCGATGAAGGCCGCAATGCCTCCATCCTGGAGCGCATCCCGGCCGGCCGCTGGGGCCTGCCCGAGGACCTGGCCGGCCCGGTCGTGTTCCTGGCCTCCAAGGCCTCAGACTATGTGAACGGCTACACCGTTGCGGTCGACGGCGGCTGGCTGGCCCGCTGAGTCACACCCCAAGCGCAGCGCCAGTCGAGGTTAGTGGCCTCGGCCGGCGCTAGGCACGAGCTGTCCGCAGGACGGTTCGAGTCCAGGCTCTGCCTCTCAACGGGGGCGAGCTTGGCGATCACCGACGGAGACACGGTGAGATGTACGAAAACAAAAAACTAGGCTTTCTGTTCGTGCTGCCCTTCGTGCTGGGCGTGCTGCTGTTCAAGCTCACGCCCTTCGTGATGAGCTTCGCGCTCAGCTTCACGCAGTACGACCTGATCGACCCGCCTCAGTATGTGGGCCTGCAGAACTACACCGAGCTGGCCACGGCCGACCCGCTGTTCCGCAAATCGCTGGGCGTGACGCTGATCTTCGCGCTGCTGGCGGTGCCGCTGCGGGTGGGCTTCGCACTCTTCATCGCGCATGTGCTGAACTTCAAGCTGCGCGGCATTAACTTCTTCCGCGCCGCGTTCTATATCCCGTCCATTCTGGGCGGCTCCATCGCGACCGCTGTGCTGTGGCGCTTTCTGTTCGCAAAGAACGGCCTGGTCAATCTGGTGCTGGTGGAGCTGGGCATGGAGCCGATCGCCTGGCTGGCCGATGAGCATTACTCGATGTGGACCATCGTGCTGCTGTTCACCTGGCAGTTCGGCTCGGCGATGGTGATCTTCCTGGCGGCGTTGCAGAACGTCTCGATCTCGCTGTACGAGGCGGCCGAATGCGATGGCGCCAGCAAGTGGCAGCAGTTCTGGAAGATCACGGTGCCACTGATCACGCCGGTGATCTTCTTCAACATGATCATGCAGATGGTGCACGCCTTCCAGGAATTCAACGGCCCCTACATGATCACCGAGGGCGGCCCGCTGCACTCGACCTATGTGCTGGCGCTCTACATCTACGACCAGAGCTTCCGCTTCTTCAATCTGGGCTATGGCGCGGCGTTGTCCTGGGTGCTGTTCGCCCTGGTCGGCGGGCTGGCGGCGCTGAGCTTCTGGAGCTCCAAGTACTGGGTCTTCTATTCGGGCGAGAAGGAGCAGAAACGATGAGCGCGGGCATCGAGACAAGCGGCAGTGCGGCACTGCAGCTGGGCCGGGATCGCGGCCGCCCCTGGCTGCGCTATGCGGCACTGATCGCGGTCGCCTTCGTGATGCTGTATCCGCTGCTGTGGCTGATCGGCGCCTCATTCAAGAGCAATTCCGAGATCTTCAGCTCGGCCGGATTCTGGCCCGAACGCTTTGACTTCGCGTCCTATGCCAAGGGCTGGAAGACCAGCACCGAGTACACCTTCGCGACCTACTTCCTGAACAGCTTCCTGATCACCATTCCGCGCATCATCGTCACGGTGATTTCCTGCGTGCTGGTGGCCTACGCCTTCGCGCGCTTCGAGTTCTGGGGAAAGAAGTTCATGTTCAGCATCATGATCGCGACGATGATGCTGCCGCTTATCGTGCTGCGCCTGCCGCAGTACTTGGTGTTCCGCGAGATCGGCTGGCTGGATTCCTACCTGCCGCTGATCATCCCCTCGGCTTTTGCCACCGACACCTTCTTCGTCTTCATGCTGGTGCAGTTCCTGCGCGGCATTCCGCGCGACATGGAAGAGGCGGCGCAGATCGACGGCTGCAATGCGCTGCAGCTGCTCTGGCACATCATCGTGCCGATGCTGAAGCCGGCCATCATCTCGGTGATCGTGTTCCAGTTCATCTGGACCATGAACGACTTCATGGGCCCGCTGATCTATCTGGCTTCCGTCGAGAAATATCCGGTTTCGCTGGCGCTGAAGATGAGCATCGGCGCCACCGAGGAAGTCGAGTGGGCCAATGTGATCGCCATCTCGGTGGTGGCGCTGATTCCTTCGGTGCTGGTGTTCTTCGCGGCGCAGAAGCACTTCATCGAAGGCGCGACGTCGAGTGGAGTGAAGGGGTGAACCGCATGCATCGCTTCGTATGCCAAGGGCATAGGGTGGGATATTCCGCTCATGCCTCGGGCCTGTGCCCGAGGCGCTCACCAGGCGTAAACAGTCCACGGGACTTTTTACGTCCGGGTTCGCTCCCCCGGCTCGGGCAAGCCCGCGCCTCCTCCTTTACTTCGCTCCACCTCCCACCCCATACCCTCGGCGATGCACCGAGCACTGCGGGCATGGCTCACTGCGTCGGCTCAGGAGTGGGGGTGTCCTGTGCAGGGGAGTAAAGGGGGAGCCAGCGGCCGCAGGCCGATGGCGGAGGACATGCGCGGAACAGGGCAGCCCTGCTCAGGAGCCTGCGCCGCTCGAAGCAAGACCGAATACAGATACGCGGAGACAACGTGGCACGACTAAGCCTCAACAAGATAGAAAAGGTCTACCCCAACGGCTTCAAGGCCGTGCATGGCGTGGACCTGGAAGTGCGCGATGGCGAGTTCATGGTGTTCGTCGGCCCCTCGGGCTGCGCCAAGAGCACGCTGCTGCGCATGATTGCCGGCCTGGAAACCATCTCCGGCGGCGAGCTGCGTATCGGCGACCGCGTCGTCAATGAGCTGGCACCCAAGCAGCGTGGCATCGCAATGGTGTTCCAGAACTATGCGCTCTATCCGCACATGAAGGTCTACGAGAACCTGGCCTTCGGCCTGAAGCTTGCCGGCACGCCCAAGGCCGAGCTGGACCAGCGCGTGCGCCATGCCGCCAAGCTGCTGGAGATGGAGCACCTGCTGGACCGCTATCCCAAGCAGCTCAGCGGGGGCCAGGCGCAGCGCGTGGCAGTCGGCCGCGCCATCGTCAAGAAGCCCGAGGTCTTCCTGTTCGACGAGCCGCTGTCCAATCTGGATGCCAAGCTGCGCGCTGCCATGCGGGTGCGCCTGACCGAGCTGCACCGCACGCTGCGCGAATCCGGCCAGGCGGCCACCACCGTTTATGTCACGCACGACCAGGTCGAAGCCATGACCATGGGCGAGCGCATCTGCGTGCTCAAGGACGGGCAGATCCAGCAGGTCGACACGCCCACCGCGCTGTACGAGCGCCCGGCCAATGCATTTGTGGCCAGCTTCATCGGCTCGCCCGAGATGAACATCGTCGACGCCAGCCTGCAGGCCGCGGCCAGCGGCCTGGCGGTGCGGGTGGGCGACGCACTGCTGCCGCTGCCGGCCGACAAGGCGCAGCGCCTGCAGGGCGGCTCGGCCGCCGTGCGCTTCGGCCTGCGGCCCGAGCACATCGGCCTGCTGCCGCGCCCGCAGGGCGACAGCACGGCTGCAGCGGCCAAGCTGCGCTTCACCGAGCACATGGGCTCCGAGGTCTATGTGCATGTCGACCTTGGCGCCTTGCCGTTGACGGCGCGCGTGCCGGCCGAGCAGGCGGCGGCGCTGGTCGGGCTCAAGCGAGGCGATGAGCTCAGCCTGCATCTGCAGCTCTCAGCCTGCCATCTGTTCGACGCCGCCAGCGGCGCCAATCTGCTGCTATGAGCGACACATCGCTGTTCAACCGGCGCCAGCTGCTGGTGTCAGGTCTTGCTTCTGCGCCGATGCTGCTGAGCGCGCAGCCGCGCGAGACCGTGCTGCGCTTTGCCTGGTGGGGCGGCTCGGCCCGCCACGAGGCCACGCTGAAGGCGCTGGCGCTGTTCGAGCGCCGCCATCCCGGCGTGCGCGTGAAGGCCGAGTACATGGGCTTCAACGGCTATCTGGAACGCCTGACCACCCAGATCGCCGGCCGCTCCGAGCCCGATGTCATGCAGATCAACTGGGCCTGGCTGGCGATGTTCAGCAAGCGCGGCAACGGCTTTGCCGATCTGCGTCAGCATGCCGCCCAGCTCGATCTGGGCCAGCTCAGCGCCGAGGACCTGGCCTATGGCGAGGTGGCCGGTAAGCTCAACGCGCTGCCGGTTTCGTTCAGCGCCCGCGTGATGCTGCTGAACCAGTCGGCCTTCCAGCGTGCCGGCATTGCGCTGCCGCGCAGCTGGGACGAGCTGTTCGCCGCTGGGCCGGCTTTTCGCCGCAAGCTGGGCGAGAACGCCTACCCGCTGGACGGCGAGCTCTACGACATGATGCTGCTGTCCCAGGCCTGGGTGCAGCAGCGCCACGGCATGCCTTATGTGGACCCGCTACAGCCGCGCGTGGCGATGAGCCCGGCGGCCGCACTGGACTGGGTGCGCGTCTACAAGCGCCTGGTCGACGAGCATGTGGCCACGCCGCTGCCGCTGCGCGCCTCGCTGGGCGGCGCCGAGAAGCCCACCGAGCAGCAGCCGGATTGGGTGGTCGGCAACTGGGCCGGCAACTACACCTGGGATTCGGCCATCGGCCTGCGCGCCTCCACCTTGAACAAGCAGCAGCAGCTGGTGCTGGGCGAGTTCCCGACCCTGCCCGGCGCGCTGGAAAGCGGTATGTTCGGCCGCCCGACGCTGATGTATGCGGTCGGCCGCAACTCGCGCCAGGCCGAAATGTCCGCGCGCCTAATCAACTTCCTGCTGAACGATCTGGAGGCCGCCGCCATCCTCGGCCGCACCCGCGGCCTGCCGTCAGCGCGCGCGGCATTCGAGCAGTTGAAGAGCAGCGGCAAGGCCCCGGCGCTGGAGCTGGCCGCATATGAGCAGATCCGCGCGCAACGCCAGAGCGGCCGGCTCAAGCGCCCGGCGCCGCTGTTCGAGCATGCGCGCCTGCACAAGTTCATGCGCGAGGTCTTCGAGACCATCGCTTACCGCAAGACCAGCGAACAGGCCGCCGCCACCCGCCTGGTCGAAGAAGGCCAGGCGCTCCTGCAACGCATCAAGTGAGTCTTGAAGACAGCATTTCCATCATGAAAGCCACTCAACGCCAGCTGAAGTTCGTCACCCGCGAAGACCCGGACACCGGCGCGCGTGTGACCCGCCTCACGCCCACCGACGTGACCTGCCATCGCAACTACTTCTATCAGAAGTGCTTCACCAACGATGGCAAGCGGCTGATCTTCGGCGCCGAGTTCGGCCCCCAGCCCAGCCCCAACTGGAATTACCACCTGCTGGACCTGGAAAGCCAGGTCGCCACTCAGCTCAGCGACCAGGCCGGCGAGAACACCTTCGGCGGCTTTCTCAGCCCGGACGATCAGCACCTGTACTTCGTGCGTGCCGAACGCCAGCTGATCCGACTCAGCCTGGCCGACCTCAGCGAGGAGGTGGTCTACACCGTGCCTCAGGGATGGGTGGGCTATGGCACCTGGGTCAGCAACAGCGCTTGTACCAAGATGGTGGGCATAGAGATCCATGCCGACGACTGGTTTCCGCTCAACACCTGGCAGAAGTTCAACGAGATGTTCCACCAGAAGCCGCGCTGCCGGCTGTTCAGCGTGGACCTCAGGACCGGCGAGCGCACGGTCATCCTGGAGCAGCGCGGCTGGCTGGGCCATCCGCAGTACCGCCCCTTCGACGACAACACCGTCGCTTATTGCCACGAAGGCCCGCATGACCTGATCGATGCGCGCATGTGGTTCATCAACGAGGACGGCACGAACCGCCGCTGCGGCAAGGAACACGCGCCGGGCGAAAGCTGCACGCATGAGTTCTGGGTGCCCGACGGCAGCGCGATGATCTATGTGAGCTACCAGCACGACTCGCCCGAGCGCTGGATCTACAGCCTGGACCCGGTCACGCTGGAGAACAAGCTGCTGACCGCGATGCCGCAGTGCTCGCACCTGATGAGCAACCAGGACGGCACGCTGATCGTCGGAGACGGTTGCGGCAAGGCCAGCGGCGACTCATCCGCCAGCAACGAGATGCTGAGCGGCGACCCCTATCTGCATCTGTTCGACCTCAAGGCCGGCACCACCCGCGCAATCGCCCGGCACGACAGCAGCTGGGGCGTCTACAAGAACAGCCGCCAGGTCACCCATCCGCATCCCAGCTTCACGCCCGACGAGAAACAGGTGCTGTTCAGCTGCGACGCCGAGGGCGAGCCAGCGCTGTATCTGGCGGATCTGGGCCGGGCATGAAGGCCTGGGCGGCCGTGACGGCGGTGCTGCTGGCGATGGCTGTGGCCCTGAATGCGCAGGCCCAGCCACGCCCTCAACTGGAAGCGGCCGAAGCCGCGCGGCTTAGCGCGGCTGCCTACCTGGGCGACTGGCAGCCCGCCGCGTTGGACGAGCCGGCGCGATGGACGCCGCAGGCCATCGTCGCAGCCGATGGCAGCGGCACTCACCGCACGCTGCAGGCTGCGCTGGATGCGCTGCCGGCAAAGGGCGCCAGTGCGCAGCGCCACTACATCCTCGTGCGTCCCGGCACTTACCGCGGCCCGCTGTGCGTGCGCGACAAGGCGCCGTTTACGCTCTATGGCCTGGGCGATGCGGCCGAAGTGCGCCTCATCGATGGCCGCTACGCCGGCCAGCCCAAGGCACCGGGCCAGGCGGCCCAGCCCTGCATCCCGGCGCTGGAGGCCAAGACCCATGGCACCGCCGGCAGCAGCACGCTGGCGATCTTCAGTGACGACGTGCAGTTGCTGCGCCTGAGCATCGTCAATGACGCGATGGACGGCGTTCGCCAGGGCCAGGGCTACCCCGAGGGCGCTGGCGAGGCCGGCGGCTCGCAGGCGGTGGCGCTGATGACGCGCGGCGACCGCATCCAGCTGCAGCAGCTGCGCCTGCTGGGCCACCAGGACACCTTCTACGCCGACCGTGCGGCTAATTCAGAGACGGCGCGCGTCTTGGTGCAGCGCAGTCTGATCGCTGGCGATGTGGACTTCATCTTCGGCGCGGCCCGCCTGGTGATCGACGACAGCCTGATCCTGGCCCGAGCCGGCCGTCGCGCGCCGGGGCAGGGCGGCTATGTGCTGGCGCCCAGCACGCCGGCCGCGCAGGCGCTAGGCTTTCTGGTGGAGCGCAGCCGCTGGCTGGCCGAGCCGGGCTTGGTACCGGGCAGCATCGCGCTGGGACGGGCCTGGGACCAGGGCGTGCCCAAGGGCGAGTGGCTGCCCGGCGCACCCAATGGCCAGGCCCTGGTGCGCGACAGCCTGCTCGGCCCGCATCTCGGCCCCTGGGCAGCGTCGACCGCGCGCCGGCCTTTCACGGCCACGGGTGTGGCTGCCAACCGCATGGCCGAGTACGCCAACAGCGCGCTGCCCGCTGGCGCCTTTGAAGCCCTGCCGGCCGGCCAGGGCTGGGCGTCGATGGAAGGCGGCACGCGCGGCGGCGCCGATGCCAAGCCCGAGCATGTGCTGGCCGTGCGCACGCGCGCCGAGCTGGACGCGGCGCTGGGCTTGGGCGACACGCCCAAGATCATCGTGCTGCTGGCCCGCATCGATCTGGCCGCCGATGCCAGCGGCCGGCGCCTCGGTGCGGCCGACTTGCGCGACCCGGCCTATGACTTCGAGGCCTTTGTGCGCCAGTACGACCCGGCCAGCTGGGGGCGCGCCGACCCCAGCGGCCCGCTCGAAGAAGCCCGCCGCCGCTCGGCCAAGCGCCAGGCCGCGCAGATCGTGCTGCGCATTCCCTCGCACACCACGCTGATCGGCGCCGTGCCCGGTGCTGGCTTCGCGGGCGGCATGCTGCTGCTGGAGAAGGTGCAGCAGGTGATCCTGCGCCAGCTGCACTTCAGTGACGCCTACGACCTTTTTCCCGCCTGGGAGCCGCGCGACAACGGCCATGGCGAGTGGAACTCGGAGTACGACAACGTCTCGCTTCGCAACGCCCGCCATGTGTGGGTGGATCATTGCAGCTTCGACGATGGCGAACATCCCGACCACCTGGAGGCCAGCGCCTTCGGCCGCCCCATCCAGCGCCACGACGGGCTGCTGGACATCACCAAGCAGTCCGATCTGGTGACGGTGTCCTGGAACCGCTTCCGCCAGCATGACAAGACGATGCTGATCGGTGCCGGCGACACGCAGACGGCCGACGCCGGCACCCTCCGCGTCACGCTGCACCACAACCTGTGGGAAGACGTGAAGGAGCGCGCGCCGCGCGTGCGCTTCGGCCAGGTACATGTGCTGAACAACCTCTATCTGGCGCGCCGCGACGGCCCCTACGCGCAGGGCTATTCGATCGGCCTGGGCCAGGGCTCGGCCCTCATCAGCGAAGCCAATGTCTGGGAAGGCGACCCCAGCCGCCTGCTGCGCGCGCTGAAGGGCCAGCGCTTCGAGGACCGCGGCTCGCTGCTGAACGGCGCGCCGGTCGATCCGCTGGCGCTGCTGCGCGCCGCCCAGCCCGACGCCCCGGCGATTCAGCCGGCCGGCTGGATCCCGCCCTACACGCTGCGCGCCGAGCCGGCCGCAGGCCTGGCCGAGCGCCTGCGCTCACAGGCCGGCGCTGCGCCGCGCTGAAGGCGCACTGAAAGCATGGACAATCCCATATCTCTGTTGAAACGCTAGCCCGAGGCAATCGAAACGCATGGATGACGATCTCAACGATGGCAAACAGCAGCCGGAATCGGTGGCCGCTGTCCTGAAGGTCTTTGCCATCCTGCAGGCCTTGTCGGAGCGCAGCGAAACCGGCATCTCCGATCTGTCGGTGCGGCTGGCCATGCCCAAGGCCACGGTCTACCGCTTTCTGCAGACCATGAAGACCCTGGGCTATGTGCGCCAGGAGGCCGACAGCGAACGCTACGGCCTGGCGATGCGCACCTTCGAGCTGGGCGCCAAGGCGCTGCAGTATCCGGACCTGGTGGAGCTCTCCAAGCACCATATGCAGATGCTGGCCGACGCCACCGGCGAGACGGTGCACCTGGGCACGTTGATCGATTCCGAGATCATCTATGTGCACAAGGTCGATTCGCGTCACATGCTGGGCATGTATTCGCGTATCGGCCGCCGCGCGCCGATCCACTGCACCGCTATCGGCAAGGTGCTGATGGCCTGGGAGCATCCCGAGCGCCGCGACCGCGTGCTCCAGGGCGCCGACTTCAAGCGCTACCGCGACAAGACCATCACCGAGCCGGCCGCCTTTCTGGCCGAACTGGAGCGCGTCAAGGCGCAGGGCTTCGGCGAGGACCGCGAAGAGTTCGACGACCACATCCGCTGCCTGGGCGTGCCCATCTTCGACCGCCTGGGCCAGCCCATCGCCGGCATGAGCGTCAGCTTCCCGACCTTCCGCTACGACGAGGCGCGCGCGCCCGAGGTGGTCAAGATGCTGAAGGACGCCAGCCGCGACATCTCGTCCAAGCTGGGCTGCAGCAAGGACATGTTGGGCTGATCAGGCGCCGCCGCTGCCTGAGGCCTGCTTCATGATCGCGCGCTGCAGGCCTTGCGGCAGCAGCTGGTTCAGCCCCAGAAGCACGCGCAGCAGCGGGCTTTTCTCGACCCGCCAGTGCACCTGCCGGCGCGCCGACGTGGCGCCCTGCCACACCACCTCGGCCACATCCTCGGCACTTAGCTCCACGCCCAGGCGCTCGATCAGGCGCTGGCTGTCGCGGCCATCCAGCATCGCGGTGCGAACGAAGTTGGGCATCACGTCGCAGACATGGATGCCGTGGCGCTCCCACTCCAGGTTCAGCGCTTCGGTGAAACCGCGCAGCCAGAACTTGCTGGCCGAGTAGACCGCCAGACTGGGCACGCCGTAGCTGGCCGAGGCCGAGCTGAGGTTGACGACGCGTGCCCCTGGCGTGGCGGCCAGCAGCGCAAAGGCGCGCTGGCTGCACAGCAGCGGGCCATCGTTGTTGATGCGGTTGATGCGCAGCTGGCGGCTGAGTGGCAGGGTTTCGAACGGCCCCATCTCCAGCACGCCGGCATTGTTGATCAGCAGGTCGAGCCGGCCGCCGGTGGCCCCGGCCAGGCGCGTGAAGACGCGGTCCACGGCGGCCGGGTCGGCCACGTCCAGCCGCGCGTCGAACACGCAGGCCGCGCCGAGCTCGGCGCGCAGCGCTGCCAGAGCCGCCTCGTCCACATCGCTGATCGCCAGCGACCAGCCGCCGCGCGCCAAGCGCAGTGCGCAGGCCCGGCCGATGCCGGCCGCCGCGCCGGTGATGAAGGCGATCTTCTTTTGCGTTGCGGTGTTCATTGTTTTGGTGCTCCCTTGCTGGTGTGGTTCAGCAGCCAGTCGGCCACCTCGTCGGCGCGCTGCTGCCAGCCGTGTTCGGCCGCCAGCGGCCAGTGGCCGTGCTGCGCATATTCCCGATAGTCCAGTCTTTCGCCATACAGCCGTGCCAGCGCGCGGCTGACGCCGTGTGGCACGATGCGGTCCTGCAGGCCGGCCAGCGCCAGCATCGGGCAGCGGATGGCCGATGCGTCGACCCGGTTGCTACCGCTCCAGTTGAGCGGACCGAATGAGGCCTGCCAGGCCAGTCGGCCGGACTCGGCCTGCATGCCGGCAAACAGCGCGGCTCGCGCCGGCTCGCGCACGGCATTCAGCAGCAGCGCATCGGCTTCGCGGCGCGATAGCCGGAACTGGCCGCGCCACGAGCCCCAGCGCATGAAGTGGTGCAGCAGCGCCGGCCACATCGCCGGCCGCTGCGGAAACACCGGCGCCGGTGCGGCGCTGCAGACCAGCACTAGCGCCGCCAGCGGCTGGCGCGCCGCCACCTGCTGGCACAGCAGGCCGCCCATCGAGTGGCCTATCAGCGCCACCGGGCCGGGCGCGCGCTCTATCGCCTGCTCGACCGCGCGCGTGCAATCCGCTAGTCCCAGGCCATCGAGCCGATCACTGTCGTCGCCATGGCCGGGCAGGCTCAGCGCCTCGGTGGCAAAGCCGCGCGCCTCGAGGCGCGGCCGCCAGGCCTCCCACACGGCGGCGGTGCTCCACATGCCGTGCACGAAGAGCAGGCGCGGCAGCGGCGCGGTGGGCGCCATGCGCTTAGGCCGCCTGCTGTCGCAGCGCCGCTGTCTTCGCGGGCGTCTTGTAGTGGCCGGGCCTGCCGGCGGGCGCCTCGCCGATGTCGATGCCGGCCTTCTTCAGCTCGGCCTTCAGTTCCTTGCGGAAGCGGTGGTAGTCCACCTCCACCGCATGGCGCTGGCCGCCCTCAAAGGCGAAGTGCGGGTTCTCCACCTCATGGCGGATCGCGGCCTGCATATCGGCCGGGCGGCGGTAGCGGCCCTGGATCTCGGCGCAGGCCAGGCGCGCCTGGTAGTCGGCCAGCGGCCAGATGCAGCCTAGCGGCTGGAACAGGCCGATGAAGTACAGCGTGTCGTGCTCCGCATGCATCATCTTGCGGAACAGCGGAATCTTCGGCACATGCTGGAAGTCGATGAAGCGCTTGTCGAAGAAGGGAAACGTTGTCCAGAAGCCGGTGCAGGCGCAGATGATGTCGAAGCGCTCGCGCCGGCCGTCGGTGAACTGCACATGATCGCCATCCAGGCGCTCGACGGCCGGCCGCGGCTTCACCTTGCCATGGCGGATGAAGTCCAGCAGGTCGGAGTTCAGCGTCGGGTGCATGCTGAAGGCCGAGCCTTTGGGCACAGGTAGGCCGTAGTCGGCATAACTGCCCTGCATCACGCGCAGCAGCCGGGTGGTGAACCAGCTGCGCAGCCAGCCCGGCAGCCATGCGCTGCCCGAGGCCACCACATCGGAGGGCTTGCCGAACATGAACTTGGGCATGAACCACTGCGGTTTGCGCATCGACAGGCCCACGTTAGACGCCAGCCGCGCCGACTCCACCGCCACATCGCAGGCCGAGTTGCCGGCGCCGATCACCAGCACCGACTTGCCGCGCCAGCTGTCGTCAACGCCCTTGAAGTCGTGCGAGTGCATGAAGCGGCCGCTGAACTCGCCGGGGTATTCGGGGTACTTGGGGTTCCAGTGGTGGCCATTGCAGACCATCAGGTGGCTGAAGTGCTCGACCTGCGGCCGGCCTTCGGCGTCGTGGAAATCGACGCGCCAGGCACCGTCGGCCTCGCGCGTGATGTGGTCCACCTGGTGCTTGAAGCGCGTGGCGTCCAGCACGCCGAAGTGGCGCGCGTAACTGTCGAAATAGGCCTGCAGCTGGCGGTGGTTGGGATAGTCCGGATAGTCCGCCGGCATCGGAAAGTCTTCGTACTCAGACCACACCTTGGAGCTGATGATGTGGGTGTTGTCGTAGACGCTGGAATGGCCGGTGGCGGCGTTGAACACCCAGTTGCCGCCGACCTTGTCGTTCTTCTCGAACACCACCACCGGCAGGCCGGCGGCGATGCAGTTCTTGGCCGCGGCGATGCCGCTGGGGCCGGCGCCGATCACGGCCACGCGCGTCTTGCTGCCGGCTGGGCTTGCTTGGGTCATTGTTGCTCTCCTCCTGGCCTGGCTGGCCATGTGCTTGATTGGGAACCCGGCTGCTGCGGATAAGATCCGACACATGTCAGGTTTGATGGAAATCTAACTTTTGTCGGATTCAGCTTCAACGCGGGTTTCTCCCAGGCGCGCTGCCGCCGCCGATGCAGGCCTGGCGCCTGCTCGTGCTCGCCAGCCGGCACAGGCGCGCTCACAGGAGCGCGTCGAGGCAGCGCTGGTCGCGGCCGAAGTCATGGTGGCCGCGCTGGGGCCGGAGCAGACCTCGATCCCTGAGATCGCCAAGGCCGCCGGCATCCCGCGCGCCAGCCTGTATCAGTTCTTCCCGGACAAGTACGTGCTGCTGGCCTGCCTGGCCGAGCGGCATCTGTCGGCCGTGGCCGAGTTGGTGGAGGCGCTGTGCCTGCGCCATGCTGACGCGTCGATCGAGCGTCTGTCGAAGGCCTTGGTCGACGCGGCCTCCGACTACTACGACCGCCATCCGGTGGCGGCGCAACTGGTGCTGGGCGGGCCGCACAGCCCTTCAGCCTATGGCGCCTTGGCCGCCGCGATGGCGCGCATCAGCGCCGCGGTGCGTGGCGCATTGACGGAGCGCCAGCCGGCGCCCCGGCTACCGGCCCGGCCCGATGTGGCCGCGCTGATGGTGGAGATGGCCTTTGCCTGCATGCGCCACGGCTATCTGACCGAAGGCCGCATCACGCCGCCCGTGCGGCGCGAGGCGGTGCGGGCGCAGGTGGCTTACTTTGCTGCACTGGCGGCGGCAGCAGGGCGCTGAGCGTTGCTGTGATGACGTCGCTGGCTTGGGCGCAATCCAACGCTTGGGTGGGCAGCGACGGCCCGGGGCGAGCCACGTCTGCGTCGGGAGCGATGCGGCGGGATTGCTTTGCGGAAGTAAAGGAGGAGCCACCCAATGGGTGGCGGGGGGCATGAAGTAAAGCGAGCCCGCCGCAGTGCTCCTCGCGCCACAGTTCGCACGATGAAAGTTGCTGGCGCACAGAGCAGAGCGGCCTCAGATCTGCACCCGCGTTCCCAGTTCGACCACCGCGTTGTCCGGCAGCCGGAAGAACGCCACCACGCCGCCGGCGTTGCGGCTCATCGCCGCGAAGAGCGACTCCCTCCAGTTCGCCATGCCCGCGCCGGGTGTCGGCACCACCGTCTCGCGGCTCAGGAAGAAAGTGGTCTCGAAGGCCGGGATCTCCAGCCCGCGCGTGGCAGCAAGCGCCAGCGCTTTGGGCACATCCGGCGTCTCCATGAATCCGAAGTGCAGGCGGATCTGCCAGAAGTCCGCGCCCAGCGTGCTCAGCTCCACGCGTTCGCGCTCTTCCACCCAGGGCGTGTCGTGGAACTGGACGGTCAGAATCACATTGCGCTCATGCAGCACCTGGTTGTGCTTGAGGTTGTGCAGCAGGGCTTGCGGCACGGTGGCGGGGTCAGCGACCGGATAGACCGCGGTGCGCGGCACGCGGTGCAGGCTGCTGGCGTCCAGGCTGTCGATGAAGGGCTGCAGCTCCAGCCCGTCGCGGCGGATGCTCTCCAGCAGCAGCTTGCGGCCGCGCGACCAGGTGCTCATGCCGATGAAGATCAGCAGGCCCAGCGCCAGCGGGAACCAGCCGCCATCGAAGAACTTCACCGCGCAACCGGCCACCAGCAACAGGTCCAGCGCCAGGAAGAACACGGTCGCGCCGATGGCCAGCGGTGCCGGCAGGCGCCAGCCCTCGCGCACCACGAAGTAGGTCAGCACGGTGGTGATCAGCATCGTCAGCGTCACCGCAATGCCATAGGCCCCGGCCAGCGCCGATGAGCTGCCGAAGAACAGCACCGCGGCAATCACCGCAGCCAGCAGCACCCAGTTCACCGCCGGGATGTAAATCTGGCCCATTTCGCGCGCCGAGGTGAAGCGCACCGTCATGCGCGGCAGAAAGCCCAGCTGGATGGCCTGCTTGGTCATCGAGTAGGCGCCCGAGATCACCGCCTGCGAGGCGATGATGGCCGCCAGAGTGGCCAGCACGACGGCCGGCAGGATCGCGCTGTCCGGGAAGAGTCGGTAGAACGGGTTCTCGATGGCGCTGGGGTCGGCCATCAGCAGCGCGCCCTGGCCCATATAGTTCAGCGCCAGGCTGGGCAGCACCAGAAAGGTCCAGGCCAGTTGGATGGGCTTGCGGCCGAAGTGGCCCATATCGGCATACAAAGCCTCGGCGCCGGTGAGCGCCAGCACGATGGCGCCCAGCGTGGCCAGCAGCAGCCAGCCGCGCGCGGCAATGAACTCGGCAGCACGCAGCGGATTCAGCGCTGCCAGGATGGCCGGCTCGCGCAGGATATGCACGACGCCGATGACGCCCAGCGTCAGGAACCACAGCACGATGATCGGGCCGAAGAAGCGACCCACCGCCGCGGTGCCGAAGCGCTGCATCAGGAACAGACCGACCAGCACCGCGATGCTGGCGGGCAGCACATAGGGCTTGAGCGCCGGGGTCACCAGCTCCAGCCCCTCCATCGCGCCCAGCACCGAGATGGCCGGCGTGATCACGCTGTCGCCATAGAAGAGGGTGGCGCCGAACACGCCCAGCAGCAGCAGCGCATGGCGCAGCCCCGGCCTGCCCGACACCGCCTGCGCGGCCAGCGCGGTGAGCGCCAGGCCGCCGCCTTCGCCGCGGTTGTCGGCGCGCAGGATCAGGATCACGTACTTCAGCGTCACCACCAGCATCAGCGCCCAGAAGATGGTGGAGACCGCGCCGATCAGGTTGGCCGCGTTCAGCGCCACGCCGGTGTGTGGCGCGAACACTTCCTTGACCGTGTACAGCGGGCTGGTGCCGATGTCGCCATAGACCACGCCGATGGCGCCCAGCGTCAGCGCGGCCATGCCCTGGCGTTGCGCCGTGGTCGTAGTTGACGGCGATGTTGAAGATGAAGAAGGGGAGCTGCTCATGGCGGCGATGCCCTGCGTTGTTGCGATGGGGCCATCGTGGCCGCAGCGCCATCAGGAACGCATAAGGAAGCGACAGTGTCGGCGTGCGGCTACGGTTGCTCGGCCAGGCGGTAGCCGATGCCGGTCTCGGTGAGCAGCAGGCGCGGATCGGCGCTGTCGCGTTCGATCTTGGCGCGCAGCTGGCCCATGTACAGGCGCAGGTAATGCGTGTGCTCGATGAACTCCGGCCCCCAGACCTCGGCCAGCAGCTGGCGGTGCGTCAGCACCTGGCCGGCGCTGCGGGTGAGACGCGCCAGCAGCTTGTACTCGGTGGGCGTGAGGTGCAGCGTGCGGCCATCCTTGCTGACCAGGTGGCGGGCCAGGTCGACCAGCAGCCCCTCGCGCTCGTAGTGGGTGATGACCGGCGCCAGCGCGGTGCCGCGGTGGCGCAATGCCACGCGCATGCGCGCCAGCAGCTCGCCGATGCCGAAGGGCTTGACCAGATAGTCGTCGGCGCCGGCGTCCAGCAGCGCCACCTTGTTGGCCTCGGTGTCGCGCGCCGAGATCACGATCAGTGCCACGGTGCTGCGGCGCTGGCGCAGCTCGGTCAGCAGCAGCTGGCCGTCGGCGTCGGGCAGGCCCAGGTCCAACAGCACCAGATCAATGCCGCCGGCCGCCGCGGCCGACTGTGTGGTCCACAGTGCGCGCGCATCGGCCAGGCTGGCGGCGGCAAAGACCTCGTGGCCTTCCACCACCAACGCTTCGCGCAGGGTCTGGCGCAGTTCGCGGTCGTCCTCGACCAGCAGCAGGCGCAGGCTCGGGTTCATGCCTGGTTGCCTTGATGGATCGGAAGCGCGGCCGGCAGCTCGGATTCCGCGGCGTTCAGCGCTGCTGCCGCCAGCGGCAGGCGCAGCTCGAAGGCCGAGCCGCCATGCGCGCGCAGTCGCAGCGTCAACCCTCCGCCATGCGCCTGCGCGATGGCACGGCACAGCGCCAGGCCCACGCCGGCACCGCGGCGGGACGGCGCATCGGCATGTCCGCTGGCGGGCTGCGGGCCGCGCTCGAAGAGCTCGAAGATTCGCTCACGCTGCGCCGCCGGCACGCCGGGGCCGCGGTCGCGCACGGCGATCAGCAGCTCGCCAGGCAGCTGGCGCAGCAGCAGTTCCACCACCTGCTCGGGCGGGCTGAACTTCAGTGCGTTGTCGATCAGGTTGTCCAGCAGCTGCACGATCAGCACCGCATCGCAGCGCAGAAGCGGCAGGCCGGCTTCCAGCCTTGTGCGCAGCCGTGCGCCCAGGCCACGGCTGCGCAGCCGCTGCGTCACCGCGCCGACGATCTCTTCGGGCGACTGCCAGTCAGTCTGCAGCCGCATGCCCGGCGCGTCCAGGCGCGCCAGCTGCAGCGCGTTGTCGGTCAGGCGTGTCAGCTGGCCCAGCTCGTCGAGCACGCCGTCGAGCAGGCGGCGGCGCTGCGCCGGACTGAGCCGTTCGTCCTGCTCGCGCAGCGAGGAGGCGGCACTCATGATGGCGGCCAGCGGTGTGCGGTAGTCATGCGAGATAGCCGCAAGCAGCGTGTTGCGCAGCTGCTGTTCGTGCGCGCGCTCCTGGGCCTGGGCTTCTCGCTGCAGTGCCTGGTGGCGGTCCAGCGCCTGGCCGCCCAGGCTGCACAAGGCTTGCACATGGCGCCGCGTGGCCTCGTCGGCCAGCGCCTCGGGGTGCAGGCGCAGCAGCAGCGCGCCATGGGCCGCGCCACGGCCCGGCACCGGCAGGTACCAGCTGCCCTGATGCTCGTAGCGCCCCGTGCCGGGGCCGAAGGGCTGGTCCAGGCTCATGCACAGGAACAGGCCGCTGCGCTCGTCGGCGCTGAGCTCTCCGCTGGCCTGGCTGGCCGAGGGCGCGCTGCCCGCCCACAGCGCGGCTACGCTGCCCAGCTGCAGCGCGGCCAGCGCCTGCTCCAGCCTGCGGCGAAATTCGTCTTCATGCGAGCAACTGCGCAGCTGCTCGCCCAGGGCCTGCAGCGCCAGCAGGCGCTCGGCCTGCAGCGCGCGCTCTTCGCCCAGGCGGCGTTGCCGGCCCACCAGCAGCGCGGCGCCGCTGCTGACCACCAGCATGCTGCCCAGCAGCAGCAGGTGGCCGGGTGCAGCGACATTCAGCGAGCCCTCGGGCGGCACATAGCGCCAGTTGAAACCCAGTGTGGCCAGCACGCACAGCAGCGCTACCGCCGGCGTCGGTAGCCAAAAGGCCGAGGCAGCGGCGGCCAGCACTAGCGGCATGCCCTGGCTGCCCAGGTCCACCTGTCCATGCAGGGCCATGGTGGAGAGCCAGCCCAGCAGCCACACCAGGGCGGCGCTGGCTAGGCGGCGCAGCAGCGTCATCGGCCGGTGCTCGGGTGCTGACACGATGGGCTCGCTGGCTGGCAAGGGTGGAACGGGGCACGGCGGCGACGGAACATGGGGGCGAAGTTAGCACGTGCCCCATCAGGAAAGCATCAGGATCAGAGCGCGCCGCCCAGCACCGCCCGCTGACGGGCAGGCCCCGCGTTGAAGCTCAGCGTGGCGCCATCCGCCGGCGCAATAAGCCGGTCGGCCAACCCCTGCGTCCGTGCGGCCGCCAGCAGTTCGGCGCGGCGGGTGGGGCAGTGGTCCAGCGCTTCCATGTGGTTGGCGATGAAGAGGCCCGATCCCAGCGCGGCCAGCTCCAACACCTGTAGCTGGTCCATGATGAGTTCGGAGCCCAGATCGAAAGCGGCGCCACCGGCTGGCACCACGCTGACATCGGGCCGGCGCTGCGTCACGCAACGCCGCACATCGTCGGTCAGCACGGTGTCTCCGGCGATGTAGAGGCTGGGTTCGCCGGCCTGCTCGATGTAGTAGCCATGGCCATGCACCATCAGCCGGCCGATCCAGCCTTCGCCGTGCAGGCAGGGGATGGGAGTGATGCTGCCCCGCCGGAAACCGGTCGGCCCCTGCGCATTCAGCGGCTGGATCTGCAGGCCCAGGCGGGCCAGGTGCTCGGCGTCGTCAGGCATGCACAGCACCGGGATGCGGCGCTCGCGCAGCCAGCGCTCGCCGGCGCGGTCGAGATGGTCCACATGGCCTTTGCGGCAGTGCGTGATTAGCGCGTGGGTCACGGTCTCCAGCACCGCCGGGGCTTCGACAGGCAGCTCGACGATGGGGTTGCGCCGGCGCTGACCGCTCAGGTAGCGGAAGGGCGGGATGGCGCCCTGGCGCGACAGCATGGGGTCGACCAGGATGCGGCAGTCGTCGTAGGCCACGACAACGGTGGCATTGCGGAGTTGGGTGATGTCCATGGCCTGCATTGTTGAAAGCCGGGCGCTCGCCTACCATGGCAGCTTCTGCCTAGTTTCGTGCAAATCATGCCGCCACTCAAAATCGGTCTGCTGCTCTACCCCGGCTGCATGCCGACCGGGCTGTTCGCCACGGCCGATCTGCTGGGCGCGGCCAATCTGCGCGGCGCCGGGCGGCCGGTGTTTGCCTGGCAATGGGTCGGGCTGCAGCCCGGGCCTGTGGCTTGTGCGCATGGCACCACGCTGCAGGCCGAGGCAGCGCTGGCCGAAGCGGGCTGCGATGCGCTGCTGGTGCCCGGCATGTGGACCGACTCGCCGGGCGATGTGCAGGCCTGGCTGGAGCGCCACGCGCCCCTGGTACGCGCCTTGCGGGCGCTGCCCGCCCGCACCCAGACCTGGAGCTATTGCACCGGCGTGGCCCTGGTGGCCGAGGCCGGCCGCCTGCGCCGCCAAAGCGCTACCGCCACCTGGTGGCTGGCGCCCTGGCTGCAGGCGCGACATGCCGATGTGCAGTGGCGTTGGGAGAGCAACTGCATCGTCAACCGCGGCCAGTCCACGGCCACCGGTGTGCATGGTTATCTGCCCATCGTCTGCGAACAGGTGGAGCGCCGCCTGAGCGCCGAACTGTGGCGCGATGTGGCACGTCTGATGGTGCTGCCACGGCCGCAGCCCGCGGGCTCGGTATTCCAGTCGCTGGCACTGACGCAGACACCCGATCCCTGGCTGCGGCGCCTGCGCCAGGCCATCGAGGCCTGCCCGGCGGCCCTGCTGACGGTGGACAGGCTGGCCGAGGCGATGGCCGTCTCGCCGCGCACGCTGGCGCGCAAGGTGGCCAAGCTGGTGCAGACCCCTGTTGCCAGCTACGCGCGGCTGCTGAAGTTCAACCAGGTGGCTGAACAGCTGACGCATACGCAGCTGCCTCTGGCGGCGATCGGCGACGCGCTGGGCTTCGCCGATGAATCCAGCCTGCGCCGCAGCTTCAAGCAGCTGACCGGGCTGACACCCGCGGCCTACCGGCAGGCCTACGGGCGCTGATCTGCCCGGTGCAGGGCCGGGACGGTCCTGCCGGGCGCGGCTTGTGTCCGTGAAGGCTTGCACGCCTTCAGCATCTTCCTCGGCTTGCCATCTTTTTGTCACAGAGCTTGCACAGGCGAAACCTACGCTGTGCCACTTGACTGATCGCAGCCCCTCAGGAGGAGGACCGTGACACCCAGCGACATCCTGGCCGCGCCCCAGCGCCGGCCGCAGCCCAGATTTGCCCAGCCGGTGGCGGGCGATCTGGCGGTGGCCTGCGTGGCGGTCTCGCCCGAGCACAACAACGCCCAGGTGTATGAGATCTTCAGCCGCCACCGCGAGCTGGGCAGCCTGCCGGTGCTGGAGGACCAGCGGCCGATCGGCCTTATCAATCGCGGCCTGTTTCTGGCGCAGATCTCCAAGCCGTTCCACCGCGAGCTGTTCGAGAAGAAGAGCTGCATCGCCTTCATGGACAAGGACCCGCTAGTTGTGGATGCCGGCGTCACGGTGGACCAGCTGGCACTGCTGACCGTCGAGTCTGGCGAGAAGGCCCTGGCCGATGGCTTTCTGGTGGTGGACCAGGGCCGCTTCAAGGGCCTGGGCTATGGCCTGGACCTGATGCGCGTGATCGCCGAGCAGCAGGCCGAACGCAACCGCCACATCATGCAGAGCATCGACTACGCCAGCGTGATCCAGCGCTCGATGCTGAGTGTCTCGGCGGCCGCGCTGACGCAGCAATTGAAAGACGCCTGCCTGGTCTGGGAGCCGCGCGACACCGTGGGCGGCGACTTCTACCAATTCAACGCCTACCCCGAGGGCTGGTTCGCCGTGGTGGCCGACTGTACCGGCCATGGCGTGCCGGGTGCCTTTCTGACGCTGATCGCCTACTCGGCGCTGCGCCAGGCGCTGGACCGGCATGGCCCGCGCGATCCGGCGCTGCTGATGGCCGAGGTGAACCGTGGCATCAAGGCATCGCTGGGCCAGTCACTCGACCAGGCGGGGAGCTCGAATGACGGCATGGATGCCGCCTTCCTCTGGTTCGACAGCGCGACGAATCGCCTCAGCTATGCCGGCGCGCGCACCCCGCTGATGCTGCTGCGCCCCGATCAGGCCAGCGTGGAACTGATCGATGCCGACCGCCTGGGGCTGGGCTATGTGGACACGTCCGCCGACGCCAGCTGGCAGTGCCGGCAGATCGAGCTGCAGCCGGGCACGCTGCTGCTGGCCTGTACCGATGGCCTGCTTGACCAGGTCGGCGGCGCCAAGACCATCGCCTTCGGCAAGCGCCGCCTGCGCGAGGCGCTGCTGCGCCACCGTGCGCTGCCCATGCCCGCTCTGGGCGCTGCGCTGATGCAGGAGCTCTCGGCCTACCAGGGCCAGCAGCGCCGCCGCGACGACCTCACCCTTTTCGGATTCCGCCTCTAGACCCTGCCATGGACCCACGCTTTGCCTACGACCAGTACCGCGAGTTCAGCGAGCTCGCGCGCCAGAAGAAGGTGATCTTCTTCTACGTTGGCTACTTCTCGCAAAACATCATCACCGCGATGGCCGAGGCCGTGCGCCTGCGGCTTGAGCAGTCGGGCGCCGCCGGCCCGATACGGCGGCGCCTGTTCTCGTCCTTTGTCGAGATGGCGCAGAACATCATTCATTACTCGGCCGATGCGCTGACGCCCAAGGAACAGAGCCAGGACGAGATGCGCCATGGCTCGGTCTGCATCGGTGTGGACGACGCGGGGCACTATTTCCTGCTGTGCGCCAACCCGATTGCGCTGGACCTGGCCGAGACGCTGCGCGAACGCCTGGAGGCGCTGCGCGTGATGACGTTGGACGAAATCAAGGCGCATTACCGCGAGTCGCTGCGCGCCGAGACGCCCGAGGACAGCAAGGGCGCCGGGCTGGGTTTCCTGACCATGGCGCGCGATGCCAGCGAGCCGCTCGAATTCGAGTTCAGGAACAGTGAGGAATCTGGCATGACGATGTTCTTTCTCAAGACCACCATCTAAGCCGACCCTCGAAAGCGCTCAAGCCATGAATCCCCTGCACATTCCCGCCACGGCCAGCTCGCCCGAGATCGAGTTCCGTTTTGATGCCCATGAACTCAGCCTGCGTGGCGAGTCCTACCCCGAGAACGCCGCCGCCTTCTACGGCCCGGTGATCGCCGCGCTGCGCGAGTTTCTGGCCCTGCCGGCACAAGACCGTACGCTGCATGTCAAGGTGGCGCTGACCTACTTCAACAGTTCCAGCACCAAGATGCTGTTCACCGTGTTCGACCTGCTCGACAAGGCCGCTGCCGCCGGTCGCCGCATCGAGCTGCAATGGGAGCACGATGCCGAGGACGACATGATTCGCGAATTCGGCGAAGAGCTGATTGCCGACTTCGACAACCTGGAGATCGCACTCCGTGCCGTTGAAGCCTGAGCCGCCGGCTGCGCCCGCGCCTGATCTCTTCGAGCTGGAGGCCTGCGCGCTTGAGCGCGCGCTGCTCGTGCGCGACCAGCACGGTCTGCCGGCGGTGCAATACCGCGATGCGCTGGCCGAGCTGGCAGTGCATTTCGAACGCCTGATGCGCGACAGCCGCCGGCTGATCCGCCGCAGCGACCGCGAAGAGCGCGAGCTCAACATCCTCAACACCGAGCTGCACCGTCTGGCGTCGCAGCTGGAATACAAGGCCAAGCACGACTCTCTGACCGGTGCGCTCAATCGCGGCGCGATCTTCGAGCGTGCCGGACTGCACCTGGAGCGCGCGCCGCTGGCGCTGGTGGTGCTGGACATCGACTTCTTCAAGAGCATCAACGACAACCACGGCCATCCGGCTGGCGACGCAGTGATCTGCGAGGTGGTGAACCGCCTGCGCAGCGCAGCGCCGGCGCTGGCAGAGATCGGCCGCGTGGGGGGGGAAGAATTCTCCATCCTGCTGCCCGATGCCGACTTCGACACCGCGCTGCAGCTGGCCGAAGGCATGCGCCAGGCCATTGCCGGGCGCTGCTTCGACTGCCTGCCCGGCCGCACCGTCACCGCCAGCTTCGGCGTCAGCTGCACCGCCCGGCATGGCGACTTCGGCGATGCCTATGCGCGCGCCGATGAGGCGCTGTTTGAAGCCAAGCGCGGCGGCCGCAACCAGGTGCGCGCGGGCATCGCCGCCAGCGCCTGCAGCGGTAGCAGCTGAGCGGCCTGCCGGCGTCAGCGCCGGGTCTTCAGGCCCAGCGCGCGCCAGCCTTCCAGGCCGAGCTTTTCCAGGGTTTCGATATTGGTCTCGAAGATGCTGTCGGTATCAGCCATGGTCTCGGTGGCCCGCTCGATGCTGGTCTCGCGCAGCAGGTGCAGCGTGGGGTAGGGCGAGCGGTTGCTGAAGTTGCTGATGTCGTCCAGCGCGGTGCCGGCGAACTGGTAGTCGGGGTGGAAAGACGCGATCTGCAGATCGCCGTCCAGCTTCAGCTCTTCCACCAGCGCATCGGCAGCGCCCAGGAAGTCGTTGAAATCCAGGAAGTCATCCAGCACCAGCGGGTGGATCAGCAGCGTCGTCTCGATCTCGTCCGGGTCGGCGCGCATCAGCGCCAGCAGCTCATGCGCCAGTTCCTTCAGCAGCGCCTCAGGCGTGTCGGCCGCGCTGACCACATAGCGCAGCCGCTGGTTGACATGCACGCTCTTGGCAAAGGGGCAGAGGTTCAGGCCGATCACGGCCTTCTCCAGCCAGAACTGCGTCTCGGCCTGGACCTGGGCCGCATCGATGGGGGAGGTGGGGGAATTGTTGGACTCGCTCATGGGCAGGAATCTAGCAGTTGCGCCGGGCGCATCACCCGCTGCGATACAGGCTGGCAATGCAACCCATTGAAAACCTCAACTGGAATGCGAAAGTTGTTTGCTTAACACTATGTATCCCAACGTCATTAAGCCAGGAGACCTCTATGAGCAGCAATGAAGCCAAGTGCCCGTTCCACGCCGCCGGCGCCCGCAGCACCCAGGGTGCGCAATCCAACGCCGACTGGTGGCCGCAGCAGCTGAACCTGTCCATCCTGCACCAGCACCAGCCGGTGTCCAATCCGATGGACCCGGATTTCGACTATGCCGAGGCCTTCAAGCAGCTCGACTATGCGGCGCTGAAGAAGGACATGGCCGCGCTGATGACACAAAGCCAGGACTGGTGGCCGGCTGACTATGGGCACTACGGCGGCCTGTTCATCCGCATGGCCTGGCACAGCGCCGGCACCTACCGCACGGCGGACGGCCGCGGCGGCGCGGGCACCGGCAACCAGCGCTTCGCGCCTGTCAACAGCTGGCCCGACAACGGCAACCTCGACAAGGCGCGCCGCCTGCTGTGGCCGCTGAAGGAGAAGTACGGCAACGCCATCTCCTGGGCCGACCTCTTCATCCTGGCTGGCAATGTGGCCATGGAAACCATGGGCTTCAAGACCTTTGGCTTTGGCGGCGGTCGCGCCGACATCTGGGCGCCGGAAGAAGACATCTACTGGGGCGCCGAGAAGGAGTGGCTGGCCACCAGCGACAAGCCCAACAGCCGCTACAGCGGCGAGCGCGATCTGCAGAACCCGCTGGCCGCCGTGCAGATGGGCCTGATCTACGTGAACCCGCAAGGCCCGGACGGCAAGCCCGATCCGGTGGCCTCGGGCCGTGATGTGCGCGAGACCTTCGCCCGCATGGCGATGAATGACTACGAGACGGTGGCCCTGGTGGCCGGCGGCCATACCTTTGGCAAGATGCACGGCGCGGGCGATGCCGCCCTGGTCGGCCCCGAGCCGGAAGCCGCGCCGATCGAGGAGATGGGCTTTGGCTGGGTCAACAAGCACGGCACGGGCAAGGGCGGTGACACCACCACCAGCGGCTTCGAGGGCGCCTGGAAGCCCAATCCGACGCAGTGGGACATGGGCTACCTGAAGGTGCTGTTCAAGTACGACTACGAGCAGATGACCACCGCCGCCGGCGCCATCCAGTGGCGCGCCAAGGACGTGGCGCCCGAGGACATGATCGTCGACGCGCATGACCCCAGCAAGAAGTACCCGCCGCACATGACCACGGCCGACTTGTCGCTGAAGTTCGACCCGGCCTACGAGAAGATCGCCCGCCACTTCCTGGCCAACCCGGACGAATTCGCCGACGCCTACGCCCGCGCCTGGTTCAAGCTGACCCACCGCGACATGGGCCCGAAGGGCCTCTACCTCGGCCCGGAAGTGCCGGCTGAAGACCTGATCTGGCAGGACCCGGTGCCGGCCGTCGATCACCCGCTGATCAACGCCGTCGATGCGGCCGATCTGAAGGCACGCGTGCTGGCCTCTGGCCTGTCGGTCAGCGAGCTGGTGTCCACCGCCTGGGCCTCGGCCTCGACCTTCCGCGGCAGCGACAAGCGCGGCGGCGCCAATGGCGCCCGCATCCGCCTGGCGCCGCAGAAGGATTGGGCTGTTAACCAGCCGGCTCAGCTGGCCAAGGTGCTGGCGGTGCTGGAAGGCATCCAGAGTAGCTTCAACAGCGCACAGAGCGGCGGCAAGCGCGTCTCGCTGGCCGACCTGATCGTGCTGGCCGGCAATGCCGGCGTCGAGGCGGGCGCCAAAGCAGCCGGCCATGTGCTGGACCTGCCTTTCACGCCGGGCCGCACCGATGCCAGCGAAGCCCAGACCGATGCCGATTCCTTCGCCGCGCTGGAGCCGCAGGCGGATGGCTTCCGTAACTACCGCAAGGCGGCCTATAGCGTCTCGCCCGAATCGATGCTGATCGACAAGGCGCAGCTGCTGACACTCAGCGCGCCCGAGATGACGGCCCTGGTCGGCGGCCTGCGCGTGCTGGGCGCCAATGTGGGCGGCGCCAAGGAAGGCGTGTTCACGCAGCGTCCGGGCCAGCTCAGCAACGACTTCTTCGTCAGCCTGGTCGACATGGGCACGGTGTGGAAGCCCACCGGCGAGAACGCCTTTGAAGGCCGCGACCGCAAGACCGGCGCGCTGAAGTGGACGGGTAGCCGGGTCGACCTGGTGTTTGGTTCCAACTCGCAGCTGCGCGCCCTCAGCGAGGTCTATGCGCAGCGCGACGGCGGACCGAAGTTCGTGCGCGACTTTGCCGCCGCATGGACCAAGGTGATGAACCTCGACCGTTTCGACCTGCGCTGATGCGCCCCGCGGCTTCGCCTCGCGAAGCCGCGCCGCCGCAGGTCTGTGCCCTTTGGACAGACCTGCTGGCGCGGCTGTCGCTGGCGGCGGTGGCAAGCCGGCAGACGCAGACCCATCTGCAACTGCACGCGCTGGGCCTGCGCCGCACCGGCACGGTGGCTAATATCCTGGTGCGCGAGCTGGCGGCGGCGCAGCGCATGGCGGCGTCGGCAGGAGTGCAGGTGCAGCCGCTGGCGCTGCAGCGCCGCGTCGGCGAGCTGGCGCAACCCGAGGCCTTGCTGGGCCATTTGCATGGCCTGGCCGCGGCCTACCAGCGCATCCAGCAGGACCCGGGCTTGCCGCCCGACGGACCGCTGCTGCGCTGGCTGGCCGGGCGCCAGCGTGTGCACCGGGTGCAGATCGAGGCGATCGAACAGTTCGCCGGGCCGCTGCAGTAATGCAGTCTGCTTGAGTCGCAGGCGCACACGGGTTCGTGCTCGCCTGCGCACTTTCGTCTAGGTCCGCGTAAGCTGGCATCCTGATGACAGAGCCGCGATCGGCTCGACCCGCAGGAGGATTCAACATGCCCGATCTGAAGCAGCTGCGCAGCGTGCTGGCCGTGCGCGACCTGGTCGCCTCGACGGCCTTCTACTGCGAGAAGCTGGGCTTCGAGCTTGATTTCGAAACGGACGGCTGGTGCTTTGTATCCCGCGGCGGGGTTCAGCTGATGCTGGGCCATTGCCCTGAGGAAGTGCCGGCCAGCCAGATTGGCGACCACAGCTATTTCGCCTACATCGAGGTCGACGCCATCGACGCACTGTTCGATGAATTCCGCGCACGAGGTGTGAGCGGACTGACACCGCCGCAGAGCCAGCCCTGGGGCATGCGCGAGTTCCTGCTGCGTACGCCGGATGGCCACCGCATCATGTTCGGGCAGGAGCTGGGTGCAGAACCGGGCTAGCTCGCTGCGTCACTGAGCGACGCAAGCCGGCGCCTACAGGCCCAGCTGCCGCGAGGCCAGCTCCTTCATGATCTCCTCGGTGCCGCCGCCGATCATCATCACCTTCACCTCGCGGTAGATCCGCTCGGCCGCGGTGCCCTGCATGAAGCCCATGCCGCCGAGGATCTGCACGGCGGCATCGGCGCAGAACTGCATGGTCTGCGTGGCGTGGTTCTTCAGCAGGCAGACCTGGGCCACCCATTCGGCGCCCTTGTCGTTGGTGTCGGCGCGTAGCGTCACGGCATCCAGCCAGGCGCGAGTGGACTCGATGCGCATGCGCATGTCCATCAGCTTGTGGCGGATCACTTGGTGGTCCACCAGCAGCGAACCAAATGTCTTGCGCTGGCGTGCCCAGGCCAGCGCCTCGTCGTAGCAGGCCTCGCTGAAACCCAGGCTCAGCGCCGCCATTGAAAGACGCTCACCGTTGAAGTTGGTGAGGATCATCTTGAAGCCCTGGCCCTCCTGGCCGACGAGGAAGCGCGCCGGCACGCGCACGCCGTCGAAGCGCAGCTGCGCGGTGTCGGAGCAGTGCCAGCCCATTTTCTTGAGCGGGCTGCGCGACAGGCCGGGCGCATCGCCGGGCACCATCAGCATCGAGATGCCCATCGGGCTCTTGTCCTGCAGGTCGGTGCGCACGGCCACAGTCAGCCAGTCGGCGCGCATGCCCGAGGTGATGAAGATCTTCTCGCCGTCGACGATGTAATCGTCACCGTCGCGGCGGGCGGTGGTTTTCAGAGCCGAGACATCGGTGCCGCCGCCCGGCTCGGAGATGGCCAGCGCCGCGATCTTCTCGCCGGACAGCACCGAGGGCAGCACCTCGGCCTGCAACTCGGGGCTGCCATGGCGCAGCAGCGGCGGCATCGCGATGTTGTGGCTGAACAG
Source organism: Methylibium sp. (assembly GCA_013824165.1). Classification (GTDB taxonomy): domain Bacteria; phylum Pseudomonadota; class Gammaproteobacteria; order Burkholderiales; family Burkholderiaceae_C; genus JACDQM01. The sequence continues at coordinate 41,349 of PNNH01000046.1, read as the reverse complement.
GCTGGCCATCAGGCCGCCGCTGCCGCCATGGCGCGCCAGCGCGATGGCCATGGCATTGCGCATCGCCCAGCTGCAGGGGCTGCCGCCATAGGCCTCGGGGTAGCCCATGCCCAGCCAGCCCAGCTCGGCGGCCTTGCGATAGAGCTCGCGCGGAATCTCGCCCGCCGCTTCCCAGGCCGGCAGGTTTGGCGCGATCTCGGTCTTGGCAAAGCGCGTGGCGGCGTCGACGACCAGGGCGATGTCTTCTTCGCGTTCGTCGGCATGAAGGAGGGCAGTGGACATGGTGGGCTTTCCGGCGCTTGTCTGCTTTTCGAGTGGTGGAGGGCGCAGCCCCAGGGCTGGCGCTGCGCCATGCCGGCTCAGCGGCGGCACGGGCGGATTGAGTGACCAATTGGCAATGCAGCTTACGTTAACGGAAGCTGTGCGACGAATAGGTACTTCCACGGGTTGGCGCATCAAGCCCTGCTTGCCTGCCAGGCGCTGCCCGTAGGAACCCTGAGGAGTCCGCGCTGGGCCGGCCCCTAAACTCGCACGCTTTTTTCGACAAGAAGCATTGAGGGAGTTCATGGGGAAGAACAACAACAACAAGCGAGCTGCGGCACATCGATGGTCGGCGCTCGGCGCCAGCGCCTTGCTGGCCCTGGCTGGCACCGGTTGCGGCGGAGGAGGGGGCGGCGGCAGCCCTGCTGCACCAGCACCCGCCCCCGCCCCAGCCCCAGCCCCGGCCCCAGCCCCAGCACCTGCACCTGCACCTGCACCTGCACCCACGCCGCCAGCGCCTCCGGCTCCCGCGCCCATGGCCACGCTCAGCGGCAGGGTCATCGATGGCTACGTCAGCGGCGCCACCGTCTGGCTGGACATCAACGGCAACCAGCGCAAGGACGCCGACGAGCCCTCCACCCTGTCCAAGGCCGCCGGGGCCTACCAGCTTGAGCTGGGCGAGGCGCAGCGCGCCTGCATGCCCTATGCCACGCTCTATGTCGATGTACCCGTGGGCGCGGTGGACGAGGACAGCGGCCCGGTCAAGCAGGCCTATCAGATGGCCATCGCGCCGCAATTCAAGGCCCTCAGCGTGGAGCAGGTGCTGCATGTCTCGCCGCTGACCACGGCCATCTGGGACCAGGTGCGCACGCGCCTCACTGCCTCGTCGCCCAATCTCAACAGCTGCGATCAGCTGCGCCAGAACCAGCAGCTGCGCGAAAGCATGATCAACGAGATCAAGACCGTGATGGGCGATCTGGTGCGGCGGCATAACCTGTCAGAAGCACGCATCCACGACGACTTCATCAAGTCCAAGGACAGCCAGAGCTACGCGCTGGCGCAAGACGTCGTCAAAGGTCTGAAGGCCGGCTATGCCTACAAGCAGCAGCTGCACGCCCAATATCCGGACGCCAGCCATGTGCGGGCCGAGGTCTACCGCGGCCGTGGCACCCACTACATCAACGATCAGCTGGGCGTCTGGTACCGCAATGCCTCGGTCTGGCGCCCCTCGGGCTACAGCAACGAGTGGGTCATCCTGGACCCGGCGCTGAGCAAGATCGAGCGCGTGCTGCATCTGCGCCGGCAGGACAGCCAGTCCTGGGGTGCCGCCACGCTGAAGACCACGCGCACGGGCTACAACTTCGACAGCCAGACGAGCGACTACCACTGCGCGCTCGACGAAGCTATCGAGCAGCTCAAGGACGGCGTCACGTATGAGCTGGTGGTGCACTACATGGACCGCAAGAAGGAAGCCGACCCGCTGGCCTGCCTGGGCGACAACAGCCATGCCACCCCCGGCAGCGTGGGACTGCGCGACTACTACGCCCATTACACCGTGGGTCGGGTGAGCTACACCAATGTGCTGCGCTTCGACGCCCTTCACCCCGAGCACGCGGCTCTGAGTGACTGGCAGCAGCTGCAAGGCAAGAGCGGCCAGCTGGACTTTGGTGCCGTGATCCAGCGCATCGCCGCCAGCGGCATCCGCTTCGACGAAGAGGTGAAGCTTGCCGTGGACAGCTGGTACAAGCGCTCCACTGACGACAGCGGTCTGCGCGTCGTCGTCGAGAAGCTCAGCGCCGGCAACTGGGTCCGCACCAGCACCCGCGCCGACGGCACCAGCCTCAAGGAATGCAGCGCCGATCAAGGCAAGACCTGGGGCAGCTGCGGCGGCTGACGCTGCAGGCGATGAACTGGACCGCCGGCATGCGCCCGGAGGGGGCAGGCCGAGGGTCAGGTCATAAATCTGAACACTTTCTAGTTCAAGACCTGACCCCGAAGGCCCCAGCGGATGGAGGCGGTGAGGGACGCGGGCAAGGCTGTGATATCCCCCATCAGCAGGGTTCGGCAGCCATCAACGGCGCCCCCAGTTGCAGCCACAATCGAGCGAGATGAAAACTCTGCCGAACCAGTCCCCGTCCCGCTCGGCAAAGGCCTTGTCGCGTCGGAGATGGGCTATTGGACCGCCTCGTTAGGCATCGCCGCCGCATATGGGTCCGAGCCACTCAGCAGCGCTCAACAAGCCGAACCCGCTGGGCGGCTTGTCTGAGTCGAGCCTGTAGCCTTTCAGAACCCATGCACATCTCCACCCTTACTGCGGCCGATGCCTCCGCCTATCGCGCGCTGATGCTTGAGGCCTATGAGCAAGCGCCGGATGCGTTCACGACCACTGCTGCTGAGCGCCGAGCCGAGCCCGAGGCCTGGTGGGTCAAACGCATCGGCAGTGCTGAAGGGCTGGCCACTTCATTCGGGGCCTGGCAAGACAACACGCTGATCGGCACGGTTGCGCTGGAGTACTCGGCCAAGCCCAAGACCCGCCACGCCGTCCTGGTGCTGGGCATGTACGTTCAACCAGTCCAGCGTGGCAGTGGCGTTGGCCTCGCACTGATGCATGCCGCCATTGCCGCTGCGTCCTCGCGGCCCGAGATCCGGTCCTTGAATCTCACCCTCACCGAAGGCAACGAGCCCGCCCTGCGGCTCTATCGCTCGGTGGGCTTCGTCAGCTGGGGCGTTCAGCCGGAGGCCATTCGCACGGACACTGGACTGAAGGGCAAGGTACACATGTCACTCGCGCTCTCGCGGCCGCATGCCGCAGCCTGAGCCCGGGCGTAACCGAAAATCCAGCAGGACTCCAAATGCTTGATTGGAAAAATCTCACCGCACGGCAGCGAATCACCTCTGTGTTCTTTGCTCTTTTCTTGGTCCTTGCCTGGGCCTTGAGATGGTGGTCCAGCGCCGATGCCGAGCGCGCCACAAGCCAAGAGCTTCTGGCCCTAGTTGCTGTCACCGCGCTGATGCTGGCCATGCTGCTCAATCCGGACGCGGTACGCGGCAGCATGCGCGCGATGAATCCCCTTGCTGTCCCAACAGTGTGCAAAGCGCTCTGCGCCGGTGGAATCATCGCGCTGCTGGTGAGGGCGGTACTGGGCATCGTCGCTTGAGTGGGAACCGGGTGCCGGTCTTGACTTCGAACTCCTTCAAGTTCAAGGCTTGAGCCCGCCGCGCAATACAGGGAAAAGCAGATGCGCTACTCAAGACTTTTCGCGATCCTGGCGCTGCTCGTCCACAGTGCGGCCGTTTGGGCACATCCTGGCGGGCAGAACAATGACGGCTGTCACACGAACAAGAAGACAGGCGAATACCACTGTCATGGCGCTGGCGTCACATCACGTCCTTCCAAGGAACGCGAGCCGCCCTTAGATCCGACCGCTTCAACGACCGACAGATCTGAAACGAAACAAAGAGCGCTTCCACCTGGCTGCTATGTTGGCCCGCGGGGTGGAACTTACACACTCACCAAAAGTGGCAAGAAGAACTACGGCGGTTGCTAGTTGGGAGCCGGTGCAGGTCTTGAATTTGCACCCGTTCAAACGTAAGACAAGACCCCGAAGGCCGTGCTATGAAATTCCATGGGCATATCCCACAGCTTCTTCTTCTCGTGCTTGCCACGCTTTCAGCGCAAGCCCAGGCCAAGCTGCCGCGCGTGCCCGGCTGCGAGAACGGGAAGACAACCGTGGAGATCGCCGAATGCCGGAGTAAGCAAATTGACGCGGCAGACTCGAAGCTCAAGGCCTACCTGGCGGAGGCTCGCATTCAGGCAAAGAAGTTTGATCTCGATGCGTCTGTGATCGACGCGGAGCAAAGCGCCTGGGAGGCTTATCGGACCCGGCACTGTCGCAATGTCTATGAACTTTGGCGCGATGGAACGATCCGATACGAGATGTCCGCGATCTGCATGCTTGAAGTGACGAGAGCGCGGACGATCGACGTGTGGCGGGCGTATCTGACTTATGCCGACAGTACTCCACCGGTATTGCCAGATCCGTCACAGTGAGCTTGAACTGGTTTGATCGGTGGGAAAGGGCTGAGCCGTCGGTGGAGCAGACTCGTGACGGCAATCCGTGGCTCGCAGTACAGTCCGTACGTTAGCAATCGAAGGGAGGGATGGACATGCCAAGGAAAGAATGGGTTGCCGTAGTCAACGGGCACGACATTCGCGTGGTCAATTCATGGACCGGCGGTACTGCCTTGTATATCGACGGCGAGTGCAGGGATAGAAGCGCCGGCTTGTTCGCACTGACCAAGGCCCGCTGGCTGTCGGCGCGATTGAAGCAAGGCGCCCCGGAGAGTGGCTTGGTGGAGGTCTTTGTCGAAGCGCTCTTTTCGGTGAAAGCGCAGATCGTGGTGGCTGGCCATCCTGTCGCTGGCGACAGCATCTGATCCAAAGCCTGTTGTTCGAGCCAGACTGAGAGCCGGAGTTGGGTCTTGAATCTGAGCCCTTCAGGGTTAATGACCTGAGCCCGATAACTTTTCAAGGATTGCAAAGATATGCCTAACCTCCGCAACGGTCTCGCCTATCGCCTTGCCTGGTCCAGTTTCGCGGCTCTGCTCTGCTGGTCCTACCTGAGCGCTGCGATCAAAGGCGCAGATTGGGGGCATGCCATCGCGGCATTGGCCTGGGCTCTGTTCGGGGTCTCTTTGTTCCTGCGGCCACTCGTCCCAAGCACGAGCCTTTCCGATGCCTTGCGCCGGACGGCTGCTACTAGCGTGGGCGCGCCTGCGCTGCGTAACGGTCTGAGCTTTGCAGCACTTGCCCTTCTGGCAGTCGGCTTGGTGCTTCGCCTCACCAGTGGGGCTTAGTGCTTTCCCTCAACGAACCCGGCCCGCCAACAGCTTCTCCCGAAGCCATCGGCGGGCCGGCAATGCAGCAGGCGACTCAGCCTGCCAGCAGCGGCATCAGCAGCAGCGCGTCATTCCGCCGGCTGCCCCTCCTCGAAACGTTCACCCTTCTCAGCCATCGTCACCAGCAGCGCGGCCGGCTCGAAGCGTTCGCCGTGGCGTACCGCCAGCTCGCGTGAGCGGGCCACGAACTCGGGGACGCCGTAGCTGTTGATGAACTGCAGCGCGCCGCCCTGGAAGGGCGCGAAACCCCAGCCGAAGATCGAGCCGATATTGGCGTCGGCCACCGAGCGCAGCACGCCCTCCTGCAGGCAGCGCGCGGTCTCGTTGGCCTGGGCGAACATCATGCGGTCGATCAGTTCGCGCTGCTCGGGCTGCTCGTTCATGGCCTTCACTGGATACAGGTCGGCCAAGCCCGGCCACAGGCTCTTCTCGCTGCCGCTGTAGTTGTAGAAGCCCTTGCCGGCCTTCTTGCCCACTCGGCCCAGCTCGCAGACCTGGCGCAGCACGCGCTCGCCCGGATGCTCCTTGTAGGGAATGCCGACGGCGGCCAGGTCCTTGCGGGTCTGGTCGGCCACATGCACGCCCAGCGACAGGGTGACCTCATCCTGCAGCGCCAGCGGCGGCATGGGCATGCCGGCTTGCAGGCCCGCCACCTCGATGGAGCGCGGGTGCACGCCTTCGGCCAGCATCGCGATGCCTTCCATCACATAGGTGGCAAACACGCGGCTGGTGTAGAAGCCGCGTGAGTCGTTCACCACGATGGGCGTCTTGCCGATCTGCATCACATAGTCAAAGCCGCGCGCCAGGGTCTCGGGCGAGGTCTTGGCACCGACGATGATTTCCACCAGCGGCATCTTGTCCACCGGCGAGAAGAAGTGCAGGCCGATGAAGTTCTCGGGCCGCGCGCTGGCTTCGGCCAGGCCGGTGATGGGCAGTGTGGAGGTGTTGGAGGCGAACACCGCGCTGGCTGCCAGCTGGGCCTCGGCCTTCTTCGTGACATCGGCCTTGATGCCGCGGTCCTCGAACACCGCCTCGATCACCAGATCGCAGCCTTGCAGCAGCGCGTAGTCAGTGGTGGGCGTGATCTGGGCCAGCAGCGCGTCACGCTTGTCGGCGGTGCTCTTACCCTTCTTCACCGCCTTGTCGAGGATGTCCTTGGAGTAGGCCTTGCCCTTGTCGGCGGCTTCCTGCGAGGTGTCCAACAGCACCACCTCCATGCCGGCCTTGGCCGACACATAGGCAATGCCCGCGCCCATCATGCCGGCGCCCAGGATGCCCAGCTTCTTCACCTCGCTCCTGGCCACGCCGGACGGACGCGAAGCGCCTTTCTTGATGGCGCCCAGCTGGTACCAGAGCGTGCCGATCAGATTCTTCGAGGCCTGGCTCTCGGCGCAGGCGGCGAAGTAGCGCGATTCGATCTCCAGGCCGCGGTCGATGTCGGTCAGGCCGCCCTCGAACACGCTGGACATGATGTGGTTGATCGCCGGGTAGTTGCCCCAGCTCTTGGCCGCGGCGATTGACGGCGCGATGGCCAGCATCTGCACCACCGCGGGCGAGCGCGAGTCGCCGCCGGGATAACGGAACTTGGGTGCGTCCCAGGGCTGCACCGGCTTCTTGTTGGCGGCGATCCAGGCGCGCGCCTTGGCCATGGCTTCGTCGCGGCTGGACGCCAGCTCGTTGACCAGGCCGCTGGAGAGCGCCTGCGCGGCGCGCACCTCGGTGCCTTCCAGCATCCATTGCACGGCCTGCTGCATGCCCACCAGGCGAGGCAGGCGCTGCGTGCCGCCGCCGCCGGGCAGCAGGCCCAGCTTCACCTCGGGCAGGCCGAGCTTGGCCTTGCCGTCATCGATGACGATGCGCCAGTGGCAGCCCATCGCAATCTCCAGGCCGCCGCCCAGGCACATGCCCTGGATCACCGCCACCACCGGCTTGCCGTTCTTCTCCAGCCGGCGCATGAAGGCCTTGAAGCGCATCGACTCATCGAAGGCTTCCTGCGCGCCGCTGAGGCGGCGCAGGCGGTCCACATCGGCGCCAGCCAGGAAATCCTTCTTGGCCGAGGTCAGGATCAGGCCGGTGACGCTGGCATCGCTCTCCAGCAGATCGGCCAGGCCGGCCAGCGGCAGGGCCAGATCGTCGTTGAGCACATTCATCGAATGGCCGGGTAGGTCCATGGTCGCGACGACGATGCCGTCGGCACCGCGTTCGATCTTCAGTGCATTGCTGTTGCTGTTGCTCATGGCGTTCACACCCGCTCAATGATGGTTGCGATGCCCATGCCGGCGCCCACGCACAGGGTGGCGCAGCCGGTGGACAGGTTGCGGCGCTCCAGCTCGTCGAGCAGGGTGCCGAGAATCAGGCAGCCGGTGGCGCCCAGCGGATGGCCCATCGCAATGGCGCCGCCGTTGACGTTGACACGCCCCAAGTCGATGCCCAGATCGCGTGCCGTCTTCATCGGCACGGTGGCGAAGGCCTCGTTGATCTCCCATAGGTCGATGTCGGCCGCCGACATGCCGGCCTGCTTGAGCGCCTTCTGGCAGGCCGGCGTGGGGCCGGTCAGCATGATGGTGGGCTCGGAGCCGATCACCGCGGCGGCGCGGATGCGCGCGCGTGGCTTCAGGCCTGCCGCATCGCCCCCGGCCTTGGAGCCGACCAGCATCAGCGAGGCGCCATCCACGATGCCCGAGGAATTGCCGGCGTGGTGCACATGGTGGATGCGCTCCACGGTGGTGTACTTGCGCAGTGCGGTGGCGTCAAAACCCATCTGGCCCATCATCAGGAAGCTGGGCTCCAGCTTGGCCAGCGATTCCAGAGTGGTGGCGGGGCGGATGGTCTCGTCCTGGTCCAGCAGCAGCAGGCCGGCGATGTCGTGCACCGGCACGATGGACTTCTTGAAGTGGCCCGCAGCGCGCGCGGCCGCAGCGCGCTGGTGCGACTGCACGGCAAAAGCGTCCACATCGCCGCGGCTGAAGCCTTCCAGCGTGGCGATCAGGTCGGCGCTGACGCCCTGCGGGATGAAGGCCAGCGCGTTGTTGATGCGCGGGTCCATGGCCCAGGCGCCGCCGTCGCTGCCCATTGGCCAGCGGCTCATCGACTCCACACCGCCGGCCACCACCAGACGCTCGAAGCCGCTGGCCACCTTGGCCGCGGCCAGGTTGATCGATTCCAGACCCGAGGCGCAGAAGCGCGACTGCGTCACGCCGGCCACGTTCTGTGCCCAGCCGGCGTCCAGCACGGCGGTGCGCGCGATGTCGGCGCCTTGCTCGCCCACCGGCGTCACGCAGCCAATCACCAGGTCATCCACCAGCGAGGTGTCCAGCTTCTGGCGTTGCTGCAGTGCCTGCAGCAGCGTGCGCAACAGCCAGACGGGGCTGGCCTGGTGCAGCTTTCCGTCCTTCTTGCCCTTGCCGCGCGGGGTGCGGACATGGTCGTAGAGATAGGCGTCGAATGTCATGTCTTGGTCTCCTGGGCTCGGGCGACAAAGCGGGCCCGGCGCATGGCCGGGCCCGTCGTGTCGTCCTCTCCCTGTTAGTCGGTATGTGGCGACTTGCGCCGCGTGGCTTACATAAAACGTGAAGCCAGTTCCTTCATGATTTCGTTGGTGCCGCCGTAGATGCGGGCCACGCGGGAGTCGGCATACAGCTCGGCGATCGGGTACTCCATCATGTAGCCATAGCCGCCGAACAGCTGCAGGCATTCGTCCATCACCTTGCAGGCCAGGTCGGTGGTCCAGGCCTTGGCCAGCGCGGCGCGTGCGGCATCCAGCTCGCCCTTCAGGTGCGCCTGCATGCAGGCATCCACCAGCGCGCGGGCGGCCAGCACCTGGCTCTGCACTTCGGCCAGCTTGAAGCGGGTGTTCTGGAACTGCCAGATCGGCTTGCCGAAGGCCTTGCGGTCCTTGGTGTAGTTCAGCGTCTCGCTGAGCGCGCGCTCCATCGAGCCGACGGCCGTCACCGCAATGATCAGGCGCTCTTGTGGCAGCTCCTGCATCAGCTGGAAGAAGCCCTGGCCTTCGAGGCCCTTGTCGCCGCCCAGCAGATTCGCCACCGGCACGCGCACCTCGTCGAAGAACAGCTCCGAGGTGTCCTGCGCCTTCATGCCGATCTTGTCGAGATTACGGCCGCGGCGAAAGCCCGGCACCAGCGTGCCGTCCTCGTTCTCGACCTCGACGACCAGCAGCGAGATGCCCTTGGCGCCCTGGTCCTTGTCGGTCTTGCAGACCACCACCACCAGGTTGGCGTTCTGGCCGTTGGTGATGAACACCTTCTGGCCGGACAGCACGTAGTGGTCGCCATCACGCTTTGCGACTGTGCGCACGTTCTGCAGATCGCTGCCGGTGCCCGGCTCGGTCATCGCGATGGCGCCAACCAGCTCGCCGGTGGCCATCTTGGGTAGCCAGCGTTGCTTCTGCTCTTCGTTGCCGTAATGCAGGATGTATGGCGCGACGATGGCCGAGTGCAAGCCGCCGCCGAAGCCGCTGAGATTGGCCTTGGCCTGCTCCAGCAGGATCACGGCGTCATGGCCAAAATCGCCGCCGCCGCCGCCATAGGCCTCGGGCATGCTGGCGCACAGCAGGCCGTTCGCTCCGGCTTCAAGCCAGGTGTCGCGGCCCATCATGCCGGCCTCGCGCCATTCGGTAGCGCGTGGCACCCAGCGCTCCTTGAAGAAGCGTGCCACCGAGTCCTGCAGCATGCGGTGCTCGTCGGAGATCCATTGGGAAGGGAACAGCGGCAAAGACATGGGGGTCACTTCTCCTGCGCCGCGGCGATCTGCTGGCGCACGGCTTCGTTGATGACGCGCAGCTCGGCCAGGGTGGCCTCGATGTGCGCGCGTTTTTGCTCCAGCTCGGCAATCATCTGATCGGTGCGTTCCAGCGTGAACTGCAGCTGCTTGCTGCGGCCTTCGCCGTGATTGCCGTAGAGGTCCAGGTACTGCTTGATTTCGTCCAGGCTGGAGCCAATTTCCTTGGCTCGCAGGATCAGCTTGAGGCGGGCGCGATCGCGCTGCGTGTAAACGCGTGCGCCGTTGACACGGCGCGGCTCGATCAGGCCCTTGTCCTCATAAAAGCGTATCGCACGCGGCGACAGGCCGAACTCATCGCAGAGCTGGGTGATGCCGTAGAGCTGCTCTTGCGGCTCGCTGGTGCTGGAAGCCAGCATCTCCAGCGCAGCGGCCTTGCGCTTGCGGTCCAGTCCTGCGCTCATGGGTTCAGACCACGCGCGAGAGCTTCATCGCGACGCTCATGTCGCCCGACACCTTGAACTTGCCCATCATGAAGCCGTTCATCGGGTTGAGCTCGCCGGACACCAGCGCGGCCAGGTTCTCGCGGGTGATGGCCACGGTGCAGTCGGCTTCGCGGTCTTCATTGCTCACGGTGTTGGGCGTGGCCTTCGCGTCGATCACGGCCACACCGTCGTCGCCGCAATCGAACTTCAGCACGGCGCCCAGGCCGCTGTCGTCGCCGACCTTGGCGCGCAGGGCTTCAGTGATGGCTTGCATGTCCATGGGGTATTTCCTTTCAGGGTTGGTGAATCCGGGATGGCTCGCATGCTACGGGCAAAGAGAAACGCGCGGATCATGGTATTCACCGATATGAAAGAGGGGTGACGTTAACGGAAGCTATCGGTCATTCGCGTAATGCAGTGCAGCATTGATTGAATGAACGGAGACAAGCAGATGGACGCTAAGACGTCGGCCCACTACCGCAGCGTGTTCCGCCCCGACCTGTTCGCGGGGCAGCGCATCTGGGTCACCGGGGGCGGTTCGGGCATTGGGCGCTGTGTGGCGCATGAGCTGGCTTCGCTGGGCGCCGAGGTGGTGATTTCGGGCCGCAGCGCCGACAAGCTGGAGCGCGTGGCCGCCGAGATTGCCGAGGACGGTGGGCGCTGCCAGTGGCGCGCCTTCGACATCCGCGACGAGGAGGCGGTCAAGGCCAATGTCGCCGCCGTGCTGAAGGAGATCGGGCCGGTGCACGGCCTGGTCAACAACGCTGGCGGGCAGTTTCCCGCGCCGATGATGATGATCTCCAAGCGCGGCTTCGAGGCGGTGGTGGCCAACAACCTGACCGGCGGATTCCTGATGATGCGCGAGCTGTTCACGCAGTGCATGCAGGGCAACGGCGGCGGTGCCATCGTCAATATGACGGCCGACTTCCGCAACGGCATGCCCGGCATGGCGCACAGCGGCGCCGCGCGTGCCGGCATGAGCAATCTCACGATGAGTGCTGCGTTTGAGTGGGCTCATGCCCATGTGCGCGTCAACGCGGTGTCGCCCGGCTGGGTGGCCTCCAGCGGCATGGACAGCTACGGCCCCGCGATTCAGCCGTTGATCAAGCAGCTGAAGAACCATGTGCCGCTGCGCCGCCTGGCCACCGAGGCCGAGATCAGCGCGGCCATCGTCTTCTTGCTTTCGCCGGCAGCGGCCTTCATCAGCGGCGTCACGCTGCAGATCGATGGCGCCGCCTCGCTCGGCAATCCCATGTATCCCTCGATCGACCATGCGGGCAGCAGCGCCTTCGAGGGCTTTCACCGCGCCACGTCGCCGGAGGTCTTGAAGTGAGCCGTCTGACATCCCGCCTGAACCCGCGCTCGCCCGCCTTCGCCGCCAACACGGCAGCGATGCGGGCCAAGCTCGACGAGGTGCGCGCGCTGGAGGCCAAGGTGGTGGCCGAATCCGAGTCCAAGCGCGAGAAGTTTGAGGGTCGCGGCCAGCTGCTGCCGCGCGAGCGCGTCGCCCGCCTGATCGACCGCGGCACCAGCTTCCTGGAGCTGTCCACGCTGGCCGGCCTGGGCATGCACGACGACGACGGCAAGAAGGCTGTGCTGGGCGGCGGTTCCATCATCGGCATCGGCCAGGTGGCGGGCAAGCGCGTGCTGATCTCGGCCAACGACAGCGCGATCAAGGGCGGGACCATCGCGCCCATGGGCCTGAAGAAGGCCCTGCGCGCGCACCAGATCGCGATGGAAAACCGCCTGCCGCTGATCTACTTGGTGGAGAGCGGCGGCGCCAACCTGATGTACCAGAGCGAGATGTTCGTCGAAGGCGGTCGCAGCTTCGCCAACCAGGCGCGGCTCTCGGCCATGGGCATTCCGCAGATCGCGGTGGTCCATGGCTCGTCCACCGCGGGCGGCGCGTATCTGCCGGGCTTGTCGGACTATGTGCTGCTGGTCAAGGACCGCTCCAGCATCTATCTGGCCGGCCCGCCGCTGGTGAAGGCCGCCATCGGCGAGGACGTCACCGACGACGAGCTGGGCGGCGTGGACACCCATGCGCGCGTCACCGGCCTGGGCGAATACGTCTGCGACGACGACGCGCACGCGCTGGCCACCACGCGTGAGCTGATGCAGCTGCTGCCCTGGGACCAGGTGCCCGAGCGCGCCGCGCCCGTGCAGCCGCTGTTCGCCGCCGAGGAATTGCTGGGCGTGGTGCCTGCCGATGAGCGTGAGCCCTATGACGTGCGCGAGGTGATCGCCCGCCTGGTCGATGGCTCGGAGTTTCTGGAGTTCAAGGCCGCCTACGCACCCGAGACTGTCTGCGGTCATGCCCGCATCGATGGCCACGCGGTCGGCCTGATCGGCAACAACGGCCCGATCCAGCCGCAGGGCTCGACCAAGGCCGCGCAGTTCATGCAGTTGTGCGACCAGGCCGGCGTGCCGCTGGTGTTTCTGCAGAACACCACTGGCTATATGGTTGGCCGCGAGGCCGAGCGTGGCGGGGCCATCAAGCATGGCTCCAAGATGATCCAGGCGGTGGCCAATGTGCGCGTGCCCAAGTTCACCGTCGTGCTTGGCGGATCGTTCGGCGCCGGCAACTACGGCATGTGCGGCCGTGGCTTCGACCCGCGTTTCATCTTCAGCTGGCCCAGCGCGCGCACCGCGGTGATGGGCGGCGCCCAGGCGGCCAAGGTGATGGACATCATCAACCGCGCCAAGCTGGAACGCATGGGTATGCCCGTCAATGACGAGGCGCTCAGCGGCATGAGCGATCAGCTGCGCCAGCGTATTGACCGTGAATCCAGCGTGCTTTTCGGCACCGCGCGCTTGTGGGACGACGGCGTGATCGACCCGCGCGACACCCGCCAGGTGCTGGCGCTGTGCCTGGCCTTGGCAGCAGAGAGCGCGACGCGCGAGCTGCGACCGAATGCCTTCGGCGTAGCCCGCCTCTGATTCCGTTTTTTCAAAGACACCGATCCATCAAAACCAGGGTAGCGCCGTCCAGCGCGGCCGCCTCGAGGAGACAACACAATGAAATTCACGCAGGAACACCACGCGCTCTACGACACCGTCGCCCGCTTCGTCGAGAAGGAGCTCAACCCCTATGTGGCCGAGTGGGAGAAACAGGAGATATTCCCCGCGCACGAGGTCTTCAAGAAGCTCGGCGACCTGGGCCTCTTGGGCCTGAAGTACCCCGAGGAATATGGCGGCAGCGGCCTGGACTTCAGCTACTCGATGATGATGGCAGAGGCTCTGGGCACCTGCCGCGTGGCCGGTGTGCCGATGGCCATCGGCGTGCAGACCGATATGTGCACGCCGGCGCTGGCGCGCTTCGGCAGCGATGAACTGAAGCGCGAGTTCCTGGCACCCTCGATCAGCGGCGACTTCGTCGGCTGCATCGGCGTTTCCGAGCCCGGCGGCGGCTCCGATGTGGCGGCACTGAAGACCACGGCCAAGAAGGACGGCGGCGACTACCTCATCAACGGCACCAAGATGTGGATCACCAACGGCATGCAGGCCGACTGGTGTTGCCTGCTGGCCAATACCAGCGAGGGCCCGGTGCACAAGAACAAGAGCCTGATCATCGTGCCGATGAACCTGCCCGGTATCACGCGGCAGAAGATCCACAAGATCGGCATGGACTCGTCCGACACCGCCCAGCTCTTCTTCGACAACGTGCGCGTGCCCCAGCGCAACCTGATCGGCCAGGAAGGCATGGGCTTCATGTTCCAGATGATGCAGTTCCAGGAAGAGCGCCTGTGGGGCGCGGCCTCCTGCCTGAAGAATCTGGACCAACTGATCGACCAGACCATCGACTACACCCGCCAGCGCCAGGCTTTCGGCAAGTCGCTGCTGGACAACCAGGTGGTGCACTACCGCCTGGCCGAGCTGCGGACTGAAGTCGAGCTGCTGCGCTCGCTGACCTACCGTGCGGTGGATATGTATGTCGGCGGCCAGGATGCGGCCAAGCTCGCTTCGATGGCGAAGCTCAAGAGCGGCCGCCTGATCCGCGAGGTGGCGGACGCCTGCCTGCAGTACTGGGGCGGCATGGGCTTCACCTGGGACAACCCTGTCAGCCAGGCCTACCGTGATGGCCGCCTGGTGTCGATCGGTGGCGGGGCGGACGAGGTGATGCTGAGCATCATCTGCAAACTCGAAGGCACTTTGCCCAAGGCGGGTTGAGTATGAGCGCTGCAACGCTAGAACTGCCGCGCCCGCAGGCGCTGGCGCTTTCGCTGCCGAGCGCCGGCGTGCTGGAGGTCCGGCTCAACCGGCCGGAGTCGCGCAATGCGCTGTCGCTCGCGATGGTGGGCGAGCTGCGCGAGGCGCTGGCCTGGGCTGAAGCGCAGCCGGGCATGCGCGCCGTTGTGCTGCGCGGCAATGGTGGGCATTTCTGCTCGGGCGGCGATCTGAAGGACATGGCGATGGCGCGCATGCGCTTGGCCGACGAAGGCCCGGCCGTGCTGGAGCAGCTCAACGCCGCCTTCGGCGAGCTGTGCGTGGCTTTCGACCGCACGCCGCTGGCCACTGTTGCGGTGCTGGAAGGCACGGTGATGGGTGGTGGCTTCGGCCTGGCCTGCGTGGCCGACATCGCGCTGGCCGGCCGCTCGGTGAGCTTCCGCCTTCCGGAGACCTCGCTGGGCGTGGTGCCGGCGCAGATCGCGCCTTTCCTGGTGCAGCGCCTGGGCTATTCACAGGCGCGCCGCCTAGCGGTTAGCGGTGGCCGGCTCGACGGTGATCAGGCGCTGCGCCTGGGCCTGGTGCACGAGCTGCACGAGGACGCCGCGCTGGACGCCGCGCTGGCGGCCGCACTAGCCCAGGTGCGCCAGTGCGCGCCGCAGGCCGTGGGGGCGACCAAGGCGCTGATGGCGCGCGCGCTGCATGAGCCGGCGCAAGGCCTGGTGGCCGATGCGGCCCAGGTCTTCGCCAAGGCGGCGCTGGGCGAAGAGGGAATGGAAGGCATCGCGGCCTTTGTCGAGAAGCGTGCGCCGCGTTGGGCGGCACCGCAATGAGTTGAGGACCGTACAGATGTTCAACAAGATTCTGATCGCCAACCGCGGAGAGATAGCGTGCCGAGTCATGCGAACGGCGCGCGCGCTGGGCTATCGCACGGTGGCGGTGTATTCGGATGCAGACGCCAACGCGCCGCATGTGAGCCTGGCTGACGAGGCCATCGCGCTGGGCGGCAATACCGCGGCTGAGTCCTATCTGCGCGCTGACGCGCTGATCGAAGCCGCCAAGCGCTGCGGTGCCGACGCCATCCACCCCGGCTACGGCTTCCTGTCCGAGCGCGCCGACTTTGCGCAGGCCGTGGTCGATGCAGGCCTGGTGTTCATCGGCCCGCCGGCCTCGGCCATCATCGCGATGGGCAACAAGGCCGGCGCCAAGCGCCGCATGATCGAAGCCGGCGTGCCCTGCGCACCCGGCTATCTGGGCGAGGAACAGGACGAGGCCACGCTGCTGCGCGAGGCCCAGGCCCTGGGCTATCCGCTGCTGGTCAAGGCGGTGGCAGGCGGTGGTGGGCGCGGCATGCGTCTGGTGCACAAGGCGGAAGAACTGGAAGCCGGCATCACCGGCGCGCGCCGCGAGGCGAAGAGCGCCTTCGGCGATGGCACGCTAATGCTGGAGCGCTTGATCGAGCGAGGCCGCCATATCGAGATCCAGGTCTTCGCCGACGGCCACGGCCATGCGGTGCACCTGGGCGAGCGCGACTGCACCGCGCAGCGCCGCCGCCAGAAGGTCATCGAAGAGGCGCCGTCGCCGGTGGTCAGCGAGACCATGCGCCATGCCATGGGCCGCGACGCCGTGGCTGCCGCGCTGGCCGTGGGCTATGTGGGTGCAGGCACGGTGGAGTTCATCGTCGACGACGCGATGAACCACTTCTTCCTGGAGATGAACACCCGCCTGCAGGTCGAGCACCCCGTGACCGAATGCATCACCGGCCTGGACCTGGTGGAGTGGCAGCTGCGCGTGGCTGCGGGCGAGGTGCTGCCTCTGACGCAATCGCAGATCGCATTCAAGGGTCATGCGATCGAAGCGCGCCTGTATGCCGAGGATCCGTATGCCGGCTTCGCGCCGCAGACCGGGCGCATCGAATGGTGGCGCCCGCAGATTGCCGCGCGCCAGTCCGGCGTACGCATCGACGATGGCATCGTCGAGTGCGGCGAGGTGTCGCCCTACTACGACGCGATGGTGGCCAAGCTCATCGTGCACGGCCGCGACCGCGAGGACGCGATCCGCCGCCTCGCCGCCGCGCTGGAGGACGCGCCGCTGCTGGGCCTCGTCAACAACGGCCGCTTTCTGCGCGACCTGATCCAGCATCCGGACTTCCGCGCGGCGCGCATGCACACCAGCCTGCTGGACGACTGGGCCGTGGCTGGCGAGCCGCTGCTGCAGCGACCGCAGCCCTCTGACACCGACTGGCTGATCGCCGCCGCGCTGTTGGCACTGCCCGAGGACGAAGCCTCGGTGAGTGCTTCGCTGAGCTTGCCGCTATCCAGCTTCGACCTGAAGCTGAAGCATGACGACGAGGGCGAGCGCCGCTATCGCGCCCGCTTGGTGGCCGGCAATACCGTGCAGCTGGCGCCGGTTGGCAGCCAGACCACGCACCGCGTGCAGTGGCTGGGCCGCGATGCCGACGGCCGCCTGCGCGTCAGCGTGGACGGCGTGCAACGCTGGCTGATTGCGCTGCGCGAGGGCATGCGCCTGCAGCTGGTCAGCGATGCGGCGGTGTTCGTGTTCGAAGAGCCGTCGCCGATCCCAGCCAGCGCCGATGCCAACGACCCGCTGCGCGCCATCGCGCCGGTGGCCGGCCTGGTGGCGCAGGTGCTGGTCAAGCCCGGCGATGTGGTGGCCGAGGGCCAGCCCATGCTCAGCGTCGAGGCGATGAAGATGGAAATGTGGCTCAGCGCGGCCTGCGCCGGGCGGGTCAAGGCCGTGCATGCGGCGCCGCAGGAATCCGTCGCCGCGGGCGCCTTGCTGATTGAACTGGAAACACTGGAGACCGAACAATGAGTGCTGACAAAGCCATCCTCACCTGCGCGCTGACCGGCGTGTTGACCAATCCCAAGCAGCATCCGGTGCCGGTGACGCCGGCACAGATGGCCGAGGCAGCGCGCGATGCGTTCAACGCCGGCGCTTCGGTGATGCATGTGCATCTGCGCATGCAAGACGAGGGCCTGGGCCATCTACCCAGCTGGGACCCGGACGTGGCTGAGTCCGTCGTCGGCGCGATCCGCGAGGCCTGCCCGGGCGTGATCATCAACCTGACCACCGGCGTGATCGGCAAGGACATCAGCGGCCCCGAGGCCTGCATCCGCCGCGTCAGGCCCGAGATTGCCGCCTGCAATGCCGGCAGCCTGAACTATCTGAAGCTCAAGGAAGACGGCTCCTGGGCCTGGCCGCCTATGGTGTTCGACAACCCGGTGGCCAAGGTGCAGCAATTCCTCGACGTGATGGAAGCCTGCGGCGTGCACCCGGAGTTCGAGTGCTTCGATGTGGGCATCGTGCGCGCAGTGGGCATGTTCGTGAGGAACGGCATGTTCAAGAAGAGCATGGGTCGCCCGGAATACAACTTCGTGATGGGCGTGGCTTCAGGCATGCCTTGCGACGCCGATCTGCTGGCCCTGCTGCCGCGCTATCTGTGCGAGGACGCGGTGTGGCAGACCACGCTGATCGGCCGCCAGGAGATCTGGCCGGTGCACCAGAAGACCGCCGAGCTGGGCGGCATGCTGCGCACCGGCCTGGAAGACACCTTCTACCTTCCCGACGGCTCGCGCGCCAGCGGCAACGGCCCGCTGATCGAGGCGCTGGCGCAATGCGCCGCCAAGGCCGGCCGGGCCGTGGCCAGCCCGGACGAGGCGCGCGTGCTGCTGGGCCTGGCGGCGCACTGACGCCGCGCACCCAGGCACGGATATCGATCCCTCTGGAGACGAGTAGTTGATGAAGTAGCAGTACCCAGATTCACCCCAGCCATAGAGCGCAACACCAAGAAATGCGCTCATGAGGAGACAACGATGAGCGAAGCGAACGTGCACGCCCGCAGCCGCCAAGGCGATGCGAGCCGGCTGCCTACCCCCCATTGCCTGCTGGCGACCGCTGCCCGCATACCGCAGCAGCCCGCCTACTTTGTGCGCGGCGAGCAGACTTGGGAGCCCACCAGCTGGGCGACGCTGCTGCAGCAAGTGCGCAAGGCCGCGCGCGCGCTGGTGTCACTGGGCGTGCAGCCGCATCAGAGCATCTGCATCCTTGGCTTCAACCGGCCCGAGTGGCTGGTGATGGACCATGCGGCGATGATGGTCGGCGCCACCAGCGCCGGCATCTACTGGACCAGCGCGCCGGCCGAGGTGGAGTACATCCTCAACCACTGCAAGGCGCCGCTGTTGTTGCTGGAGGACGCTGCTCAGCTGGCCAAAATCGAGGGCCGCGGTGCGGCCTTGCCGCATCTGAAGGCGGTCGTCAGCATGGGTAGCGCGACCTTGCCGAACACCTTGTGCTGGAACGACTTCCTGGCCCTGGGCGACGGGCCGGATGCGGTGAGCCTGCAGGCCGAGGTGGACCGCCGCATGGCAGCGATCAAGCTGACGGATCTGGGCTCGCTGATCTACACCAGCGGCACCACCGGACATCCGAAGGCAGTGATGCTCAGCCACGGCAATCTGGCCTGGACGGCGCAGTCGCTCAACAGCATCTACGGCATCGACGAGAGCGGCCGCCTGATTTCCTACCTGCCGATGGCCCACGTGGCCGAGAAGGTGGGCGCCATTCACGCGCCGGCGCGCGCCGGCAATGCGATCTACTTTGCGCGCGCCATCGAGCAGCTGCTGGACCACATGAAGGAGGTGCATCCGACCGTGTACTTCGGTGTGCCGCGGCTGTGGGAGAAGATGCACGCCGCGCTCTCCGAGAAGATCGGCGCCGCCACCGGCATCAAGGGCGCTCTGGCGCGCTGGGCCATGGGCGTGTCGCGCCGCTGGCATGAGCTGACGCTGGCCGGCCGCACGCCCGATGCGCTGTTGAACCTGCAGATGGCGCTGGCGCGCCGCCTGGTGCTGGGCAAGGTGCACAAGGCGCTGGGGCTGGATCAGGCCACGCTGCTGCTGTCCAGCGCCGCGCCGATCTCGCCCGAGATCCTGAAGTTCTTCTTCGGCCTGGATCTTCCGGTGCGCGAGCTCTATGGCCAGAGCGAGGTCTGCGGCCCCAGCACGCTGAATCTGGTGGGCGCCACACGCGTCGGCTCGGTGGGTCGCGCCATCCCGGGCCTGGCGCTGCGCATCGCCGATGACGGCGAGGTGCTGGTGCAGAGCCCCGGCGTGTTCCAGGGCTATGCCGGCGACGAGGCGGCCACCGCCGAGGCGCTGCAGGGCGGCTGGCTGCACAGCGGCGACCTGGGCCGCATCGATGCCGACGGTTATCTGTTCATCACTGGCCGCAAGAAGGACTTGATCATCACCTCGGGCGGCAAGAACATCTCGCCGGCCAATCTGGAGAGCGATCTGATGGGCCAGCCGCTGATCGAGCATGCGGTGGTGGTGGGCGAGGGGCGGCACTTCCTGGCCGCGCTGCTGACGCTGAAGGCCGACGAGCTGAAGGCATTTGCCGAGCGCGAAGGTCTGCCGCGCGAGGGGTTGGAGCAGCACCCCAAGCTGCTGGCCGCCGTGCAGGCCCAGGTGGACGCCGTCAACAGCCGCCATGCGCGCGTCGGCTCGGTGCGCAAGTTCGCGGTGATCCCGGGCAACTTCAGCATCGACGCCGGGCAGCTGACGCCGACCATGAAACTGCGGCGCAAGGCGGTGATCGAGGCGCACCGAGAGCTGGTGGAATCGCTCTACGCCGGCGACTGAGCGCAGATCCCGTCATGGACTGGGATCTGATCATCATCGGCAGCGGCTTTGGCGGCGCGGTGGCCGCACTGCGCGCGGCCGAAAAGGGTCATCGCGTGCTGGTGCTGGAGCAGGGCCGCGAGGTCTCGGCCGCGGACATGCGCGCCGCGTCGGAAGACCCCAAGCGCTTGCTGTGGGCGCCGCGCCTGGGCCTGCGCGGCCATTTCAGCCAGACGCTGCTGCGCCATCTCAGCGTGGCGCGCGGCATTGGCGTGGGCGGCGGCAGCCTGGTGTTTGCCGCGGTGCTGCTGGAGCCTGGCGAAGGCTTCTACCGCGACCCGGCCTGGGCCGCGCTGCCGCCGCGTGATTGGCGCGCCGAGCTGGCGCCGCATTACGCCATGGCGGCGCGCATGCTGGGCCGCGCCGTCAACCCGCGCCAGAGCCAGCAGGACCACTGGCTGCGCGACACCGCTGCGGCGATGGGCGCCTTGCAGAGCTTTGGCCCGGTGCCGCAAGCCATCCTGTTCGGCACGGCGGGGCAAGCGGCAGGCGAGGCCATCGCCGACCCCTTCTTCGGCGGCGCCGGCCCTGAGCGGCAGGCCTGCACCTTCTGCGCCGATTGCTGCAGCGGCTGCCATGTCGGCGCCAAGAACTCGCTGGACAAGAACTACCTGCACCTGGCGCGTCGGCTGGGCGTGCAGATCCTGCCTGAGCGGCGGGTCGAGTGCATCACGCCCTTGAACAGCGGCGAAGGCGGCTACGAGCTGCGCGTGCGCAGCACCCGCGACGCCGCGCTGCTTGAGCACTACCGCGCGCGCCGCGTCATCGTCGCTGCCGGCGTGCTGGGCACGCTGGAGCTGCTGCTGGCCTGCCGCGAGCGCTGGCGCACGCTGCAGGCACTGTCGCCGCGGCTGGGCGCGGTGGTGCGCAGCAACTCCGAAGTGATCAGCACCGTCACCGCGCGCGAGCCCGACATCGATCTGCGCGATGGCGCCACCATCTCCACCCACTTCATGCTGGGGTCGGACACCCACATCACGCAGAACCGCTTCTCGCGCTCGATGCGCGTGCTGCGCTGGCAGGGCGGTCCGCTGGTCAGCGAGCCACGGCCGCTGCGGCGTGCGCTCAAGACCCTGGCCGCCTTCGTTCTGCGTCCGCGAGAGGCCACGGCCAGCATGCGCAGCGGGCACCGCTGGGCCGAACGCTCGACCGTGCTGCTAACGATGCAGGCGGTGGACAACCAGCTGGCGCTGCGCCTGAAGCGCGGCCTGCTGGGCTGGCGCCTGTCCAGCGTGGTGCCGGCGGGGCATACGCGCGCGCCGTCCTACCTGCCGCAGGCGCAGACGCTGACTGAGACCTTTGCGCGCCTGAGCGGCGGAACGGCGGGCAATGCCCTGCCGGAAACGCTGCTGGGCGCCGCCACGACGGCCCATGTATTGGGCGGCTGCGTAATGGCCGGCACTGCCGACCAGGGCGTGGTCAATGAAGCCGGAGAAGTTTTCGGCTACCCGGGGCTCTATGTGATGGATGCCTCGATCCTGCCGGCGAACGTCGGCGTCAACCCCAGCCTCACCATCACGGCGATGGCCGAGCGCTGCATGAGCCTGTTTCCTGAACCGGCTCACAACTCAACGACAAGAAACTTGGAGACACAGACATCATGACCACACTCGCACACAAGGCGCGCTTGCTGGCCGCTGCCACTCTGGGGCTGGCCGCCATGGGCGCCTCGGCGCAGGAACTCCGTATCGGCCTGGTGCATATCGATCCCAGCGCCAGCTCGGACGGCATCAAGGGCCTGAACCCGCTGGGCTCGATCCTGGCCCGGCCCGGCTACAACGCCACGTTGGGCAAAGCCACGACCGTGCTGGTGACCTATGAGCAGCGCTTCATGGACGACCGGTTCGGCGCGCAGCTGGTGCTGGGAATCCCGCCCAAGCACGACATCATCGGGGCCGGTACGCTCAAGCCGGGCGAGACCATCGGCAGTCTGAAGCAGTTCTCGCCCGGCCTGCTGTTCAACTATCACTTCGCCGACCGCAAGGCCACCTGGCGGCCCACGCTGGGCATCGGCCCGCTGTTCTCGACCATCCGCAGCGTCAGTATTGATCAGGCGGTGCAACCCAACACCACGGCCAAGGCCGACAAGGCCTGGGGTGTGGTCGCGCATGCAGCGCTGTCCTATGCGGTCAATGAGCGCTGGTCGGTGGTTGGCGCCTTGGGCCACACCCGCGTGAAGAACTCCATCACGCTGAGCACCGACACCAGCAAGGCGCCTTACACCTTGCTCGGCGTGCCGCCGGGTACTGCACTCAGCGGGCTGGATGTGAAGACGCGCAACACGACCTTGTCGCTGACGATGGGCTACAACTTCTGATCCTGGGCGCCCCTCGCCCCTGGTGGGTCGAGGGGCTTGGCCATGGCCCCTAGAATGCACGCCATGCGCCGCTTCGTGCTGATCCTGCTGATGTTCGTGCTGCCGCTCCAGTTCAGTTGGGCGGCGGTCGCGGGTTTCTGCGAGATCGACAGCACGGCGGGCGGTCTGGGTGTCGTCGGCTACCACGTGCATGAACATGCGCATGAGCACGCCCAACCCCAGTCCGATGTCACCCAGGCAGGCAGCCTGAGCGCCGATGTCGACCGCGACTGCGGCCCCTGCCACGGCCATAGCCATGGCAGCGCGGCGATGCTGGGCCTGCCGCCGGTGCATGTGGTCCAGACCAGCGACCGCTATGGCTGGCATACGCCACCCACCATGCCGGACCCAGTTCCGGATGAGCTGCTCCGACCGCCTCTGAGCCCCCTCGCCTGAGTCGCGGCGGGGGAACAGCACTTTTCCTTTTTTCTGTTCTCGTTCTGATGCGTGACTGCGCCTGATCGGCGCCGTCGCAGCCTCTCGATATCTCCCTCGCCGCCAGTGCGTTTGCGCACGGGCCTGTTCGCTGCCCGTGCGGACTGATGTCATGCGAGGTTGAAGATGAACAAGAAGAAAGAAGATCCTGCGTTCCGTCCCTGGCCGGACGCCGGGCCGGCACACCCTGGCCGCGCGGCGCGGCGATCCAAGCGCGGATGGGCTGCCCATGCGGCTGCAGCACTGTTGCTTGCCATGGCGGCGTCTGCCCAGGGCCAGGCCGCTGCGCCGGCGCTGACGCTGGAGGCAGCCGCACAGGCTGCCATCCAGCGGCTGCCGCAGACGCAGGCCGCCAGCCACCGAAGCGATGCCGCCGAGGCGCTGCGCCGCGCGTCGGAGCGCTGGACGCCTGAAGCGCCGACACTGGAAACATCGCTGAAGTCCGATCGAGTGGGCAGCAAGGCGGGTGAGCGCGAGCTCAGCATCGGCCTCGCCGTGCCGCTGTGGCTGCCGGGCGAGCGCGCGGCCAGCCGGGCCTTGGCCGAGGCCGAGCTGGCCGGCCTGGCGCCGAGCCAGCAGGCGGCGGCCTGGCTGACCGTGGCCGAGCTGCGCGCAGCCTGGTGGGCGCTGCATTCGGCCCGCAACGAGCAGGCCTTGATGCGTGCGCGTCTGGCTCATGCCGAGCAACTGGCGGCCGATGTCGCGAAGCGGGTGCGCGCGGGCGATCTGGCGCGCGCGGATCAGCACCAGGCCGACGGCGCCGTGGCGGCCGCGCAGATGGAGCTGGCGCAGGCACAAGCGGCCCAGGTCCAGGCCGGGCAGTCTCTGCAGGCGTTGATCGGGCCGCTTCCGGCGCCCGGCGCTGAAGCCCGGGTGTCGGATCAGGCCGAGGTGGCACCGGATGCGGCCGAAGCCCTGGACCCGGCAGCCGCGCTGCAGGCCCATCCGCTGCTGCGCGAGCTGGCTGCGCGGGCCGAGATTGCGCAGCGCAGTGCCGCGCTGAATCGGGTGCAAACCCGCGCCAGTCCTGAGTTGTCGCTGTCCACCGCGCGTGATCGTGGCGCCTTCGGCGAGCCCTATGGCCAGGCGCTGACCCTGGCGCTGCGCCTGCCGCTTGGGGCCGGTGAGCGCTACAGCGCGCGCCAGTCGGCCGCTCTGGCTGAGTTGGCCGAGGCCCAGGCGCAGCTCAGTCTGGCGCGTGAACGCATCGCCGCGGAGGTGCAGGCCGCACAGGGCCGGGCTCAGCTAGCCCGCGTGGCCTTGCAGGCCGCCGAGCGTCGCGCGCAACTGGCCGACGAGGCGCAAGGCTTCTTCGAGAAGTCCTTCCGCCTGGGCCAGGCCGATCTGCCGACGCGGCTGCGTGTGGCGCTCGAGGCCTTCGAGGCCCAGCGGCAGGCGCTGCGCGCACGCATCGAGCTGGCCCAGGCCGTCTCGCAGTGGCGCCAGGCCCTGGGCCTGCTGCCGGCTGCGCCGACTGAATGAATGAACGAAATGAAGCCGGGGCATCGCCTCATCGGCCTCTTCACACCATTGCTGGAAACGATATGAACCTTTTCCCTACTCTTTCATCGGCCGCCTCACCGCGTGCCGGCGCGGCGCTTGTGCTTGCGCTGGGCACTGCCGCGGCCTTGTTGTCCACCGTGCAGCCGGCCCAGGCCGGCCCGGGTCATGACCATGGCGAGGCACCTGCTGCTGGCGCAGCGATCGGGTCGGCGCTGCCGCGCTTTGCCACCAGCACCGAGCTGTTCGAGCTGGTCGGCGTGCTCAAGGACCGGCAGCTGACGCTGTATCTGGATCACAGCGCCAGCAACGCGCCGGTCAAGGGCGCCACGCTGGAGCTTGAAATCGCCGGCGCCAAGCTGCCCGTTCAGGCCAGCGGCGATGGCGACTTCCAGGCCACGCTGGCCCAGGCCTTGCCGGAAGGCGTGAGCCCGGTGGTGGCAAGCGTCAGCACTGCCGAAGCCAGCGATCTGCTGGCGGCCGAGATCGACGTGCACATGGATGCAGCGGCCGATGCCCATGGCCGTGGGCTTGACTGGCGCAAGACCTGGCCCTGGGTGCTGGCCTTGTCGGCTGTTGCTTCCTTGTTCTGGGCGCTGGTTCGTCGTCAACGCCTGGGAGCAGCAGCATGAGCATGAAGACGAAGACTTCATTCAATCGCAGCGGCCTGGCGCTGGCAGCTACCTTGTTGATGGCATTGAGCGCGCCGCTGTCGCAGGCCGGACCGGGCCATGACCATGGCGATGCGCCGGCCGCGCCCACGGCCAACGGCCCGCAGCGTCTGCCCGATGGCAGCGTCTTCCTGCCCAAGCCGGCGCAGCGCCAGCTGGGCCTGCGCACCTGGGTGGCCGAAAGCAGCACCTTGCCGCGAACGCTCGAACTGAGCGGTACGGTGGTGATGGACCCGAATGCGGGTGGCCTGGTGCAGGCTTTGGTGGCGGGGCGCATCGAGCCCGGTCCGCGCGGTCTGCCGCAACCGGGGCAGACGGTGCGCAAGGGCGAGGTGCTGGCCTATGTGCGGGCCGCGGCAGCCCCCATCGAGCAGGCCAATCAGGCGGCTCAGCTGGCCGAGCTGCGTGCGGCCAGAAGCCTGGCGGACAAGCGCCTGGCGCGCCTGCGCGAGCTGGCGGACACCGTGCCGCGCCGCGAGATCGAGGCGGCCGAGAGCGAAGCGGCCAGCCTGGCCGAGCGCGCGGCCGCGGTGGCCGGCGGGCTGAGTTCGCGCGAGGCGCTGGTGGCGCCGGTGGCGGGTGTGCTGGCTTCGGCCAACGTCGTCTCAGGCCAGGTGGTGGATGCGCGCGAGCGGGTGTTCGAGATCGTCGACCCGCAGCGCCTGCGCATCGAGGCGCTGGCCTATGACAGCGCCTTGGCGCTGGACGTGGGCGCGGCCGCCTTGGCGGTGGGCGAGCAGCGCGTGCCCTTGAGCTTCATCGGCGCGGCGCGCAGCCTGCGCGAGCAGGCGCTGCCGCTGAGCTTCCGCGCCGAATCGGCCGCGCTTGCCGGCCTGGCCCTGGGCCAGCCGGTGCGGGTGTTCGTGCAGACGCGCACGCGCATCACCGCTCTGGCCGTGCCCGCTGCGGCACTGCTGAAGAACCCGGCCAACCAGAGCATCCTGTGGGTCAAGACGGCGCCCGAGCGCTTCGAGCCCCGGGTGGTGACAGTGCAGCCGCTGGACGGCGTGCAGCTGGCGGTGACCTCGGGCCTGCAGGCGGGCGAGCGTGTCGCGGTCCAGGGCGCGAGCCTGATCAACCAGATCCGCTGAGGAGCCACCCATGTTCAAGTGGTTACTCGATAACAGCCTGCGCAACCGGCTGCTGGTGCTGATCGCCAGCCTGGTGCTGATGGTGTACGGCGCCTTCACGCTGTCGCGCACGCCGGTGGATGTGTTCCCGGATCTCAACAAGCCCACCGTCACCGTGATGACCGAGGCCGGCGGCATGGCCGCCGAGGAGGTGGAGCAGCTGATCACCTTCCCGCTTGAGACCAGCCTGAACGGGCTGCCCGGTGTGGAATCGGTGCGCTCGGTCTCGTCGGCCGGGCTGTCCTTCCTTTACATCACCTTCGACTGGAGCACCGACATCTACCGGGCGCGCCAGCTGGTGGCCGAGCGCCTGAGCTCAATGGAAGAGGGCCTGGGCGGCGCCGCGCAGGGCATCGTGCCGCGCATGGGGCCGGTCAGCTCCATCATGGGCGAAATCATGCAGATCGCGATTCCGGTGGACGAGCGCAAGACCACCGCGATGGCGGTGCGCGAATACGCGGACTGGGTGCTGCGGCCGCGCCTGCTGGCGGTGCCCGGCGTGGCGCAGGTGATTCCGATCGGCGGCGAGGTGCGGCAGTTCCAGGTGCAGCCCGATACCGCGCGCATGGCGGGGCTGGGTATCACGCATGATCAGCTGGCCGCGGCGCTGAAGGGCTTCTCGGCCAACACATCAGGTGGCTTTCTGGAGCTTAACGGCCGCGAGTACCTGATCCGCCATCTGGGCCGCACCTCGCGGCTGGATGACCTGAAGGACCTGGCACTGGGGGCGCGCCAGGGCCAGCCCATCCTGCTGCGCCAGGTCGCCGAGGTCAGCTTCGCGCCCGCGCTTAAGCGCGGCGATGCCGGCTTCGAGGGCAAGCCGGCGGTGATCCTGGGCATCCAGAAGCAGCCCGGCGCCGACACGCTGGCGGTGACGCGTGCCATCGAAGAGGGCTTGAGCGGACTGCAGGCCTCGCTGCCGGCCGGCATGGAAGCGCCACGCGTGACCTTCCGCCAGGCCAGCTTCATCGAGGCCTCGATCTCGACGCTGCAGGGCAAGCTGATCGGTGCTTCAGTGCTGGTGGCGGTGATCCTGTTCTTCTTCCTCGGCACGCTGCGGCCGACGGTGATCGCGCTGACCGCGATCCCGATCTCGATCTTCATCACCGCGCTGGTGTTCCGCTACTTCGGCCTGTCGATCAACACGATGACGCTGGGTGGCCTGGCGATCGCGATCGGTGGCCTGGTGGATGACGCGGTGGTGGATGTGGAGAACATCATGCGGCGCCTCAAGCAGGACCGGGCCGAGAACCCGGGCCGGCCGCAGCCGCTGCTGGAACTGGTGGCGCGCGCCTCGATGGAGGTGCGCTCGGGCATCCTGTATGCAACCGTGATCATCGTGCTGGTGTTCCTGCCGCTGTTCGCGCTGCCCGGCATCGAGGGGCGGCTGTTCGTGCCGCTGGGCATTGCCTTCATCGTCTCGACGCTGGCTTCGCTGCTGGTGTCGGTGACGCTGACGCCAGTACTGAGCTACTACCTGCTGCCGCGCATGAAGTCGCTGGAGCATGGCGACACCCGGCTGCTGGCCTGGCTGAAGGCGCGCTATCGCGGCGGGCTGCAGGCCGTGCTGCAGCGCCCGCGCGCGGCGCTGGGGATGGCGGGTGCGGCGGTGCTGGCGGCGGCGGCGGCCGTGCCTTTCTTCCCCACCACCTTTCTGCCCCCTTTCAACGAGGGCACGCTGCTGATTGGCATGCGGCTGAATCCGGGCGTGACGCTGGCTGAATCCGCGGCACTGGCGCGCCAGGCCGAGGTGCTGGTGCGCCAGGTGCCCGAGGTCACGCATGTCGGCCGGCGCAGCGGCCGTGCCGAACTCGACGAGCATGCCGAGGGCGTCCATGTCAGCGAGCTGGATGTGGGCATCAAGCCCAGCGCCGAGCTGGAACGCAGCATGGCCGAGATCAGCGCCGACATCCGTTCGCGCCTAGTCAACCTGCCGGCGGCGGTGGCCATCGGCCAGCCGATCTCGCACCGCATCGACCACATGCTGTCGGGCGTGCGCTCGCAGATCGCGATCAAGATCTTCGGTGAGGATCTGGATGTGCTGCGGGCGCAGGCCGAGTTGCTGCGCGCCCGCCTGGCCGGCATTCCCGGCCTGGCCGATCTGGAGGTCGAGAAGCAGGTGCTGGCACCGCAGATCAAGGTGCGGCTGGACTATGCGGCGGCCGCCCAGTACGGCGTGCCGGCACCCCAGGTGCTGGCCACGCTGCAGGCGCTGGTGGAAGGCGAGAAGGTGACGCAGATCATCGAAGGAGGGCGTCGCTTCACGCTGATGCTGCGCCTGCCGGAGACGGCGCGCTCGGTGGAAGGCCTGGGCCGGCTGCTGATCGAGACGCCCAGCGGCGCCATCCCGCTGTCGCGCATCGCCAGCATCGAGGAAGCCGACGGCCCCAACCAGATCAGCCGCGACGACGGCAAGCGCCGCATCGTGCTGTCGGCCAATGCCAATGGCCGGCCGCTGTCCGAGGTGGTGGCCGATATCCGCGCCGCGGTGGCCGAGACGAAATTGCCGGAAGGCAACTTCATCACGCTGGGTGGCCAGTTCCAGGCGCAGGAAGAGGCCTCGCGCCTGGTGGGCCTGCTGTCCATCGTTTCGCTGACGCTGATGGCCGTGGTGCTGTACAGCCGCTACAAGTCGGCGGTGCTGGCAGCGCTGATCATGGCCAACATCCCGCTGGCCCTGGTGGGCGCGGTGCTGGGGCTGTGGCTGTCGGGCCAGCCGCTGTCGGTTGCGGCACTGATCGGTTTCATCACGCTGGCGGGCATCTCGGTGCGCAACGGCATCCTCAAGGTCAGCCACTACATCAACCTGATGCGCTTCGAGGGCGAGGCCTTCGGCCAGCCCATGATCGTGCGCGGTTCGCTGGAGCGCCTGGCCCCGGTGCTGATGACGGCGCTGGTGACGGCCTTCGCGCTGGCGCCGCTGCTGTTCGAGGCCGAGCGCCCCGGAACCGAGGTGCTGCATCCGGTGGCGGTGGTGATCTTCTCGGGCCTGATCAGCTCGACCCTGCTGGACACCTTCCTGACGCCGGCGCTGTTCTGGCTGTTCGGCCGCAAGCCCGCCGAGCGCCTGCTGCAGGAGCAGGACGCGCAGGCGCTCTGAGCCTTCCCTCAACCCGCCATTTCTTTCTTCTTTCAAGGAGCACTCATGAACCTCAAGACCCTTCTGTGGATCGCCAGCCTGGCACTGGCACTGAGCGGCCTGGCAACGGCCGGCGGCAAGCACGGCCATGATCACAAGCCCCAGCATGGCGGCGTGGTGGTCGAGTCCGGCGATGTCGATTTCGAACTGGTGGCCAAGCCTGAGCTGATCACGCTGTATCTGCGCGATCACGGCAAGCCGCTCAGCACCCAGGGCGGCAGCGTCAAGCTGACGATGCTGGCAGGCAGCGCCAAGTCCGAGCTGGCCTTGCAGGCGGCGGGCGACAACCGTTTCGAAGCCAAGGGCAGCTTCAAGCTGGAGCCGGGCACCCGCGTGGTGGCCATCGTTACGCTGCCGGGGCGCAAACCGGCCAGCGTGCGCTTTGCGCTGAAGTAGGCCGGGGTGCATACACTGCGCAGCCCGGTCTTCGTTCCGCTGCGCCACTTCTGCTCTCTGCCCATGCAAGCCCTGCTCGATGCCATCGCCACGATGGCCCTGCCTCACGATGCCCAGCGCGTGTTCCACGGCCGCGGTGGTCTCCACCCTGGTTGCGAGCATCTCGCATTGGATGCTTATCCGCCGGTGTTCGTGCTGACCAGCTTCCAGCCGCTCCCTGAGGAGCAGTTGGCGGCCATCGGCGCGGCGCTGGACGCGCGCTGGCAGCAGCTGGCGCCGGGGCAGGCGCTCAACTGGGTGTTCCAGCTGCGCGACGAAAGCCGCAGCCACACCCGGCTGATGGCCGGCAGCGTGCCGGACCGGCATGAGGTCAGCGAGGACGGCGCGCGCTTTCGCGTGCATGTGCTGAAGGGCCAGAACCATGGCCTGTTCCTGGACATGGCCGAGGGCCGGCGCTGGCTGCGCCAGCAGGTGGCGGCGCAGCCGGGAGCCAAGGTGCTGAACCTGTTCGCCTACACCTGCGCCTTCTCGGTGGTGGCGCTGCGGGCTGGCGCCAGCCAGGTGGTCAATATCGACATGAGCGATGGCGCCCTGGCCATCGGCAAGCAGAACCATGCGCTGAACGGCATCGGCTCAGGCGCCAGCTATCTGCCGCACGACATCTTCAGTTCCTGGGGCAAGATCACGCGCGGCGGGCCCTATGAGTTGATCGTGGTCGATCCGCCCAGCCACCAGAAGGGCAGCTTCATCGCCACCAAAGACTACGCGCGGCTGATGCGCCGCCTGCCCGATCTGCTGGCGCCCGGCGGCCAGGCCCTGCTGTGCCTGAACGCGCCCGAGCTGGGCGTGGGCTTTCTGCAAGAGCAGATGCAGCAGCTGGCGCCGACGCTGCAGTTCCAGCAGCGGCTGGCCAATCCGGCGGAGTTTGCAGATGTGTCAGACGAGCGCTCGCTGAAGGTGCTGGTCTACAAGGCGCCCGATTGAAGCCGCGCTGATCAGCGCTTGCGGCCGGCCTTGCGCGCGGCCTTCTTGGCTTCGGCGTCCGCCTTGGCCTTGGCCTCGGCCGCTGCGCCGGTGGCCACCCAGGCGGCGAATTCCTCCGGTGTCTCCAGCGTGATGCGGCCCAGCGTGCCCTGGCGGAACTCGTACATCAGGATCTCGGCCGCCTTCTGCAGATTGACGCGGCCGCCGCTCAGCATCGCGGCGCGCTTGCGGCCGAGCTGCTCCAGCAGTTCCTCGTCGCTGAGCTCGGGCGTGATCTCCAGCTTGTAGCGCTCCACCAGCAGCGGCGCATAGTGTTGGCGCAGGCAGGCCATCAGCTCGACCGCCACTTCTTCCTCGACAAAGGCATTGCGTCCCACCGCGCCGCTGGCCGCCAAATTGAAGCCAGCCTCGGGCACCGTGATCTTGGGCCACAGCATGCCGGGGGTGTCGAACAGGTAGAAATCGTTCTCCAGGACCAGCTTCTGCTCGACCTTGGTGATGCCAGGCTCATCGCCGGTCTTGGTGGCGCGCTTGCCCATCAAGGTGTTGATCAGCGTCGATTTGCCGACGTTGGGGATGCCGCAGATCAGCACCCGCAGCGGTTTGGCCATGCCGCCGCGGTTTGGCGCCAGTAGCCGGCATTCGCTCATCAGCGCCTTGGCGGGTGCCTTGATGCTGGCATCCAGGCCGATGGCGCGGGTGTCAGGCAGGGCGTTGTAGTGCGCCAACCAGGCGGCTGTGCGCTGGGGGTCGGCCAGATCCTGCTTGTTCAGCAGCTTCAGCGTGGGCTTGCCCTCGGTCAGCTCGGCCAGCAGCGGGTTGCGGCTGGAACCGGGCAGGCGGGCATCCAGCAGCTCGATGACCACGTCCAGCCCCGCCTTCATGCGCTCGCGGATTGCATTGCGGGTCGAGTTCATATGACCCGGGAACCATTGGATCGCCATCGATTTCAGTCTTGCTGCAGGGGGTGCGGTCAATTGTCCCCGCCTTGGCGCGTGAATTTGGCAGGTAAAGGCGATTCTTTTCTAAAGTTCCGCGCGCAGTGGTCGATAAGACGGGAACAATCCCGCCAATTCAAGGGATTCGGAGCTTGTTCGCCATGTCCTCGATCAGCATGTCCACCGCTTTGTCGGGCGTCTCAGCCGCCAATGAGCGACTGCGCGCGTCTGCGCACAATGTGGCCAATCTGTCGACGGCCGGCTATCGCCGCGAGCAGGTCGCGCTGTCCAGCCTGCCGGCCGAGTCGGGCGTGCAGGTCAGCCGCAGTACCGCCACCCAGCCCGGCGTGTCCGCCGAGCGCGAGATGATCGAGCAGCGCTCGGCCACCTACAGCTATGTGGCCAATCTGCGCGTGCTGGAAACCCAGATCAAGACCACCGGCGCGCTGCTGGACATCCAGGCCTGAGGCTGCGCGGCAGGCTCAGCGCGCCGGCCCGTCCAGCCAGAGCGATTCGAGATCGTTGAAGCGCCAGGACGCCGGCGGCTCCACGCTGACGATGCGGTCGGCCGCAGCGGGGTCGGCCAGGTTCAGCTCGAAAGCCGGGCTCAGCCGATGCTGCTCCTCGGCGGTGTAGAACACCTTGACGCGCGGCTTGAGTAGCGAGCCGGGGTCCTGTGCCACCACCACCGCCAGGCGCTCCGACTGCAAGCGTACAAGCGAGCCCACCGGATAGATGCCCACCGCCTTGACGAAATGTTGGAACAGCTGGGGATCGAAATGCCCTTTGGCTTGCGCCATGAAGCGCATGGCCTCGGCGGGGTCCCAAGGCGCGCGATAGGGGCGGCGCGAGGTCACGGCGTCGTAGACGTCGCAGATGGCGGCCATGCGGGCCAGCCGGCCGATCTCGGGGCCGATCAGTCGTTCCGGGTAGCCGCTGCCGTCCAGGCGCTCGTGGTGGTGCAGCACGGCGTCTAGCACTTCGGCGCTGAAGCCGCCTTCCTTGAGCAGCATCTGCTGGCCTCGCACGGCATGGCCCTGCAGCGTGAGCAGTTCGGGCTCGGTGAGTCGGCCGGTCTTGCTCAGCAGCTCGGGCGGCATCGCCGCCTTGCCGGTGTCCAGCAGCAGGCCGGCCAGGCCGGCCTCACGCACCTCGGCCTCGGCCAGGCCCATCTGGCGGGCCAGGCCCACCATCAGCGCGCAGACCGCGACCGCGTGCATATAGGTGTAGTCGTCCACTGTCTTGAGCCGAGCGATGCTGATCAGCGCGCTGGGCTTGGCCGAGACGGCCTGCATCACCTCCTCGACCACCGGCGCACAGTGCTGCGCGTCCAGTGCCTGGCCCAGGCGCGCCTGCTCGAACAGATCCAGCACTGCGCCTAGCGCCCGGCGGCGGGTCTGCAGCGCGTCCTGGTACTCGGGGCCGACGCTGGCGAGCGCCGGATGGGCTTCGGGCAGCGTGGGTTCGCCGCTGGCCGGCGGGCTGTCCGACGCTTCCTCGGTCAGCGCGGGCTCGACGGGGGCCGCCACGTCCAGGCCTTGCGAGATGTCGATCACGACATCGAGGATGCCGGCTTTGCGGATGCGAGCGATGTCTTCGGCGTCGCGCAGCAGGAAGCGCGAGCGCCAGAACGGGTGGCTCATCCAGGAGCCACCGAGCTGGTGCAGGAACATGCCCAGCCGCAGCTGGTCTACGGGAACGGTTTTCAACACGGGCGCGAGCATGCCAGCGAAACTGCCAACTATTTGGCAGCGGCGTGCGCCATGCGTGCAATTTGTTGCACTCGGCAGGCCGCCGCAGCCAGTACTGAGGCCGGGCCGCGACAGCGCCGCGGGGCTCAGCGCCGCAAGGCGCTCACCGTCAGCCGCCCATTTGTGGAGAGGATCTGCACGCTGAGCTTGTCGCCGGGTTTGAGCGCGGCCAGCAGCTCGGTCGTGGCCGCTCCTTCCTTGAGGTCGAACACCATGGTCATGCCCGGCATGTCGAGATGCTTGATCTCGGCATGCTTGAGCGTGAGCTTGCGGCCGGCCAGGTCCACACGGCGAATCTCGGCTGCCACCCATTCTTCGGCACCCGGCCGCGCGGGCGCGGCGTGGTGGCTGTCGTGTCCGCTCGGGGCGGTTTGCGCCAGCGCGGACAGGGGGAGGCTGGCGGCGGCGGCGCAGAGGCCGGTGATCAGTCGCGTCTTCATCATTGTTTTCCTCATCAACAGGTGGTCTGGTGGTACCGGGCTTCAGCTGTATTTGGCATAGACACGTGTGCTGCCATCGTGCAGCACCAGCAGCACTTCATACGGGTCACGCTGGCCGCCGTATTCGGGGCCGTCCATGCCCGGTGAGCCGATCGGCATGCCGGGCACGGCCAGGCCGACGGCGCGTGGCCGCTCCTTCAGCAGGCGCAGCATCTCGCGCATCGGCACATGGCCTTCGATGGCATAGCCGCCGACGACGGCGGTGTGGCAGCTGCCCAGCTTCATCGGAATGCCCAGGCGTGCGCGCGCCTGGGTGTTGCCGACATCGCGCACCGTGGCCTTGAACAGGCCCTGGGCTTCGATGATGCGGATCCAGTCCTTGCAGCAGCCGCAGGTCGGGCTTTTCCAGACTTCGATGGCGATGGGGGACGGCCCCTGTGCAAAGGCGGGGCCGGCGAGCGCGGCGCCGATCAGAGCCAGCAGGCCGCGGCGTTGCTTGAGTTGTGGGTTCATGGTTTGTTGCTCCTTGGCGTGACGGTGATGCGGCCCCGCATGCCGGCCTGAAAGTGGCCGGCGATCAAGCACGCGAATTCGAACTGTCCGGCGCGGTTGAAGCGCCAGATGATGTCGCCGCTGCCGCCCGGAGGCACGTGGGCCATATGGGCCTCTTCATGTTCCATGTCGGGGAACTTCTCCATCAACTTGGCATGGGCGTCGAGCTCTTCGGGCGTGCCGATCACCAACTCATGCATAAGTTGGCCCTGGTTGCGGATGCGCAGTCGCAGGGTCTCGCCTTCGCGCACCTGGAGGTGATCGGGCTTGAAACGCATATCGTCACCCATCGTGACGGTCACCGTGCGGCTTACTTTGGCGGCGTCGCCGGCAATGCCGAAGACCTGCTGCTCCTTCTTGAGCGGCGCGGCGCTGTGATGCGGCTGCGGCCCATGGGCCAGGGCGTGGCCGTCGGCTACCAGCAGGCCTAGTGCCAACAGCCAGGACGGGAGTGTGTGCATGCGCATGCTCAGTGGCCCTCGTGCTTGCTGGGTTTGCGGACCTTGACTTCGGTGGCTGCGGCCGCGCCGGGCTTGTGCTGCTGGTGCATCTGCGGGTGCATCTGCTGATGCATGCCCGGCTTGTGCGGCTTCATGCCCGGCGCTGCTGCAGGTGCCGGCGCCTGGCGGGCCGCCGGCGCCGCCGCACCTGGCACTGGCGCGGCCACCGTGCCCTTGGGCGCCTGCGCGGCATACCAGCCCGGATCGCTGTAGTCGCCGGCTTTCTGCTGCTTGCGCACCTTCAGCACGCTGAACATGCCGCCCATCTCCAGCCCGCCATAGGGGCCTTGGCCGGCCATCATCGGCGCGGTGTTGTCGGGCAGCGGCATCTCCATCTCGCCCATATCGGCCATGCCGCGCTCGCCCATCGCCATGTAGTCGGGGATCAGGCGGGTGATCTTGCTGGCCAGCCCGGTGTGGTCGACCCCGATCAGGGTCTCGACGTCGTGGCCCATCGCATTCATCGTGTGGTGGCTCTTGTGGCAATGGAAAGCCCAGTCGCCTTCCTCGTCGGCGATGAACTCCATCTGGCGCATCTGTCCCACCGCGATGTCGGTAGTCACCTCGGGCCAGCGCGCGCTCTTGGGCACCGGGCCGCCATCGGTGCCGGTGACCTCGAACTCATGGCCATGCAGATGGATCGGATGGTTGGTCATCGTCAGGTTGCCGACACGCAGGCGCACCCGGTCGCCATGGCGCACATTGAGGCTGTCGATGCCGGGGAAGATGCGGCTGTTCCAGCTCCACAGATTGAAGTCCGTCATCGTCATGATCTTGGGCGTGTAGCTGCCGGGATCGATGTCGTAGCTGGACAGCAGGAAGCAGAAGTCGCGTTGCACCTCGCTGATCAGTGGATGGCGAGTCTTGGGGTGCGTGACCCAGAAGCCCATCATGCCCATCGCCATCTGCGTCATTTCGTCGGCATGCGGGTGGTACATGAAGGTGCCGGGCCGGCGCGCGACGAACTCGTAGACAAAGGTCTGGCCGGGCTTGATCGAGGGCTGGGTCAGGCCCGAGACGCCGTCCATGCCATTGGGCAAGCGCTGGCCATGCCAATGCACGCTGGTGTGCTCGGGCAGGCGGTTGGTTACGTAGATGCGCACGCGGTCGCCTTCCACCACCTCGATGGTGGGGCCGGGCGACTGGCCGTTGTAGCCCCACAGATGGGCCTTGAAGCCGG
The DNA here is from genome assembly GCA_013824165.1 of Methylibium sp. Taxonomy (GTDB): domain Bacteria; phylum Pseudomonadota; class Gammaproteobacteria; order Burkholderiales; family Burkholderiaceae_C; genus JACDQM01. The sequence continues at coordinate 5,126 of PNNH01000046.1, read as the reverse complement.
GCGCCATCTCGCGCACCACGGGCTCGGCCACCAGATGGAATTCCTTGACGCCGTCCTTCATGCGCCAGGGGCAGGTCCAGCCGTTCAGCGTGACCACGGGGTTGTAGGGCCGGCCGCTGTTGGGGATCAGCGGCGGGGCGGTGTCGGGGCTGGTCTGCTGCACCGCCTCGGGGATGGCAGCCAGCGCCACGCGCGAGACGCTGGCCGCACTGACGGCGGCCGCGCCCACGAAAAGATTGCGTCGGGAAAGCATGGGGATGGGTCTCCGGATTCAGTGGCCGCCCGCCGGCTCGGCAGGGGCAGAAGAGGCGCTGCTGCTGGCGCTGCCGCCGGCACTGCCTGCAACGGGGCCGAGCAGGGCTTGCTCAAGTTCCGCCTCGGCCAGCAGAAAGTCGCGCTTGGCCTCGATGGCGGTGGCGACAGCGGCGATCTGCAGGCGCGCATCGGCCAGCAGTTCGAGGGTGCCGATGAGCATGCCGTTGTAGCGCAGCAGGTTTTCATCGGCGATGCGCTGTCGGTTCGGCACGATCTCGCGTGCATGGTGCAGCGCGATTTCATGCGCGCTGCGGTAGCGCAGATAGGCCTCGCGCGCTTGCGAGCGGGCGTTGATGGCCACCTCGGCGGTGCGCGCCAGCTGCTGCATATAGAGCGCTTTGGCGCGCGCATTGCGGGCCTCGCCCCAGTCGAACAAAGGCAGCTCCAGGCTCAGTTCGATGCCGCGCTGTGTCGGTGCTTCATTGCTGCTGTTGCGGGCCAGGCCCAGCTCCAGCACGTTGATGAAGCGAGTCTGGCGCGTCAGTCCCAGCTCAGCGGCACGCAAAGCGGTGGCCTGACGCGCGGCCTGCACGTCCAGACGCTGCTCGATCGCCTGCTGCTCGACGCCCGGCAGCTCGCGCGCCTGCGCGGGCAGGTCCGGCAGGCGCTCGGGCAGTTTTAGCGCCGCGCGCTGCTCGCCCCACAGGCCGAGTGTGCGAGCCAGCGCCTCGGTCTGCAGCGCGGCTTGCAACTCGGCGCGCGCCAGCCCCAGCGCCGCATCGGCGTAGAAGGCATGTTCACGCGCCTGTCGCAGCCGGCTGACATTGCCGACCTCGGCCATGCGGCGCGCCAGCTCGGCACTGGCTTCGCCGGCTTCCATCACCTGGCGGGCATAGTGCAGCTGCTCGCGCGCTGCGACCGCCTGGATGTGGCGCTGGCGGGCCTCGGCAGCGACGGCCAGCACCTGCAGCGCGAGATTCTGGCGGGTTTGCGACAGCCGGCGCTGCGCTACATCGGCGGCGCTGGCCAGGCTCAGCAAGCGGGCCAAGTTGAAATGCAGGCCGCGCTCAATCTCGCGCTCATCGCCCTTGCTCATGCGGCCGATGCTGAAGCCGGGGTTGGGCAGGCGCGCGGCCTGCACGCGTTCGGCGTCCAGCACGCCCAGCTCGAACAGCGCCGCGCGCAGGCCGCGGTGGTTGAGCAGGGCGATCTGCACGGCAGAGTCGCTGCTCAAGTGCTGGGCCAGCAGGGCTTGCACGCGCTGCTCGATCTGGGCCTGAGCAGCTTCGTCGCGCGGCCAAGCCAGGTCTTTGTCGAGCAGTTGGCGGGTCTGCTGCTGCAGTGGCGCGAAGCCGGCCTCCGGTGCCAGGCTGGCGCAGCCGCCGAGGCCGAGCGCCGCCAGCAGCGTGAGCAGCCGCAGCGGGGGATGGGAGAGTGTCATGGCGTGCCTCAATGCTGATGCGCCGGGCTGGCGGCGGGCTTGCGCTGGCTGTCCGCCGGCAAGGGTGCGGCAGAGACGGCAGAAGCGGGAGCGCTGGCCTGCGATTCGCGCAGGTAGACGCGCCAGCCGCCTGCTTCGTGAACGCGCTGGTTGGCCGCGCGCCAGTCGCGCAGGCTGGAGTCCTGCAGTGGCTGGTAGCGCTGCAGTGCGGAGCGATAGATCAGCGGCGCCGGGCCGGCCTTCGGATCGGAGGGGTCCGCCAGTGTCGGCAAACTGGCTTGCGCCTGAGCTGGGGCGGCCCAGCCGAGCGCTGCGCTCATGGCGAGCGTCAGCACCCAGGAAAAGGGTGTCTTGTGCATGGAGTGGTCCTCTGAGGAGGAATGAGAACAACAGGGCGGCTTGTGCCAGCGCCAGCGCTGGCCCAGGTCGGCAGGCCGCAACAAGGCCTGCTCAGCTCAGAGGGCTGTTGTTCTTGGCGGCCGTTCGAGCCGCGATGGGCTGCAGCTCAGATTGACCCATTCGGTGCCGCTGTACTGCACAGGGTGGCCTGCTGCTGAGGCCAGGGCCAGGGTCGCGCTCGGCAGTGCGGCTCCCACGAAGCAGGCGGCACAGGCGCTGCATTGCTTGTGGTCCAGGTCGGCAGCGTCATGCATGGCGTGACCGTCATGCAAGGGCGCATCAGCCGAGGCCGTCTGGCTTGCCTCGTGGTGGTGCGGCGCTGGCTGCAGTTCGCCGCTGTCGGCAGCCCCACCACTCCAGCCGATCGACATCGATCCGCAGCCACTCATGCCCGCTACCGCTGCCGCTTGCAGCGGCAGGGCCAGGCACAGCACCCAAATCAGGGTGCGCAGCCAGTGGGCGGGGAGGCGGGGCAGCATGGGCGCAAGTGTAGCCCTGGGCGCCAAGTCAGGTGCGCGGCGCCTTGGCCGCACGCCGCAGGGCCACGGCATCCGGCGCGCCGGCGCCGCTGTGCTCATCCACCCGGAATACGCCGACCGCGTCCGCCACTTCCTGGGCCTTGTCATTGAGCCCCATCGCCGACGCTGCCACCTCTTCGACCAGCGCGGCGTTCTGCTGGGTCAGCGAGTCCAGCTGCGCCAGTGCCTCGTTGATCTGGTCGATGCCGCGCATCTGCTCGTTCATGCCCTGGCTGATCTGCTGAATCAGCGTGAAGACCTCGTCGACCGCATGCTGCACCTCGGCCATGGCCTGGCTGGCCTGGCCGACCTGGGTGCCGCCCTCGGCCACACGTTCGCCGGAATCCTGGATCAGGCCGCGCACCTCGCGCGCCGCTTCGGACGTGCGTTGCGACAGCATGCGCACCTCGGCGGCCACCACCGCGAAACCTCGCCCATGCTCGCCGGCCCGTGCGGCTTCGACCGCCGCATTGAGGGCCAGGATATTGGTCTGGAACGCAATGCTATCGACCACCTGGATGATGTCGGCGATGCGGGCCGAGGCCGCGCTGATGTTCTCCATCGAGTGCGCCGCCTGGCGCACCGCGAGCACGCTGCGTTCGCTGATGCGACGGGCCGATTCAGCTTTGCTTGCCGCTGTGTTGGCCATGTCGGTGCTGGCATGCACAGTCGCCTTGATCTGCTCCATCGACGCGGCCGTCTGCTCCAGGCTGCTGGCCTGGGATTCGGTGCGACCCGACAGATCCTGATTGCCCTCGGCGATGGTGTGGGTGCCCTGACGCACCTGCATCACGCCGGAGCGCGCATCGCGCACGATGGACATCAGGTTGACGTTGAGCTGGGCCAGTGCGCCGGCGATGGCGCCGACCTCGTCATCACGGTCCTTGTGCAGGCGCTGCGTCAGGTCACCGGCCGCCATGCGGTTGGCGAAGCGTTCCAGTGAATGGATGGGCGCCAGCACGGCGCGCCGGATGTAGCGGCCGCCGATGGCGGCGCAGACCAGGGTGACGGCCGCTGCGCCGAGCATCGCCACCATCGAATGGTCGGCAATCATGCCCAGCGCCAGCCCCAGCGCGGCGGCCAGCCACACCGCCAGGGTGATGCGCACGCCCAGTGACGGGTTGAGCCAGCTCGTCAGGCGTCCGCGCCAGCTGCTGTCGATCAGCTGGCCGTGGCGGATGCGAAGCGGGCATTGGGCACCTTCGCGACGCATGCGGGCGTAGAGCGCCTCTGCGCCTTCGACCTCGGCCCGGCCGGGCAGGATGCGAACCGACATATAGGCGACCGGTTGGCCGTGACGATCCAGCAAGGGCGTGACATTGGCGTTGACCCAGTAGTGGTCGCCGTTCTTGCGCCGGTTCTTCACCAGCCCGGACCAGGGCATGCCGCTGGCGATGGTGTCCCACATGTCCGCAAAGGCTTCGGCAGGCATGTCCGGGTGACGGATCATGTTGTGCGGCTGGCCCAGCAACTCGTCGCGCGTGTAGCCGCTGACCGAGATGAAAGCGCTGTTGCAGTAGAGGATGCGGCCCTTGAGGTCGGTGGTGGAAACCAGCGTCTCGTTGGCAGGAAAGACGAATTCCCGCTGGGTCACCGGTCCGTTGTCGCGCATCGAAACCTCCGTGCTTCGTGCGCAGCCAAAAAGCGGAGCGGCGCCAGGACAGCTGGGTCCGGCGCCGTTCGGGAGAGCGGGCAGCCGGGCATGTGAGCCCAATATAGGGCTCGGCCCGCTGCGTGCATAGAGTGATGGCGGTGTGGTCTTGTCGCCTGAACTTGTGGCAACAGCCGCCTTGTGCGCGCCCTGCAGGCGTTACTTCGGAACGCGCGACAGGGCAGGCTGCTGGCGAGGCTTACTCGTCGTTGCGGAACACCAGGCGCACTTCGTGCGACTGCGCAGAGCCGCTGGCCTCGAAGCGCCACTCCATCAGCGCGCGCTGCACGGCGCGGTCGAACACGCGGCGCGGTTGCGATTCGAGGATGGACACCTCGGTGACCTTGCCATCGCCATCAATCGCCATCTTGGCCTTGACGACGCCGCTGTCCACCGAGGCCTGCACAGCTTCGCGCGGGAACTCGGGCGGCACCTTCTTGATGAGCTTGGGCGTCGAAGCCTGGGCTGCGGCGACGGCGCAGGCCAGCGCAGCGGCGCCAAGGATCTTTGCGAGGGTGGGGCTGTTCTTCATCTTCATCATGATCGTGGGACCTTGTTGGCTTCTGTGTTCTTCAGAGGGTGTCTGGTGTTGAATGGGGCTGACGCGGCGTCAGTGGCTGGCCGGCGCGGCGCGGAAGAAGCCGACCGCATCCAGCAGGCGCGACGAGCTCTGCTTCAGTTCATCGGTGCTGCGATTGAGCTCATCGACCAGTGTGGTGTTCTGCTGGGTCGTGCGGTCCAGTTCGGACATCGCGTTGTTGACCACGCCGACGCCGCTGGCCTGCTCCTGGGCCGAGTGCGAGATTTCCTCGATCAGATGGCCCATATTGTTGACTTCGTCAACGACCGAGCGGATGGTGGC
>PNNH01000015.1 GCA_013824165.1 Methylibium sp. | reverse complement strand
GGCCGTCGCCCTTGCCCATCTGGTTGCCGATCACGCCGCCAACCACCGCGCCGACCACGGCGCCGCCGGCGCCACTGTCACGCCGACCGTCGGCCAACTGCTCGATGCTGCGCACATGCCCGTATTGGACGATGTTCTGCGCTTGGCCTGAATAGGGGCCATATCCGCCATGGCTTCCATACGGCGCCGGCTCGCGCGACTGGCGCTGGTGGGCACAACCGCCGAGCACCAGCAAGAGACTCAGCAGCGCCGAAGAAGCAAGGCGGGGGGATGACATGGGCATGGGGGCTCCCTGATAACAGGTGATGCGTCGGTACTGATGCAACGCAGTACCCCCACCCCGCGTTGGCGGGGCCTTACCTCTAATTACATTCGACCTGAGCTCAGACGCTCACAGCGGCAAGGCGTCGACCGAGTCCGCCTCGACCAGGCGCGCGAACTCATCGCGCAAGCGCTGGCTCTGCGCAATCGCCTGCAGCCAGGCTTTGGCGCGGGCTGACACATCGTCGCCGTAGAAGGCGAAGTCAGACCGATCCGGCAGCTTGCCGCGCGGCAGGCTGCGTCGCACCCAGTCTTCATCAGGCGCCAGCAGCACCACATTGTCGAGAAAAGCCGTGGCCCGGTGCCGGCTGCGCAGGGCCTTGTCGAGCCAGCCCGGCACCACCGTGCGCTGGAAGTGCGGATAAAGCACCAGCCCGTCGCCCAGCATGGCGGCGTAGTTCAGGTGCAGGTGGTAGTCGGTGATGCCGCCGTCCCAATAAGCGCCCTCGGGCGCACCCGGGATGTCATGCACCGCCTGCAGCCAGAAGGGAATCGAGCAGCTAGCCAGCAAGGCCGGCTGAAAGTTGTCAGCGCTCAGTGCCACCAGCCGGCTACGGAAGTCAGTGACCGGCATCGGCAACGCGGCGCGCGGGTCGGAGAAGACCACCCGCTCCAGCCATCCCCCCAAGGCCCGGCGCTGCAAGACATTGGCGGCAAAGGCGGCGCCATAGCCCAGCGGCGTGCGCCAGCGCCCCTCGCGCGCCAGCAGATGGCGTCCGCGCGAAGTGAAGACATGCAGCCGCAGGCGCGGATGCGCCAGCAAAGCTGCCTCGCGGCCACCGAAGCAATCAGCCAGGCCCGCCGCAAAACCGCGACTGACGGTTTGTGCCGTTGGCCGGTGCCCCGGCGCGCTGTCGTAGCGCTGGTTCACATAGTCCTGCGCCAGACGCTCGAACTCCTGCTCCGCCTGCGTCTCGTCGTTCACCAGACAGGCCGTGGCCATGCGCCAGGCACCGATCGAGGCACCAAGCAGATGGATCTCGCCCGCGCCGCGCGGCAACCAGCTCCCGAACAGGAAGCGGTCCAGCGGATTGAGGATCAGCCCCTTGGGGCCGCCCGCTGCGGCCGGAACCACACGCACATCCGAGGGTTGCAGGCCCCGCTCGCGCAGGCGCTCACGCGCCCGCGCTCCGGCGTAGACCCGCAGTGCCTGCATCAGAGCTTGTGCTCCAGCATCACGCCCCACCAGGTGCGACCCTTGCGCTGCACATCGGTGTAGTAGCCACCGTCCAGCAGCGTACGCGATTGGTTGTCCACCGGTGCAAAGTTGTTGGCCATCACACGCACCGAGGTCTGCCGGCTCAGGATGAACTGCGCGAACAGGTCGATGCCGCGCGCATGGCTCTGCTCCAGCCACTGGCTGGAAAGCTGGCGCGTGGTGTAGCCCGGCGTGTAGGCGAAGTTCGCGCCGGTCACCACCGGCATGGGCAGGCTGCTCAGGCGGTAATCGAAACCCAGGTTGGCCGACCAGGGCTGCTGGCCGTCCAAGCGGTTGTTCGGCCCCTCCAGCGCCTGCACACGTGAGCGATAGATGTTCAGCGAGCTGCGCAGATTCAGCGCCAGCTTGGGATCGAACACCGAGGGCAGCAACTCGCCAGCCCGGCCCTTCAGCTCAAGCTCCAGGCCGCTGGTCGTGGCCTTGGAGAAGTTCGTCGGCCGCGAAACCCAACGCTGCACGCCGGACCAGGGCACCGTCTCCAGCGTGATCTGGTTGCGGATCAGGTCCTTCACCTGGCGATGGAACACGCCGATGCTGAACATGCCGCCGCCCGCCATGTACTTCTCGAAAGCCAGATCCAGGCCCGTCGCGAGTTCAGGTTTGAGCAGCGGATTGCCGGTGCGGTCCGGCGCGATCTGGCTGTTGGGCTTGCTCGCGTCCGGATACAGGCCGTTGAGGGCCGGACGGCTCAGCAGCGCATTAAGCTCAGGCGCCTTGTAGCTGCGCGTCAGACTGCCGCGGATCAGGTCGCGGCCCTTGGGGTCGAGCTTGTAATTCAGGTGCCACAGCGGCGTTACCACCTGGCTGGTGTTCCGCAGCGTCTCGCTAAGGCCGCGGCTCTCGGTGACGATGCGCTCGCCACGCAGCCCCAGATAGGTGGACCATTGCGGCGACAGCTCCCACTCGTCCTGCACGAACAGCGCCTGGCGCTCGATACGCGCGCCGAAGGGCTGGCCGTCGAACTCAGGCAGCTGTGGCACGCCCAGCTCGGTGGTCTCGCGCTTTTCGTCGCGGCGGCGCCATTCGAGATCCCAGCCCACGGTCAGGCTGTGGCTATCGCCGATCAGTTGGGCGAACTTGCCGCCCTGGGTGATGTTGCTGTCCTTGTTGTCGCCAAAGCTGCGGCGGCGCACGGCACCGTCGCGGTAGGTCTGCACGTCGAAGCCCCCCTTCGACTCCTGCAAACCGGCCTTCAGCTCCAGCCGCTGGTTCTCGTTCAGCCGGTTCGCATACTGGACATTGCCTCGCGCCATGCGCCAGCTGCCCTTGCCCAGGTTGTCATCCTCCAGCAGCGGCTGGCCAGACAGCACTTCATTGCTGAAGCTGGTCTTGTTGTTCCAGCGGCCATCCTGGAAGAAGCTCTGCAGCGTCAGCGTCTCCTCTTCACTGATCTTCCAGTTCACGCGCGGGCTGGCGTTGAAGCCATGCCCCCAGAAGGGCTGGGTCGCCGATTGCACGGACGCGGCCGGCAGTGCATTGCTGCCCGGCGCCAGCTTCTCGGTGCGGATCTCATTGCGACCGCGCCAGGTGAACAGGGACACCGGCACCGACACAGCCACACCGCCCAGCACCCGCTCACCCCAGGTGAAGTTGAGCCCGCCAACCGGGCGATCCGCGTTGTAGCCCAGGCGCGCCCCGAAATCGCGCTGACTGACCCGCGGCGCGTCCTTCAAGATGATGTTGATCGCGCCGGCCACCGCCTGCGCGCTCTGGTCCGCGGTCGGGCCTTTGGTGACCTCGATGCGTTCCACCTGCTTGGGATCCAGCTGATCCAGCTGAAAGCCCGGAGGCGCGGGGTCGCCGTTGATCAGAATCAACGTGTAGCCCGCACCCAAGCCACGCATGCGCGGTGCATTGCCCTGCACACTGACGCCGGGCAGGCGCTTCAGCACATCCGCCACATTGCTGTCACCGTACTTGTCCAGCTCTTCTCGACCGTAGATCTGCTTGGCCACCGGCGCCCGACGACGCAGATCGGTGTCCGACAGCGCGCGGGAGCTGATCTCCACCCGCTCCAGCTTGGTGCCGGGCTGGCGTGGCTGGGCATCGCCAGGGCCGCCAGGCGCCTCTTGCGCCAAGACAGCCGGTGCTGCGGCATAGGACAGCACGAGCAAGGCACAAGCCAGGCTGCGGGGATGAAGTTGGTGCGACAAGTCAGTCTCCAGATACAGGATATTGGCGGGCCAGAGAATAGCCGTCGGCCCCTGAGCGAGCCGCCCTCATGCGACGAATCGCCAGAAGCGGGCCGCCGATGGCGTCTGGCGCCCAGCGGGCGTCTGCGTCAGCGCTTGGTCTGCAGTTTCGCAAACGCCGCCGCCATCGCGTTGCCGGACGGTGCCGCAGCCCCACGCCCCGCGGTGCCCTGACTGCTGCTGCGCTCATGGCGCGCTGCCGGACGGAAACTGTTGTCGGCCTTGGCAGCACCTCGCGGTGCCTGGGCATCCAGCTTCATCGTCAGCGATATGCGCTTGCGCGCCAGGTCCACCTCCAGCACCTTGACCTTGACGATGTCGCCGGTCTTGACCACCTCGCGCGCATCGCTGACGAACTTGTTGGCCAGCTGGCTCACATGTACCAGACCGTCCTGATGCACGCCCAGGTCCACGAAGGCGCCGAACTGCGCCACGTTGGACACTGTGCCTTCGAGAATCATGCCCTCGGCCAGGTCCTTGATGTCTTCCACGCCCTCGTTGAAGCGCGCCACCTTGAAGTCGGGGCGCGGATCGCGGCCCGGCTTTTCCAGCTCGGCGAGGATGTCCTTCACCGTGATGGCGCCGAACTTCTCATCGGCGAAAGCCTCAGGCTTCAGCGCGCGGATCACATCGCTCTTGCCCAACACCTCACTGACGGGACGCGCCACCTTGTCAAGAATGCGCTGCACCACCACATAGGTCTCCGGGTGCACGCCCGACAGGTCCAGCGGGTTGTCGCCGTCGCGGATGCGCAGGAATCCCGCCGCCTGCTCGAAGGTCTTGGGGCCGAGGCCCGTCACATCCAGCAACTGCTTGCGGTTCTTGAACGCGCCGTTGGCATCGCGCCAGCGCACGATGGAGCCAGCCACCGCGGCCGACAGGCCCGAGACGCGCGACAACAGCGGCGCCGACGCGGTATTCAGGTCCACGCCCACCGAGTTCACGCAGTCTTCGACCACAGCGTCCAGCGTCTTGGCCAGCTCGCTCTGGTTGACATCATGCTGGTACTGACCCACGCCAATGCTCTTGGGGTCGATCTTGACCAGCTCCGCCAGCGGGTCCTGCAGACGGCGCGCGATGGACACCGCGCCGCGCAAGGAAACGTCCAGCTCGGGCAGCTCCTTGGAGGCGAACTCGGACGCCGAATACACCGAGGCACCGGCCTCGCTGACGACGACCTTCTCGATCGCCGTGCCGGGCGCCAGCTGCTGGATGCGCTTGATCAGGTCAGCCGCCAGCTTGTCGGTCTCGCGCGAGGCGGTGCCGTTGCCGATCGCGATCAGGTTCACGCCATGCGTGGCCACCAGGCGGCCCAGCGTGTGCAGCGAGCCTTCCCAGTCCTTGCGCGGCTCGTGCGGGTAGACGGTGTGCGTGTCCAGCACGCGGCCGGTGTCGGAGACCACGGCCACCTTGACGCCGGTGCGGATGCCTGGGTCCAGGCCCATCACCACGCGCTTGCCGGCGGGCGCGGCCAGCAGCAGGTCGCGCAGGTTCTCGGCAAAGACCTTGATCGCCACCTTCTCGGCCTCGTCGCGAAGGCGGGCGAACAGGTCGCGCTCCAGGCTCATGCTGAGCTTGACCTTCCAGGTCCAGGCGATGGTCTTGCGGATCAATTCGTCAGCCGCGCGCTTGCCGTGGCTCCAGCCCAGGTGGCGGGCGATGCGGCCTTCGGCCAAGCCAGGTTGCCCGGTGACGATCTCTTCATCGAGCACCAGCTTGGCATCCAGAAACTCCTGCGTGCGGCCGCGGAACACCGCCAGCGCGCGGTGCGAGGGCACGGTCCTGATGGCTTCCGCATAGTCGAAGTAGTCGCGGAACTTGGAGATGTCCGGGTTGTTCTCATCCTTGCCCGCCATCAGCGTGGACTTGAACAGGCCCTCCTCCCACAGCCACTCGCGCAGCTTGCCGATCAGCGCGGCGTCCTCGGCCCAGCGCTCGGACAGCAGGTCGCGCACGCCGTCCAGCACCGCAAAGGCGTCGGCAAAGCCAGCGTCGGCGTTGATGAAAGCGGCGGCCTGCGCAAGAGGCTCCAGCGTCGGGTCGGCAAACAGCTTGTCGGCCAGCGGCTCCAGCCCCGCCTCGCGGGCGATCATGCCCTTGGTGCGGCGCTTGGGCTTATAGGGCAGGTAGAGGTCTTCCAGCTCCTGCTTGGTCGGCGCGGCCTCGACGGCAGCGCGCAGCTCGGGAGTGAGCTTGCCTTGCTCCTCGATGCTCTTGAGCACCGCGGAGCGACGCTCTTCCAGCTCGCGCAGATAGCCCAGGCGCGACTCGAGCTCGCGCAGCTGGATATCGTCCAGCCCCTCGGTCACTTCCTTGCGATAACGGGCGATGAAGGGCACGGTGGCACCGCCATCGAGCAGCTGCACGGCTGCGTTGATCTGCGCCGGGCGAACCTTCAGCTCGGCAGCAATTTGAAGCAGGATCTTGTCCAAGACTCAGTAACCGGGAAACACGAAGCGCGCGAGTTTGCCATAGGGAGGGCGGGCGCCACTTCCACCGCTCTTGGGCCAAGGCCGGGGCGGGGTCGGAGACGCTCAGCGGAGCAGGCGCGTGCCACGTCCTGCTGCGCTTGCAGGCGCCGGCTGAACAGCAAGGGGACATCGAGCCATTTCCCGCTGGCTCAGCACGGCCCCAAAGGCTAAAGTTAACTTGGAAGACACCGATTTCCCAGCTCTATTCACCCAGCAGGAGAGTCCATGTTCGACAAGCCCAAGATCCTTGCCCTGTCCAAGCAGCTGATGGACGGAAGCCTCCAGCCGAGCGACTTCTACCAACAGCTGACCCGCACCCTGACCGAGGAAATGGCCTGCACACGCGCGAGCTTGTGGCGCTATCCCGATCCGCTGATGCAGGACAGCATCGAATGCCTCAGCCTGTATGACAGGACTGAGGGGCAATGGAGTGCGGGAACCGTGCTGAAGGAAGAAGACTTCGGCCCCTACTTCGAAGCCATGCGCCGTGACGGCCTGATCGTCGCTGCCGATGCTCGCCACAACCCGATCACCGATTGCTTCACCGAGATCTACTTTGCCCCGTTGGGCATCTACTCGCTGCTCGATGTGGGCATCAATATCGGTGGCTCGCCCTTCGGCCTGTTCTGCTGCGAGAACACCACCGACATCCTGGATTGGACGCCCGCCCATGTGGAGTACCTGCGCCAAGTCGGCACCCTGCTCGGCTTTGCCTTGAAAAAGGCCCAGGGGACCTGAGCACTGCGCCGCCAGATGACAGAAGGCCACCACCCTTGCGGGCAGTGGCCTTATTTGCTTTGGCTGCGCACTGTCTCAGGCGCAGCACCGGCGCTTACTTGCCGCTCGGCACCTTGCCCTCGACGCCCTTGATGTAGAAGTTCACGCCGGAGAGGAACTTGTCGTCGGCGACCTCGTCCTTCTTCAGGATTTCCTTGCCGTCCTGGCCGACGATGGGGCCCTTCCAGATCGAGAAGCTGCCGTCCTTCAGGCCGGCCTTGATGGTGTCGACCTTGGCCTTGATGTCAGCCGGCACGATCTCGGCCACCGAGACCATGTCGATCGCGCCTTCCTTGACGCCCCACCAGCTGTTCTTGCCGGCGCCAGCCGTCCACTTGCCGTCCAGCACTTCACGCACAGTGGCGATGTAGTACGGCCCCCAGTTGATGATGGCCGAGCCCAGGTGGGCCTTGGGGCCGTAGGCGGTCATGTCCGAGTCCCAGCCGAAGGCGTACTTGCCGTTCTTCTCGGCAGTCTGCAGCACGGCCGACGAATCGGTGTTCTGCATCAGCACATCGGCGCCGCCGTTGATCAGGCTTTGCGCGGCCTCGGTTTCCTTGGGCGGGTTGAACCACTCGTTGACCCACACCACCTTGACCTTGATCTTCGGATTGGTGCTCTGCGCACCCATCGTGAAGCTGTTGATGTTGCGGATCACCTCGGGGATGGGGATCGAGCCCACCACGCCCAGCGTGTTGCTCTTGGTCATCGCGCCTGCGATCACGCCAGCCATATAGGCGCCTTCATAGGTGCGCGAGTCATAGGTGCGCAGGTTGTCGGCCTGCTTGTAGCCGGTGCCATGCTCGAACTTCACATCCTTGGCATCGGGTGCCACCTTCAACATCGGCTCCATATAGCCGAAGGTCGTGCCGAAGATCAGCTTGTTGCCCTGGCCCACCATATCGCGGAACACGCGCTCGGCGTCAGCCGCCTCGGGCACCTTTTCGACGAAGCTGGTGACGACCTTGTCGCCGAATTCCTTCTCGACCGCCTTGCGGCCGTTGTCATGCGCGAAGGTCCAGCCGCCGTCGCCCACCGGGCCGACATAGGCAAAGGCGATCTTCAGCGGCTCAGGCTTGGGCGCAGCGGCCGAAGCGGGCGCCGAGGCGGCAGCGGGCGCAGCGGCCTCTTCCTTCTTGCCGCAGCCCACCAGGGCGGCGGTGGCGGCCAGGGTGCTCCAGCCAGCCAGCTTCAACAGATCGCGTTTGCTCTTCAGACTCATGAAGGTCTCCGTAGTGAGGGAGGGATAAGGGCCCAATTATGGTGCGCCGCCAGCACGGCGGACGCACCGCTTCAGGAACCCGGGAAGAAGGGTTTGCCCAGCGAGGCCGGCATATTCGCGCGAATGAAGCTGGCATTGCTGGAGATCAGCACCAGCACCAGGATGGTGGCCAGGTAGGGCAGCATCGAGAGCAACTGACTCGCGATCTGCACGCCCTGGCCCTGCAGATGGAACTGCAACATGGTGACGAAGCCGAACAGGTAAGCACCCAGCAAGACGCGTGCCGGCCGCCAGGTGGCGAAGGTGGTCAGCGCCAGCGCGATCCAGCCCTTGCCGGCGATCATGCCCTCCACCCACAGCGGCGTGTAGATCACCGACACATAGGCGCCCGCCAGACCGCACAGCGCACCGCCAGTCATCACAGCGGCCAGTCGGATGCGTCGCACCGGATAACCCAGCGCGTGCGCGGACTCCGGCGACTCACCCACCGCGCGCAACACGAGGCCGGCGCGCGAGCGGTAGAGGAACCAGGCCAGGAAGGCGGTCAACGCAATCGCCAGATACACCATCGGATGCTGGCGGAACAGCGCCGGGCCGATGAGCGGAAGGTCGGCGAGTACCGGCACTGCAAAGCTCGGCCGCGCCTGCAGCTTGGCTTGCACATAGCCGATGCCGACAAAGGCCGAGAAGCCGGTGCCGAACAGGCTCAGCGCCAGGCCGGCGGCGTACTGGTTGGTGTTGAGCCAGATCACCAGGCCGCCGAACACCGCCGCCATCACCGCACCAGCGCCCATGCCGGCCGCAAACGCCAGCCAGTCGCTGCCGGTGTGCACCGCAGTGGCGAAGCCGGCAATGGCCGCGACGAGCATCATGCCCTCGGCACCCAGGTTGACGATGCCGGCGCGCTCATTGATCAAGAGTCCTAAAGCGGCCAGCGCCAGCACGGTGCCGGCATTCAGCGCCGCAGCGATCAGCAATGCATAGCTTTCCATCGTGTCAGTGCTTCCGATGCCAGCGCAGGCGGTAGTTGATCAAGGTGTCGCAGGCCAGCAGCGAAAACAGCAGCAGGCCCTGGAACACGCCGGTGATCGATTTGGGCAGCCCCATGCGCGACTGCGCCAGTTCGCCGCCGATATAGAACATGCTCATCAGCACGCCCGAGAAGATGATGCCGACCGGATGCAGGCGCCCCACAAAGGCCACGATGATGGCCGCGAAGCCATAGCCCGCCGGCACATAGGGCGTGAGCTGGCCCAGCGGCCCGGCCGCTTCGAGCGCGCCAGCGAGTCCCGCCATGCCGCCCGAGATCAGCAGCGCGGTCCACAGCGCGCGCCGCGACGAGAAGCCCGCATAGCGCGCCGCCGCCGGCGCCAGCCCGCCGACCTGCAAGGCAAAGCCGGCATAGGTACGGAACAGCAGCACCCAGAAGGCCAGCACCGAGGCCAACGCAATCAAGACGCCGATGTTGACCCGCAAGCCGTCGAACAGGCGCGGCACCTTGGTCGAGGCCAGGAAGCTGATAGTCTGCGGAAAGTTGTAGCCGTTCGGGTCCTTCCAGGGCCCGTAGACCAGAAAGCCCAGCAGCATGTCGGCCACATAGACCAGCATCAAGCTGACCAGGATCTCATTGGCATTGAAGCGGTCGCGCAGCAAGGCGGTGATGGCCGCCCAGGCCATGCCGCCCGCAATGCCGGCCGCCAGGATCAGCACGACGATGCCGCGCCCGGTGTCAGGTGTTGCCTGCATCGCCACCCAGCCGCCCGCCAGCGCGCCGACGATGAACTGGCCTTCGGCGCCGATGTTCCAGACGTTCGAACGGAAGCACACCGCCAGGCCCAGCGCGATCAGCACCAGCGGCGTGGCCTTGATGCCCAGTTCGCTCCAGGCATAGGCGCTCTTGATCGGCTCCCAGAAGAACATCTGCAGGCCGCGCGCCGGGTCCTTGCCCAGCAGCATGAAGAGCGCAATGCCCAGCACGGTGGTGATCGCCAACGCCAGCAGCGGCGAGGCCAGCGACATCAGCTTGGAAGGCTGCGGCCGTGTCTCAAGCTTGAGCATGATGGCCTGCCCCTTCCTGTTCGGTCCACAGCCCGCTCATCCACTCTCCAATCTTCTCCACCGTCGCCTCGGCGATGGGCAGCGGCGGCGAGAGCCGACCCTTGGCCATCACCAGCAGCCGGTCACTGATCTCGAACAACTCGTCCAGCTCCTCGCTGACCACCAGCACCGCGCAGCCTTCGTCGCGCAGCTTGAGCAGCTCGCCGCGAATCTGCGCGGCCGCGCCCACGTCCACACCCCAGGTCGGCTGCGCAATCACCAGCACCTTGGGCTTGGCGTCGATCTCCCGGCCGACGATGAATTTCTGCAGATTGCCTCCCGACAGGCTCTTGGCCGCTGCACCCGCGCCACCGGCCTTGACCTTGAAGCGCGCGATCAGTGCCTCGGCCAGCCTTTGCACGCGGGACTGCTGAATCCAGCCACCGGCCTTGACCGCCTCGGTGCGAGTCAGCAGCGTGTTCTGCGCCAGCGACAGCGTCGGCACCGCACCGCGGCCCAGGCGTTCCTCGGGCACGAAGTGCAGGCCCAGGCGACGGCGCTTGTGTGCACCGGCTCGCGCGATATCCTGGCCGAACAGGCTGACCGAGCCCTTGGGCGCGCGCCGGTCTTCGCCCGACAGCGCCGCCATCAGTTCCTGCTGGCCGTTGCCCGAGACGCCCGCAATGCCCAGCACCTCGCCGGCCCGCAGCTCGAAGCCCAGGCCCGCCAGATCAGTGCCGAAGGGCGAGGCCTTGCCCAGGCTCAGGCGGTCCACCTTTAGCGCCACCGCGCCGGCGCGCAGTTCGCGCGGCGCCAGCCGCGGCGGCTCGGCGCCGATCATCAGGCGCGACAGCTCGGCATTGCTCTGCGTGCGCGGGTCCACCTCGCCGCTGACCTTGCCCCCGCGCAGCACCGTACAGTGCTGGCACAGCGCGCGGATCTCATCGAGTTTGTGGCTGATATACAGAATGGAGCAGCCGCCCGCGGCGAGCTGGCGCAGCGTGACGAAGAGCTTTTCCACCGCCTGCGGCGTCAGCACCGAAGTGGGCTCGTCCAGGATAAGCAGCTGTGGATTCGTCATCAGCGCGCGCACGATCTCCACGCGCTGACGCTCGCCCACCGAGAGCGTGTGCACCGGCCGCTCGGGGTCGACCTCCAGCCCGTAGTTGCGCGAGACCTCGACGATGCGCGCGCGCACCTCGGCCAGGCTCAGGCTCTTGTCCAGGCCCAGCCAGACGTTCTCGGCCGCGCTCAGCGTGTCGAACAGCGAAAAGTGCTGATAGACCATGCTGATGCCCAGCGCCCGCGCCTGCGCCGGGCTCTTGATCGTCACCGGCTGGCCGTTCCACAGCATCTGGCCGGCGTCGGGCTGCACCGCGCCGTAGATGATCTTCATCAGCGTGGACTTGCCGGCACCGTTCTCGCCCAGCACCGCATGGATCTGCCCGGGCTCGACGGCGAGGTTTACCGCGTCATTGGCCTTGACTGCCGGGTATTGCTTGCTGATGCCGGTGAGTTGCAGTCGGTAGCTCATGGGGCGCTTGCGGTCATCGTTGCAGGGCGGCAGTAGCGGGCCTCGCCGGCCACGAAGGTGGCCGCCAGATTGCGCTCGTCGGACAGGGTCATCCAGGCGAACACTCGCTCATGCAACTCCCGGGCCACCTCGAAGCGGGCCTGGGCCACCGAGCCCATCGCCCAGTCCCAGACACAGACGTCAGCCAGTGTACCGGCGTCGAAACTGCCCAGCTCACGCGCCAGGCCCAGCGCCTCGGCGGCACCGCGCGTGGCCGCATGCAGCGCCACCCAGGCGCTCAGGCGTTCGCCGCGCAGGGCCTGGATCTTGTAGGCGTCCAGCAGATTGCGCTGCATCGACAAGGACGTGCCTCCGCCCACATCGCTGGCCGCGCTGACCGCCACGCCCGCCGCACGCAGGCCCGGCCAATCCATCAGCCCGCTGCCCAGGAACAAGTTGGACGAGGGGCTGTGCGCAATCTGCGCGCCGGACTCGGCCAGCACGCCGCGGTCGGTCTCGTCCAGCCAGATGCCATGCGCCAGCACCGCGCGCGGATGCAACAAACCTTCACGCGCGTAGACATCCAGATAGCTGCGTGCATCGGGGAAGAGCTGGGCCACCCAGTCGACCTCGCTGCGGTTCTCGGCCACATGGGTCTGCATAAAGAGCGAGGCATCGGCACGGCAAAGCGCGCCGGCCATCGCCAGCTGCTCGGGCGTGCTGGTAGGCGCAAAGCGCACCGTCACCGCGTAGGCCAGGCGCTCCCTGGCGTGAAAGCGATGGATCAGGTCCACGCAGTCGCGCTCGGCCTGCGCTACATCGTCGCGCAGGCCGTCAGGCGCATGGCGGTCCATCAGCACCTTGCCGGTGATCAGGCGCATGCCGCGCGCAGCGGCGGCCTCGAACAAGGCCTCGGCCGAGACTTTGTGCACGGTGGGAAACACCACAGCCGCCGTCGTGCCATGGGCCAGCAGCGCATCCAGAAAGCGCTCGGCGCCGACGCGCGCCACGGCCGGGTCGGCATAGCGGCGCTCGGCCGGGAAGGTGTAGGTATGCAACCAGTCCAGCAGCTCGGTGCCATAGCTGGCGATCACGTCCAGTTGCGGGCAGTGCACATGGGTGTCGATGAAGCCCGGCAGGATCAGCCGGCCGCTGTGGTCTTCACGCTGCCAGCTCTCTTCCGGCGCCTCGGCCTGCACGCCGGCGATACGGCCCTGCTCGTCGATCAGCAGCCAGTGGTCGGGACGAAAACGCGGCGCCGGGCTGTCGAGCTCGGCCCAAGCAGGTGCCGAGGCGAAGTCAAGCAGGTCGCCACGCAAGGCGCGGCGGGGAAGTCGTGCAGGTGTCAAGGGCTGGGACATGGGGGCGGGATTGTCTCTCACGGGCGGGGTGATTCAGCGCGTGCCCGCGGACTCGCTGCGGCACGCGGCACCAGCGAGCGCGCCACATCACGCACCTGCTCGCGCAGCCAGCGCAGGGCGGCGCTGGCATGGCCGACGTCGTGCCAGAGCTGGTAATAGGCGAGCGGCGGAAATGCCACCGGGCAACGCAGGATGCGCACCGGCAGCTGGCCGACATAGCGCGAGCAGAACAGCCGCCCGGTGGTCAGCACGAGCAGGCTGCGCGCCACCATCTGCGGCAGCTGGCTGAAGTGGGCACTGCGCACCGCCAGTTCGCGCTTGAGCCCCTGAGAAGCCAGATGCTGGTCGATCACACCGGGCAGGCCGGCTGACAGAGGCATCGGCGCCACATGCTGGCTGGCCAGATAGCGCTCCGCGCTCCAGGCGCGGGCATTCAGCCGCGCCGCCGGGTGGTCCTCAGCCACCAGGCACACCACCTCGTCGCTGAACAGGCGCGCCAGGTGCAGCTCTTCCGGGGGCTGCAGCCAGTTGCCGATCACCAGATCCACCTCGCCCTGCGCCAGCGCGCGGCGGTAGTCGAAATCAGCCGACAGCGGCTGAAGATCGAGCTGCACGCCCGGCGCGCTGCGCTGCAGATGGGCCACCAGCTCGGGCAGGAACAGAGGGTCCAGGTAGTCGCTGGCCGCGATGCGGAAGCGCAAGCTGGCGGTGGCTGGGTCGAAGCCGGCGCCGCGGCCGCTGCGGTGGCGCGATGCGAATAGCGTAGCCGCCTCCTGCAGCAGGCGCGCCGCCGGCTCCAGCAGCGCCAGCGCGGTGGCTGTCGGCGTCATGCCGGTGCCGCTGCGCACCAGCAAGGCGTCACCGGTGAGCGCGCGCAGCCGCCGCAGCTGGGCGCTGACGGCGGGCTGGCTGCTGTTGAGCCGCAAGGCGGCCTTGGAAACGCTGCGTTCAGTGATCACGGTGTGCAGGACCCGCACAAGTTGCAGTTCGATCTTGTCGAAGTCGGCGCGCACCGTCATACGCTTTCAAGCATAGAGTTCATGCCTACGATCGTATAAGCTCTGTGAGCGTTCGCGGTACCGTTCGGGTATGTCCCGAGGACCAGCGGCGCCGGCGCATGCACCCTGCCCGCCGGTCTTCCGCCTTACCCTTCTGGCACCCCCGCGCCTGAGACACACCGATGAGCACCCGCCCGATCCGCTTCTATCACCGCGGCCAGATCCACGAGCTGGGCCAAGCCGCGCCCACCACGACCACGCTGCAGTGGCTGCGTGAGCAGGCGCATGGCATGGGCACCAAGGAAGGCTGCGCCGAGGGCGATTGCGGCGCCTGCACCGTGCTGGTGGGCGAGCTGGACACGCAGGGCGAGCTGAAGCTGCGCAATATCAATGCCTGCATCCAGTTCCTGCCGGCCCTGGATGGACGCGCGCTGCTGACGGTGGAAGACCTGGGCAGTTCCGCCCAGCTCAGCCCGGTGCAGCAGGCCCTGGTGGACTGCCATGGGTCGCAATGCGGCTTCTGTACTCCCGGCTTTGCGATGACGCTGCAAGCCATCTACGAGCGCCACCAGGCCGACGGCAGCCGCCCCAGTCGGCAGCGTCTGGCCGACGATCTGTCCGGCAATCTGTGCCGCTGCACCGGCTACAAGCCCATCCTGGATGCCGGCGAGCGCATGTTCGAGCTCAAGCCCGCCACGCTGGACAGCGCGCCCATCGTGGCCGCACTGAAGTCCTTGCAGACTGACACCGCCCTGCACTACCAGGCGCTCAACCCCGTCACCGGCCAGGCTCAGCAATTGCATGCGCCGCGCACCCTGCCCGAACTGGCGGCGCTGCGCGAGGCGCAGCCCGACGCCCGCCTGGTAGCCGGCGCCACCGATGTCGGCTTGTGGGTCAACAAGCAGCACCGCGAACTCGGTGACGTGATCCTGCTGAGCTCGGTGGCCGAGCTGCGCGAGATCCGTTCACATTCCTTCGAGGGCCGGCCTGGCCTGTGGATCGGTGCCGCGGCCTCGCTGGAAGACGCCTGGGCCGCGCTGAGCGAAGCCGTGCCGGCGCTGCGCGAGCTGTGGCTGCGCTTCGCCTCACCGCCAGTGCGCCACGCCGGCACGCTGGGCGGCAATATCGCCAACGGCTCGCCGATCGGCGATGGCGCGCCGGCCTTGATCGCGCTGGGCGCCGACATCGTGCTGCGCCGCGGTGCCACGCAACGCCGCCTGCCGCTGCAGGATTTCTATCTGGACTACATGAAGAACGCGCTGCAGCCCGGCGAGTTCGTCGAGGCCCTGCACCTGCCGCTTCCCGGCGCCGACGAGCGCGTCGGCGCCTACAAGATCTCCAAGCGCCGCGACAGCGACATCTCCGCCGTCTGCGCAGTGATGAAGCTGCGCATGGCTGACGGCCGGGTGCAGGAGGCGCGCCTGGCTTTCGGCGGCATGGCCGCCATCGTCAAGCGCGCAGGGCAAGCAGAAGCCGCTTTGACAGGCCAGGCCTGGAGCGAGACCGCGATGCAGGCCGCCGCCGCGGCCCTGCCCGCTGACTTCAGCCCCTTGAGCGATATGCGTGCCAGCGCCGCCTACCGCATGCAGGTGGCACAGAACCTCTTGCGCCGGTTCTGGCTGGAAAGCCGGGACGAGGCGCCTCTGCCGGCCACGCAGACCTCGGTCTGGGCGGCGGCTGATTTCGACCGGAGGGCTGTCTGATGAGCCGCCGTGAAACCCTGCCCGTGGTCGGCGCCAGCCACCGCCATGAGAGCGCCCATCTGCATGTCAGCGGCGAGGCCCGCTACACCGACGACATCCCCGAGGCCCAGGGCACGCTGCATGCGGCGCTGGGCCTGTCGCCGCTGGCGCATGGCCGGCTGCTGGGCATCGATGTCGAGCTGATCCGGCGCCAGCCCGGCGTGCTGGCCGTCTTCACGGCTGCCGACATCCCGGGCGAGAACAACTGCGGCCCGCTGATCCACGACGACCCCATCCTGGCCTCGGATGAGCTGCGTTATCTGGGCCAGCCGGTGTTTCTGGTGGTCGCCAGCGAGCGCAGCCTGGCACGACGTGCTGCAGCACTGGCCAAGCAGGCCATCCAGACCGAGACGCTGCCGGCCCTGCTGACGGCCCGGCAAGCCCACGCGGCCGGCCAGTATGTGGTGCCACCGATGCACCTGAACCGCGGCGACGCCGCAACGGCACTGGCAGCCGCGCCGCACAGCTTCGAGGGCGAATGGTCGGTGGGCGGTCAGGAACAGTTCTATCTGGAAGGCCAGATCTCCTACGCGCTGCCGCAGGAAGACCGCAGCCTGCTGGTCCACTGCTCGACCCAGCATCCGTCCGAGATGCAGCAGCTGGTGGCGCATGCGCTGGGCTGGGCCTCGCACCAGGTGCAGGTGCAGTGCCGGCGCATGGGCGGCGGCTTCGGCGGCAAGGAATCGCAGTCGGCCCAATTCGCCTGCCTGAGTGCGCTGGCCGCCCACCAACTGGGCCGTCCGGTGAAGCTGCGCCTGGACCGCGACGACGACTTCATGATCACCGGCCGGCGCCATGGCTTCGACTACCGCTGGCGCGTCGGGCATGACGACGAGGGCCGCATCCTCGGCGCCGAGATCGACCTGATCGCCAACTGCGGCCACTCGGCCGACCTGTCGGCCCCGGTGATGACGCGCGCTCTGTGCCACTTCGACAATGCCTACTGGCTGCCCAACGTGGCCATGCATGGCTACTGCGCCAAGACCAACACGCAGAGCAACACCGCCTTCCGCGGCTTCGGCGGCCCGCAGGGCGCGCTGGCAATCGAGATGATCCTGGACTCGGTGGCGCGCCGCCTGGGGCTGGACCCGCTGCTGGTGCGCCAGCGCAACTTCTACGACCCCGATCCAGCGCAGGGACAAGACCTGACCCCCTACGGCCAGCGAGTCGAGGACAACATCCTGCAGCCGCTGACGGACCAACTGCTGGCCAGCAGCGGCTATCACGCACGCCGCAGAGACATAGCCGCCTGGAACGCCGCCAGCCCGGTGCTCAAGCGCGGCCTGGCGTTGACGCCGGTGAAGTTCGGCATCTCCTTCAACGTGGTGCACCTGAACCAGGCCGGCGCACTGGTGCATGTCTACACCGACGGCAGCGTGCTGGTGAACCATGGCGGCACCGAGATGGGCCAGGGGCTCAACACCAAGGTGGCCCAGGTGGTGGCGCAGGAGCTGGGCCTGAGCCTGGACCAGGTGCGCGCCACCGCCACCGACACGCAGAAGATCGCCAACACCTCGGCCACCGCCGCGTCTACCGGCAGCGACCTTAACGGCAAGGCCGCGCAGGATGCCGCTGCCCGCATCAAGGCGCGGCTGCTGCCGCTGGCCGCTGAGCTGCTGGGCGCCGCGCCCGAGTCACTGCAATTTGCCGAAGGCCATGTCAGAGCCGGTGCTGGCAGCGCCAGCCTCAGCTTCAAGGAGTTGGTGGCCAAGGCCTATCTGCGCCGCATCCAGCTCTGGAGCGAGGGCTTCTATGCCACGCCCGGCCTGCACTGGGACCGTGCCAAATTGCAGGGCAAGCCCTTCTTCTATTACGCCTACGGCGCCGCGGTGGCCGAAGTGATCGTGGACACGCTGAGCGGCGAGAGCCGCATCTTGCGCGCCGACGTGCTGCATGACGCGGGGCAGTCGCTGAACCCGGCGCTCGACATCGGACAGGTGGAAGGCGCTTTCGTGCAGGGCGCGGGCTGGCTGACCACCGAAGAGCTGGTCTGGCACCCGAGCAGCGGCAAACTCAGCACGCATGCGCCTAGCACCTACAAGATCCCCACGGCCAACGACAGCCCGCTGGACATGCGCGTGGCCCTGTTCGACGCCCCGAATCGCGCCGACAGCATCCACCGTTCCAAGGCGGTGGGTGAGCCGCCGCTGCTACTGGGCTTTGCGGCCCTGCTGGCGATCAAGGATGCAGTGGCGGCCTGCGGCCCCGAGCGGCACGATCCGCTGCTGCTGGCGCCAGCCACCGCCGAGGCGGTGCTGAAGGCGCTGGGCTGAGGGCGGCCCGACCGGCCTTGCGCAGCCCGGTGCGGGCGGCACGGCGCAAGCAGCTTTGTCAGTGCAGCAGGTTGTCGACATCGCCGCCCAGATCGCCTGCGGCCTCGGTCTTGGCGCGCAGGAAGTCCAGGTCCAGATGCAGATGCTCCAGCAACTCGGGCACGGCGACCTGCATCGCCTGCACCGGATCATCGTGATGCTCGGCCGCATCGGCCAGGACCTCGGCCAGGTGCAGCACCGCAGCCATCAGCGAGAAGGGCTTGATCTCCAGCGGCGTGTTGGCATCCTTAAAGGCTTCGACCATCTTGTCGGGGAAATGCCAGCGCTGCGCCAGCGCCGCCGTCACATCGGCATGTGTGCAGCCGAAGCGATGCATTTCCAAGGAGAAGCGGCTGCCGGGTTCGGCCGCATGGGCCTCAACATCTGCCACCAAGGCGGGCTCACTCATCGCCATCAGCAGTTGGCCGGTGCGCAGCATCAGGCCGGCCAGGTAGGCGGTGTCGGCATCCAGCTGAAGCACACGGCCCAGCACGCGCGCATAGCCGGCGGTGACGATGCTATGGCGCCAGAAGCGCGAACGATCCAGGCCGGCCACGGCAGGGAAGGCCCCCGAGATGCAGGCCGCCAGCGACAGATTGCGCAGCTTGTCCATGCCCAGCGTATGGGCCGCGTCCTGCAGCGTCGCTACATTGTGCGAAGGGCTGTAATGGGCCGAGTTGGCCAGGCGCAGGACCTTGGCCGAAAGCGTCGAGTCCTTGCCCACCAGATCGGCGATCGCCGCCAGACTGATGTTCTCGTCGTCAAAGCTCCTCAGCAGACGGCTGGCCACCTCAGGCATGGTGGGCAGGGTGTTCTGGTTCTTGATGAAAAACTGTTCGGCCACATTGCTCACGAGGGTCTCCTTTGTATTGCGGGGCGGCATCGCTTCAGCCGCCCGCTTGCTGTGTTCGGCTGCGGGTCCAGTCTAGGCATGGGCCCGGGCCGGCGGAAGCGGCTGGTGTCCCCGATTTCCCGGCCACATCGGCGCTTTGCGAAGCAGGTAGCGGCCCCGGTGTGACAATCTCCACATGCGACGCACCCTCTCTGCGGCCTGGTGGCCGACCGGCCTTGTATTGACCGCCTGGCTGGCGGGCTGCGCCCACATCGCCGCGCCGCCGGCTATGCCAGCGGTTATCGAGGTGCCGGCCTGGGGCGGTGCGCCGCTGCTCAGCGAAACCCCGCCCCAACGCATCCAGCGCATCACGCTGCATCACCAGGGCGAGCACTGGGAGGCCGGCAAGGATGTGGAGGCCTATCTGCGGCGCCTGCAGCAATGGTCGCGCCTGTCCAAGCGCTGGGCCGACATCCCCTACCACTACGTCATCGCGCCCGATGGCCGGATCTACGCCGCCCGCCCGCTGGCGGTGGCGGGCGACACCAATACCGACTACAAGCCGCAGGGCCATGCGTTGATCATGGTGCTCGGGAATTTCGAGGAGGTGCAGCCGAATGAACGCCAGCTGCAGGCCGTGGTCGATCTGATGGCCGGGCTGGCGGCGCAGCATGGCCTGGCTGCCGATGCCATCGCCTCGCACAAGGATTTCAGCGCCCAGACTGTTTGCCCGGGCCGGCATCTGTATGCCTATATCGAGAACGGCTGGATCCAGCGCGAGGTCGCCAAGCGCCTGGCCCGGCCTTGAACGGCGGGCGCTTCGTACTGCTTCTTCAGTCCGCGGCCAGCGTGGCCAGCGCGGCCAGATCGAGAAGACGCACCGAGTAACCCTGCACCTCGATCAGGCCCTTGAGCTTGAGCTGGCGCATCATGCGCGACAGCGTCTCGGGCGTGATCGCCAGCTGTGCGGCGATATCGCGCTTGCGCTCGCCGAGAGCCACAACATCCGGCCCCTCGGCGGAGCGGCGGCTGAGCTGGAGCAGCCACGCTGCCAGACGCTTCTCGGCATCCTTGTGCATCAGATCATGGGTGACGCCGGTGAGGCTGTGCACATTCAGGGCCATGCAGGCCAGCAGGCGCTCGGCCATGGCCGGCTGGCGCGCCAGCATCTCGCGCACCGCGTCCACATCCAGCTCCAGCAGCTGCGCCGGCGTCAGCACCCGGGCATCCTGCACATGACAGCCACCGATCCAGGCACTGGCCAGATCCAGCCAGGCGGGGCCGCGCACCGTGCGCTCCAGGTGAAAGGGCTGGTCATGGCGCAGTTGCCCCAGGCCGACGGCACCGCACAGCACCGCCACCAGCTTGCTGGCCTGCTGATCACGGCTGAACACCATCGCGCCGGCCGGCAGGCTGCGCAGCCATGCGATGCGGTTGAGCGCCTTGAGTTCAGCATCGCCGAGCGCGGGACCACGCATTAGCGCCTGCCACGACTCGGCACCCAGGGCTTGAACGTTGGCGGCCTCAGCGATCGCAGATCGCTGGGGCAACAGGGCATGAGGGTTCAGGCTGTCCACGGTGAGTTTTGGGCAAGGGCTGAGGCCATGCCCGCAATGTCGGCGAGAGCGCCGCTTTCGTCCTTGCGCTGCGTCAAAGCTTGTCAGCCAGCGGCGCAACGTCGCGCGCCGACAATCCCCGCATGAAACTGACGCCTGTTCCTGCGCGCCCGGCCAGCAAGAGTCTGCAGCCCGGCAGCGGCTATGCCCAGCCCTTTGATCTGCTGGCGGCCTGCCACGAGCGTGTGCAGCGCAGCCTGGATTTGCTGGCGCGCCTGAACGAACACTGCGCAAACACCGGAGCCGACGCCACGGCGGCTAGCGCCGCTGCCGATGTGCTGCGCTACTTCGATATCGCAGCCCCCCTTCACCACCAGGATGAGGAACTGCATGTCTTTCCAGCACTGGAAGCCGGGGGCGATGCGGTGCTGGCCGATCTCTGCGCCAGGCTGCGCGCCGAGCATCGCCAGATTGAGCAACGCTGGCAAACGCTGCGGCCGCTGCTGCAGGATCTGATCGAAGGGCGGTTGGATCTCCACCCGCTGGCAGCCGCCAGCCAGGCCTTCATCGACATCCATCGCCTGCATCTGCTGGACGAGAACGATCAGGTCTTCCCGGCTGCCGAGTCAAGGCTGGGCCTGGCACAGCAGCACGACATGGGGCTGGAGATGGCCGGCCGCCGCGGGCTGGATCTCAGCGGATCAGCAGCGCCCGGAAGTCGTTGACGTTGGTGAAGGTCGGTCCGGGGCTGACCAGATCACCCAGCGGCTCGAAGAAGGAATAGGCGTCGTTGGCATCCAGCAGGGCCTCGGGCTTTAGGCCCAGTGCAGCCGCACGCGCCAGCGTGCTGGGCGTGGCGATGGCACCCGCATTGTCCTGCACGCCGTCGATGCCGTCGGTGTCAGCGGCCAGCACATGCACGCCCGGCTCGCCCTGCAGCGCGATCGCCGCGCCGAGCAGGAATTCGCTGGCCCTGCCGCCTCGTCCCGGCGCCTGGCCCGGCGCTTGGCTGCGCACGGTGACCGTGGTCTCGCCGCCACTCAGAATCACGCAAGGCTTCGCGAAAGGCTGGCCGCGCCGCGCCACGGCGCGTGCCAGTGCCGCATGCACGCGGCCCACCTCGCGCGACTCGCCTTCGATCTCGTCGCTGAGGATATGTGCCTCCAGCCCGAGTGCGCGCGCGGCGGCAGCAGCGGCTTCCAGGCTCTGCTGCGGCGTGGCCAGCATGCGCAACTCATGGCCAGCAAAGCGCGGGTCGCCGGGCTTGGGCGTCTCGAAGGCGCCGCTCTCCAGCCCCTGCCGGGCTGCAGCCGGCAGGCTGATGCCATAGCGCTTGCAGATCGCCAAAGCATCGGCACAGCTGCTGGCGTCCGGCACCGTCGGGCCGGAGGCAATCACCGCCGGCTCATCGCCCGGCACATCGCTGATCAGCAGGCTGAGCACGCGCGCCGGCGCACAGGCAGCGGCCAGACGCCCACCCTTGATGGCCGACAGATGCTTGCGCACGCAGTTCATCTCGCCGATGGCCGCGCCGCTCTTCAGCAGAGCGCGATTGACGGCCTGCTTGTCCGCCAGCGTCAGCCCGGGGGCCGGCAAGCTCAGCAGAGCCGAGCCGCCGCCGGAGATCAGGCAGATCACCAGATCGTCAGCGCTCAGCCCTTGGGTCAGCGCAAGCATGCGCTGCGCCGCCGCCAGGCCGGCCGCATCAGGCACGGGATGCGCCGCCTCCACCAGTTCCAGGCGCTTGGGGCGATAGCCCGGCGGCGTGTGGCCATAGCGGGTGATCACCAGGCCAGAGAGCGGCGCATCCGCCGGCCAGGCCGCCTCCAGCGCCTGCGCCATCGCGCCACCGGCCTTGCCGGCTCCCAGCACCAGGGTGCGTCCGCGCGGCGGCGCCGGCAGTTGGGCGGCCAGAACCTGGCCCGGCAGCGCACGCGCCACCGCCACATCGTAGAGATGGCGCAGCAGCAGGCGCGGCTGGTTCAGCAGGTCTTGTGTAGAGGCAGGCGGAGTGTTCATGACGGCGATGATACGAAGGCCGCGCGCCCCACCGGCCGCCCGTCGCGGCCCGGGGCCAGCATCAGGCGCTCTTGAACTTGTCGCACAGCGCCTGCGTGGCGCTGCGGAAGACGCCCAGGTCGCTGCCGACCGCGACGAAGGTGGCACCCATTTCCATATAGCGGCGCGCATCCGCCTCCACCGGCGCCAGGATGCCGATCGCCTTGCCGGCGGCGCGCACTGCGGCAAAGACCTCGGCCATCGCGGCCTGCACCTCGGGATGCTGGGCATGGCCCAGGTGGCCGTAGCCCGCGGCCAGATCGGACGGGCCGATGAAGACTGCATCGACCCCATCGACCGCGGCAATCTCCGCCACCGCCGCCACGCCAACCCGGCTCTCGATCTGCACGATCACACTGATCTGCTCGTTGATGCCCTGGAAGTAGCCCGGCAGCGTGCCATAGCGGTTGCTGCGCTGCGCCACCGACACGCCGCGCACACCCTGCGGCGGGTAGCGCGTGGCGGCCACCGCGCGCCGCGCTTCCTCGGCGCTTTCGATGAAGGGCACCAGCAGGTTGTAGAAACCCGCATCCAGCAGCCGCTTGATCTCCACCGTGCTGTTGGTCGACGGACGCACCACGGGCGCGCTGGCACTGTCCTTCAGCGCCATCAGCTGCGGCACGAAGCTCAGCACATCATTGGGCGCATGCTCGCCATCGAGCAGCAGCCAGTCGAAACCGGCCACGCCCAGCACCTCGGTGCTGATCGGATTGGCCAGCGAGCACCAGCAGCCGATCAGGCGCTCGCCCCGGATCAGGCGCTGACGCAAGGTGTTGGGAAAGGCGCAGTAGGCAGTCTGTGTCATGAGCGGGGCACCAAGCGGAATCAGCTCGAAGGAGCCAGTGGCCTCGGATCGTACTAGGCTGCAGCGATCCCTCCATCGGTGGATCTGCCAAGCGGCGCTGTCAGCGCGGCCGCCGCCCCGTGCGTTGCATCATGTCCCGCCCTGTTTGAGGAAGAAGACCATGCCCAAGCCTTTGATGCGACAGCGCCTGATCGTCGGCGCGGCGTGCCTCATCAGCATCGCCGGATGCCTTGGCGAAGCCCGGGCCCAGGTCTGGCGCTGCACGGCGCAGGATGGCAGCACCGTGTTCTCTGACCGCCCCTGCCCGGGCAAGGGCAGCCAGATGGAAGAGCGCAGCTTGCGTGGCAACGCGATCGAGGTGCCCCGGCTGCCGGCCGCGACAGCCGGCACCGAGCGGCCGGCACCGGCTGAGCCGGCGGTAGCAGCGCCGGTCAACGACTGCCCGGGCGACCAGGAACTGCGCCATATGGAAACCCGCGCCAGCTCGACAACCATGGGCGACAAAGAGGTGGCCTTCATGCGCGACGAGATCCGCCGCGCGCGCCAGTGCCGCAAGGGCCAGGGCCGCTACACCGCCGCCGACTGGGCCATCAGCCGCGAAGCCCAGGCGGCCCAAAGCAATCTCAGGGGTGCAGCTGAGGCGCGGCTGCGCGCCGAAGGCATGCACAGCGCCGCCGATCCGCAGGAGGGCGAGCGCATCGCCCAGCAACGCCGGGCGGAAGAGCGCCTGGGCCAACGCCTCAAGCACGAACAAGACCGGGCCCATGGACCGCGCCCGCAGCCCTGCCCGCCCGCGCCCGCGGGCCAGTCCGGCAACTGCCGCTGAAGCGGATCAAGCGGGGCCGGCCTGGGCTCAGGCCGCGCGCTTGCGCGCCTTGACGGGCGCTGACGGCGCAAAGGCCGCCTGCATGCGCGCCGTGCTCTCGAACTGGCGCGCCACATTGCCGCACACCAGATCGCACAACTCGTAGATCGACGGATCGGCGATGCGGTAATAGGCCGCCGTGCCGCGGCTTTCCCGCGCCACCAGGCCGTGACGCGTCAGCAGCGTCAGGTGACGCGAGACGTTGGCCGCGGTAAAACCGCACAACTCCGCCAACTCGCCGACATTGAGCTCGCGCTCGCGCAGCAGATTGAGGATCTGCAACCGGGTCGGCTCAGACAGGGCCTGAAAGTAGGCGGCGACGCGCTCAAGCGCCTCGGGAGGAAGATGATTCATGCGCGTGCATGCGGGGACGGGATCGGACTTCATTATCGCTATGCCCTCACAAGCTTTGTGCTGATTGATCAAGCAGCTACTTGACTATTTAACTACATGCTCAAATAATAAAGCATTGAACTTGAAACCGCCAGCCCGATTTCGCCCGATCTCGTGGCCGGCACCAGCGAAAGTCTCCAAGAGAGTCCTTATGCGCAAGAACACCCTTCTCAGCCTGAGCCTGGCCCTGGCCTGTGCCTTCGGCGGCGCCCAGGCCGCCGCACTCGGCACGGTCACCGTGCAGGCCGCGTCCACGCAGCAAAGTGCCGGCTTCGACGCTGTGGTCGAAGCGGTACGCCAGACGGTGATCGCCGCCCAGGTGCCCGGCGCGGTAGTGCAGATCGACGTCAAGGCGGGCGATCAGGTCAAGGCCGGCCAGTTGCTGATGCGCCTAGACGCCCGCGCCGCCGAGCAGAATGCCGCCGCCAGCGACGCCCAGGTGGCTGCGGCCCGCGCCCAGCTGGATGCGGCCGCCAAGGAGTACGAGCGCCAGAAGCAGCTTTTCAGCAAGCAATACATCAGCCAGGCAGCGCTGGAGCGGGCCGAATCGCAGTTCAAGGCCACGCAGGCCCAGGCTGCGGCTCAGCTGGCCCAGGCCGGCGCCGCGCGCACGCAAAGCGGCTTCCATCTGGTGCGCGCACCCTATGCCGGCGTGGTGGCCGAAGTGCCGGTTTCGCTGGGCGATATGGCGATGCCCGGCCGCCCCTTGCTGACCATCTATGACCCCAGCCAGCTGCGGGTCAGCGCGGCCGTGCCGCAGAGCGTCACCGGCATGCTGGGCGTCAAGCCCGCTGTCCGGATCGAGCTGCCCGGCCTGCCGGAAGCCCAGCGCTGGCCGCAAGCCAGCCGCGTGCAGCTGCTGCCCACGGTCGATGCCGCGACCCACACGGCGCAGATCCGCGCCGAGCTGCCGGCCGGCTTTGCCGGCGCCGCACCCGGCTTGTTCGCACGGCTGTGGTTGCCCGCCGCTGCAGGCCGCGACGGCGCGGCCGGCCAGCGCCTGATGGTGCCAGCCAAGGCGGTACTGCGCCGCGCCGAGCTGAGCGCGGTCTATGTGATTGATGCCAAGGGCCAGCCGCTGCTGCGCCAGGTGCGCACCGGCCGCGCAGAAGGCGACTCGGTCGAGATCCTGAGCGGCCTGTCTGCCGGCGAGAAGATCGCCCTGGACCCCCAAGCCGCCGCCCGCCAGCGCTGAGGACCGCCATGAGCCAAGACCCGATCAAGACCGAAGCGCCGGCCATGGGCATCTCCGGCCGCATCGCCGCCTTCTTCCAGAGCGCGCAGATCACGCCGCTGCTGGCCCTGGTGGCGCTGCTGCTGGGCATCTTCGCGGTAATGGTGACGCCGCGCGAGGAAGAGCCGCAGATCAATGTGACCATGGCCAATGTGCTGATCCCCTTCCCGGGCGCCAGCGTCAAGGACGTGGAAACGATGGTCACCACGCCGGCCGAACAGGTGCTGTCACAGATCACAGGCGTCGAGCATGTGATGTCGGTCACCCGGCCCGGCATCGCGGTGATCACCGTGCAGTACAAGGTCGGCGTGCCCCGCACCGAGGCCCTGGTGCGCCTGCACGACACCATCCGCACCAACAGCGACTGGCTGCCCCGCAATCTGGGCGTGCTGGAGCCCATCATCAAGCCGAAGGGCATTGACGATGTGCCCATCGTCAGCCTGACTCTGCACGGCCAGACCGCCGAGACCGGCGCCTACGAGATCGAGCGTGTGGCGCACAGCATCGAGGCCGAGCTCAAGCGCGTGCCCGGCACCCGAGAGGTCTACAGCATCGGCGGCCCGGGCCGCGCGGTGATGGTCGAGCTCGACCCCAACCGCATGGCTGCCGTCGGCGTCACCGTGAGCGATCTGCGCCAGACCCTGGGTGCGGCCAATCTGGGCCTGCCGGTGGGCGAGCTTCTGGTCGGCAACAAGGCCGTCGAGATCGAAGCCGGCCCCTTCCTGCGCGACGCAGACGAAGTGGCCGAACTGGTGGTGGGCGTGCGCGCCGGCAGGCCGATCTTCCTGCGTGACGTGGCCCAGGTGCGCGATGGCGCCCTGCCCGCCCAGCGCTATGTCTGGCATGGCGTTTCGGCCCGCGACGGACAGACGGCGGGCGAGTTCCCGGCCGTCACCATCGCCATCACCAAGAAGCCCGGCGAGAACGCCATCGATGTGGCCAATGCGCTGACGCAGCGCGTGGCGCAGCTGCGCAACAGCGTGATCCCGGCCGATGTCCAGGTGGTGGAGACGCGCAACTACGGCGCCACCGCCGACGACAAGGCCAAGAAGCTGATCCAGAAGCTGCTGTTCGCCACCGCCTCGGTGGTGGCCCTGGTCTTCATCGCGCTGGGCCGTCGCGAGGCCGCCATCGTCGGCACCGCGGTGATCCTGACGCTGACGGTGACGCTGTTCGCCTCCTGGGCCTGGGGCTTCACGCTCAACCGCGTCTCGCTGTTCGCATTGATCTTCTCGATCGGCATCCTGGTGGATGACGCCATCGTGGTGGTGGAGAACATCCACCGCCACCAGGCCCTGCACCCGGGCAAGACGCTGGCACAGCTGATTCCCGGCGCGGTGGACGAGGTCGGCGGCCCCACCATCCTGGCCACCTTCACCGTGATCGCGGCGCTGCTGCCGATGGCCTTCGTGTCGGGCCTGATGGGCCCCTATATGAGCCCGATCCCCATCAATGCCTCGATGGGCATGCTGCTGTCGCTGATCATCGCCTTCGTCGTGACACCCTGGCTGGCCCGCTTGTGGATGAAGGCCCTGCCCGCCGACCACAATGCCAAGCCGCATGGCCTGGCTGCCAAGCTGGCGCCGCTGGCGCAGCGCGTGTTCGGCCCGCTGCTGGACGACAAGCGCGGCGGCCGCAACCGCGGCCTGCTGGGCTTGGGCGTGATGGTGCTGATCGCCTTCTCGCTGGCCCTGCCGGCCACCGGTCTGGTGCTGCTGAAGATGCTGCCCTTCGACAACAAGTCGGAGTTCCAGGTCATCGTCGACATGCCCGCCGGCACGCCCGTAGAGCGCACTGCCGCCGTGCTGCGTGAGCTGGGCGCGCATCTGTCTGGCGTGCCCGAGGTGAAGGACTACCAGGCCTATGCCGGCACCGCTGCGCCGATCAACTTCAACGGCCTGGTGCGCCAGTACTACCTGCGCGCCGGCGGCGAGGTGGGCGACATCCAGGTCAATCTGGTGGACAAGACCCACCGCAAGGCGCAGAGCCATGCCATCGCCACCCGCGTGCGCCCGGCGCTGCAGGAGATCGGCCGGCGCCATGGCGCCAATGTGAAGGTGGTGGAAGTACCGCCAGGCCCGCCGGTGCTCTCACCCATCGTGGCCGAGATCTACGGCCCCGAGGCCGAGGGCCGGCGCCAGGTGGCGCTGGCGGTGCGCAAGGTGTTCGAGGCGCAGGAGGGCATCGTCGACACCGATGACTCCAGCATCGTCGCCGCGCCCAAGAAGCTTCTGATCGTCGACCGCAGCAAGGCCGCCATGCTGGGCGTGCCGCAGCAGGCGATCGTCACCACGCTGCGCGCCGGCCTGGCCGGCGAGGCCACTGCCTATCTGCACGACCAGAGCAAGTACCCGGCTGCCGCCACACTGCAGCTGCCGCCCGAGCTGCATGGCGATCTGGACGCGCTGCTGGCGCTGACCGTGCGCAGCGCGCAAGGCAAGCTAGTGCCGATCCGCGAACTGGTCAGCATCAGCGATACCGAGCGCGAGCAGCCGGTGTTCCACAAAGACCTGCTGCCGGTGAACTACGTTGTGGCCGACATGGCCGGCAAGCTGGA
Source organism: Methylibium sp. (assembly GCA_013824165.1). Lineage (GTDB taxonomy): Bacteria > Pseudomonadota > Gammaproteobacteria > Burkholderiales > Burkholderiaceae_C > JACDQM01. Next base: position 59,198 of record PNNH01000015.1, on the reverse strand, counting down.
CAGCCCGCTCTACGGCATGTTCTCGATGCGCGGCGAGATTGCCAAGATCGCCACGCCCGGTGGCGGCACGCTGCAGGAAGCCTTCATCAGCCAGCCGACCGATGCGCTGCGCGACTACGCCATCAAGTGGGACGGCGAGTGGCAGGTCACCTACGAGACCTTCCGTGACATGGGTGCCGCCTACGCGGTCGGCCTGGTGCTGATCTACCTGCTGGTGGTGGCGCAGTTCGGCTCGTATCTGACGCCGCTGATCATCATGGCACCGATCCCACTGACCATCGTCGGCGTGATGCCGGGCCATGCGCTGCTGGGCGCGCAGTACACCGCCACCAGCATGATCGGCATGATCGCGCTCGCCGGCATCATCGTGCGCAACTCCATCCTGCTGGTGGACTTCATCAACCTGCAGGTCAGCGAGGGCATGGACTTCAAGGAGGCGATCGTCAACTCGGCCGTCACGCGTGCCCAGCCCATCCTGCTGACCGGCCTGGCCGCGATGCTGGGCGCCTTCTTCATCCTCGACGACCCGATCTTCAACGGCCTGGCGATCTCGCTGATCTTCGGCATCGCCGTGTCCACGCTGCTGACCCTGGTCGTCATCCCGGTTCTCTACTTCATGGCCTACCGCAAGCGTTACGCGCCTGCGGCTGAAGCCAGCCCCGTCCTAACTCAACAAGGAGCTTGATCATCATGACCACCTGGCAAATCGTGCGCGTTGTCGCCGGCGCTTTCATCCTGCTGTCGCTGGCCCTGGGCATCCCGGGCAGCCCCCTCTTCGTCTCGCAATGGTGGCTGGCATTCACCGCCTTCGTCGGCGTCAATCTGCTGCAAAGCGGCCTCACCAAGTGGTGCCTGATGGAAACCATCCTGCGCAAGCTGGGCATCCAGCCCGGCGCCTGAGACTCACCACCCGCAATCGCTTGACCACCATGCTGCGCAAGACGCTACTCGCCCTGGCCACGCTGGCGGCCCTGCCCTCGGCCCAGGCCTTCGATCTCGTCCAGGCCTGGCAGGCCGCACAGACGCAGGACCGCGCGCTGGCTGTGGCCCGCGCGGCCCAGCTCGGCGCCGAGCCCAAGCGCGAGCAGGCCCAGGCGCTGTGGCGGCCCAGCCTGATGCTGCAGGCCGGCGTCGGCCAAGCCACGCAGGAGAGCCAGACCCGCGGCGCGCAGTTCAGCGCGCCCGCCCTGGGCACTATCAGCGGGGCCGACTTCAACACCTCGGTCACCACCGGCACCAGCAGCCGCTGGGCCTTGCAGGCCAGCCAGCCGCTGTACAACCCCGAGCGCCGTGCGCAAGCGCAGCAGCTGGGGGTGGCGGCCGACCTGGCCGATCAGGCCTGGCGCGCCGCGCAGCAAGGCCTGATGCTGCAGACCGCGCAGCGCTACTTCGAGCTGGCGCTGGCGACCGAGCGCATGCGCGCGCTGGAGCAGCAGCTGGGCAGCGTCGAGCGCGCCGCCACCGAGGCGCAAGACCGTTTCAAGCTCGGCGCCGCGCCGATTCTGGACAGCCATGAAGCCCAGGCCCGGCTGGCCGGCTTGCGCGCCGAAGTGCTGATGGCTCAGACCGAGCTCATGCTCAAGCGCCGCGTGCTGGCCGACAGCACCGGCCTGCCCGAGGCCCAGTTGGCCGTTCGCCTGCCGGCCGCTGGCCTCGCGCCCGTCACGCTGCCGCTCGAAGCCTGGCAAGGCGAAGCCGCCAGCCAGAGCCCCGAGCTGCAGATGCGGCGCCTGGGCGTAGAGATGGCGCGCCAGGAAGCGTCCAAGCATGGCCTGCGCGCTGCACCACGGCTGGACCTGGTGGCCCAGGCCGGCCGTGAGCACCTCAGCGGCAGCGGCGCCTTCTCGGCCGGCGCAGCCCAGACCGGCAGCCAGCGCATGATCGGCCTGCAGCTGAATGTGCCGCTCTACACCGGCGGCATGCGCAGCGCCCGCGAGCGCGAAGCCCTGCAGCGGCTAGAGCAGGCGCAGGCCGAGCTGGCACTGGCGCAGCAGCAGCTTGAACAGACGGTGCGCAGCAGCTGGCTGAATCTTCAAGTCGGCCAGCAACGCCTGCTGGCGCTGGAAGCCGCGCTGAAAGCCAGCGGGCTGCGCGCCGACGCCACCGAACTGGGCCGCAGCGTAGGCGACCGGACCCTTCTGGACCAGCTCAACGCCGACAATGAGCGCACGCAGGCGCGTCTGGGCCTGGCCCAGGCCCGTGTCGCCCTGGTGATGGAACAGCTGCGCTTGGCCATGCTGGCCGGCAAACTGGACGAATCCCTGCTGACCCAAGCCTCGGCGCCCCGTTGAGCCGTCATCCGCAAACTGCCTCGAACTGCCCAAGAACGCTCATGACTACCGCTGCCGCACCTCTGCTGATCGACGTCCGCTCTCAAGGCGAGTACGCCGCTGCGCATCTGGAAGGCTCGATCTGCCTGCCGCTTTCCGACATCGCCACGCTGATCGGCCAGGTCGCGCCGGACAAGCAGCAGCCGCTGCTGCTGTTCTGCGCCTCCGGCGTGCGCTCTGACATGGCGATGCGCCTGCTGCAAAGCCTGGGCTACAGCCAGGTGGAGAACGGCGGCGGCGCCGGCCAGGTGGCGATGCGTCTGGGCTGCGCCGTCGTGCGCGGCTGAGCCGCGAAGGAGCGCAGGCCATGGACGGCATTGCCAAGAGCAGCGGCCGCAAGCCGGCGCTGAGTTTCCTGATGCCAGGCTGGTTCGCGCTGGTGATGGGCTTGTGCGGCCTGTCGCTGGCCTGGCACCGTGCCGTGCCCGCCATGGGCGCGCTAGCCGGCCAGATCGCACTGGGCGTCGCAGCCCTGGCCTCGCTGGCCTTCGTGCTGCTGGCGCTGGCCTCGCTGCTGCGCCTAAAGCGCCACCCCGAAGCCTGGGCCGAGGATCTGCGCCATCCGGTGCGCCATGCCTTCGTGGCGGCGATCCCGATTTCGCTGCTGCTGCTGGTCACGGTGGCGGTGGCTCTGCACGGGCCGCAGGTGCCTGGTCTGGCCGCGCTGTGGTGGCTGGGCTCAATGGCACAACTGGGCGTCACGGTCTGGGTGCTGGCGCGCTGGTGGCGCCCCGCCGCCGCAGGCCAGGGTGGGCTGAGCTGGCCAGTGGTGACGCCGGCGCTGTTCATTCCCATCGTCGGCAATGTGCTGACGCCGCTGGCCGGTGTGCCGCTGGGCTTTGCCGAGTTCGCGGCCGCGCAGTTCGGCATCGGCCTGCTGTTCTGGCCGCTGGTGCTGGCGCTGCTGATGGTGCGCATCGCTGTGAGCGGCCTGTGGCCCGAGCGCCTGCTGCCGGCGGCCTTCATCCTGATCGCGCCGCCGGCCGTGATCGGCCTGGCCGCGCTGCAACTGGGCGCGCCCGCGCTGCTGGCCTGGCTGTTCTGGGGCATCGCGCTGTTCACGCTGCTATGGGTGGCCACGCTGCTGCCACGCATCGCCAAGCTGCCCTTCGCGGTGCCGCACTGGGCCTTGAGCTTTCCGCTGGCGGCCTTCGCCGCGCTGACGCTGCGCCTGGCCGAGCTGCGCCAGCTCGGCAGCGGCCAGGGCGGCGGGCTGATGCAGATGCTGGCCGTGCTGCTGCTGGCCACCACCACACTGGTGATCACCGGCTTGCTGATGGCCACGCTGCGCGGCCTGCGCGACGGCAGCCTGCTGGCGCCCGAGCCGGTGGCAGCGATCCAGCCGGTGGCCGAACCGCCGGCCTGAGCCCGCCAGCCGCGGCCAGCCAACTAGAATCTGCGATCAGGGCGCCGCACAGGCGCCCTTTTCCATTTCTGTTTCGTTTCCATTCCCGGCGCGTTCATGAACCACGACAGCATCGTCATCAACGAAGAACTCAAGGCCTATATCGACCCGCTGACGCCCGAAGAGCATGAGGCGCTGGAGCGCAGCATCCTGGCCGAGGGCTGCCGCGATGCGCTGGTGCTGTGGGGCGATGTGCTGGTGGACGGGCACAACCGTTTTGGCATCTGCAGCAAGCACGGCCTGCCCTTCCAGACGGTGCAGAACCCGCGCTTCAAGAGCATGGACGACGTGCATCTGTGGATGATCGACCAGCACCTGGGCCGCCGCAGTGTGTCCGATTTCCAGCGCGGCGTGCTGGCACTGCGCAAAAAGGAAATCGTCGCGGCCAAACGCGCCCAGGCGATCCAGGAAGCGCCACTGCCCGACGCGGCATCCACCGACAGTGAGCCCGGCGCGGCTGCCGTCAGCTACAGCGTGCCTGAGGCGCTGAACAGCCGCGAAGCGATCGCCCGCGCCGCCCGCCTGTCCAGCAGCCAGGTGGTGATGATTGAGAAGATACAGAAGCAGGCCGCGCCCGAGGTGGTGGCCGCGGTGAAGGCCGGCGAGATCTCGATCAACGCCGCAGCCGCGGTGGCCAGCCTGCCTGTGGAAGAACAGGTCGCCGCCGCCAGCGCCGGTAAGGATGAGCTGAAGCAGGCCGCCAAGCGGGTGCGCGAGGCCAAGAAGCGGCCGCCGAAGGATGAAGCCGCCGCCGAGGCCTTGCCGCCCGCTCTGGAGGCCGAAGACGAGCTGCTGAAGCTGCGCCGTCGGGTAGCCGAGCTGAGCGCCGAGAACGAGTCGCTGAAGCAACAGCTTGCGGCGCTGGGTGGCGCTTGAAGCGACGACTCTGGGCTGCGCCCTCAGTCGGGCTGCGCAGCCGTTTCGCCTCCGCGTGCCGGCGGGGAAGCCGTCAGGCGCGGCAGCATCCAGGTGGCGCTGTAGCGCGGGTCGCCGGTTTGCAGCTGAGCCACGGCCGTGTCGTTCGACCTGCCGAATCGACTTGAGCCGCAAACTAGCACCGGCTCGGCCGCCCGGTTGTCGCGCCGGCAATTCCAAGTGGTGCCCCACTCGCCGGTGACAAAAACTGCGCGGGCACCCTCCGCCTGGAGCAGATAGCCCAAAGACTCGTACTCTGCATCCCAAGACGAACCACGCTGCAAGGCGACGTGCACATTGCCGAACAGGCCGAGTGCCTGGTGTGTCGGGTGCGCCGCCATCGCACGGCGGAGATTTGCAGCCATCCCTGCATCGCGCGGCATGCTGGTGACCTCCGTCACGTCTATGGCACGAAGCACCAGATCCGCGCCACCGGCGCGCAGCGCGCGCAAGCGCTCGATGAGCTGCAACTGGGCCAGGCTGCTTCGGCCATCCTGCATGCGCGCCGGCCGTTGCCAGAATCGGCCCTGCAGCAAGTCGGCCCGGTCTCCAGCAGCACCCGGGCTGCGCATGAAGGCATCGAGGCGCTCCTGTTCGTCGACCGGTATCTCCAGAGCCACCAGAACGCCTGCGCCCTTTTCGCCGCTCAGCCTGCTCAGATGGCAGGCCCAAGTTGCCAGCAGCGCCGGCGTCTCCTGCGTGCCATGGATCTCGCCAATCAGCACCAGGCGCTGCTTCGGCAGCCCGGAGACCTGGATCGGAGTCGGCAGTTCGCAGTCCTGCGGGGCCGTGGTCTCGGCGGCCACCACCGAAGTCGCGAAGGCGCTGGCCGCCAGACATGCGGCCAGCACGCACCGGCCGCAAAGTAGGTCCGACACCCGTGCTTTGACGGTTCCCGCCCGCTCTTCAGAGTTCACCATGCGCCTTTTCCTCCCCTCACCGTCGCCAGCCCTTGAACACCTGCCGCCCGCGCGAGCGAAAGCAGTGGCAGCGCGGAAGCGGCGCCGATTAGCGCATCCGGCAAGATAACTCTGAGTGTACGCATACGGGGCAAACACTGCGGACCATGGCCGGGTCAGCCGCTGACCGGTGAAGGCAACCCGGACATCGCGGCCCAGCGTCAGCGTCGGGCCTCGAACCAGCGCTTGAGCAGCGTCCGTTCCTCGTCCGTGATGCCGGTGGCATTGTTCAGCGGCATCAGCTTCAGCAGCACCGTCTGCTGGTAGACCGCCTGCGCATGCTGCTCGATCAGGGCCGGCGTGTGCAGCTGCATGCCCTTCTGCGCCAGATCGGCGTTGTGGCACATCACGCAGCGCTGCTCGACGACGGCCTGCACCTGGGCCAGCGTGGGCACTGGTGCCGCAGCAGGCGCAGCAGGCTTGGCTGCCGGCGCCAGCCAGACGATCAGGCCAGCCAGCAGCACCGCCACCGCCACCAGCAGGGGCCAGGCGTTGACGCCCTTATGGCGCTTGACGAACCAGGTCCGCACCAGCGCGCCGGCCAGCATCAGCAGCACCAGCACCAGCCAGCTCTGCGCATGGCTGTAGAGAAAGCCGTAGTGGTTGCTGAGCATGGTCACCAGTACCGGCAACGTGAAGTAGGTGTTGTGCACGCTACGCTGCTTGCCGCGTTGGCCATGCAGCGGGTCGGGCGTGCGGCCTGCGCGCATATCGGCGATCACCTGCTTCTGGCCGGGGATGATCCAGAAGAAGACATTGGCGCTCATCATCGTGGCGATGCTGGCGCCGACGATCAGCCAAGCGGCGCGGCCGGCGAACAACTGCGTCGCGGCCCAGCTCATCAGCACGATGAAGGCGGCGATCAGTGCCAGCACACGGCCGTCGTTGCCGATGCTTCCATCCCTGGCATGGCCAAAGCGGCGGCAGATCTGGTCATAGACCAGCCAGGGCAGCGCCAGAAAGCCTAGCGCCGCCGCGATGGCCGCGGTCGTGGAGCCGCCCCAGTCATAGACCCGCTTGTCGATCAGAAAGGTGTCGGCATTGAAAAGGTAGAGCACGACGAACAGCGCAAAGCCGCTCATCCAGGTCCAGTAGCTCTCCCAGTAGAACCAGTGCAGGTCCTGCGGCAAGTTGCGCGGCGCCACCATGTACTTCTGCGGGTTGTAGAAGCCGCCACCGTGCACCGCCCACAGCTCGCCGTCCACGCCCTTGGCCTTCAGATCCTCAGCCTCGGGCTTGTGCAGGTGGTTGTCCAGCCAGACGAAGTAGAAGGAGGCGCCAATCCAGGCGATGCCCACGATCACATGCAGCCAGCGCAGCAGCAGATTGGCCCAGTCGAGCAGATAGCTTTCCATCGGAATGCATTCGAAAGAGCCGGCTCACCACTGCGGGCGCTGTAAGCCGGAAAGCGTCGCGCTGATCCGGGCCAAAAGACCCGGGCGCCGCGGCGACGTAGGGGCAAAGTGTATACAGTTTTGCAGACAGATTCGCCACCAGCGCGCTGTGCCGATCAGTTGGCGGCTCCTGTATATTCGTGGTTGCGAATATTCAAATTCGAATGCATCACCACCGCCCCAAGAGACAGGAGCACCGATGACCACCACCGCCCGCCGCGCCACCCTGGCCAGCCTGCTGCTGGCCGCCGCCGCCGCGCTCAGCCCGCCAAGCGCCAGCGCCCAGACCGACAAGGCCACCGTCGAAGCGCTGGAGTCCTACTTCGACTTCAGCGACTACGGCAGCGGCACCCTCACCACCGAGCAGATCCCGGCCGGCGACTGGGCCAAGTTGATGGTGCTGGACGTGCGCGATGCCGGCCAGTTCGCCAAGGGCCATATTCCTGGCGCGGTCAACATCGAATGGCGCCGCGTCTTCGCCGAGCGTGCCAAGCTACCTAAGGACAAGACCATCCTCGCCTATTGCAACACCGGCTCCTTCTCGGGGCAGGTGGCGATGGCATTGCGCATGGCCGGCTTCGAGAACGTGCGTATCCTGCACGGCGGCTATGGCGAGTGGAAAGCCGCACAGGCGCGCGGCGCCGGCAAGTGAACCCAGCCCTCACACCCAGGAGAACCGCATGAGCAACAGCAGCTATGTTTTTGGCAAGACCGTTTCAATGCCCTTCGACGAGGCGCACAAGCGCATCACCGAGGAACTGGCCAAGGTCGGCTTCGGCATCCTGACCGAGATCGATGTGCAGGCCACGATGAAGAAGAAGATCGATCTGGACATGCCGCCCTACCGCATCCTGGGCGCCTGCAACCCGGGCTTCGCCAGCCGCGCCATCGCGGCCGAACCGCAGATCGGCGCGTTGCTGCCCTGCAATGTGGTGGTGCGTCAGGACGCCGGCGGCAGCGTGTACGTCGAGATGATGGACCCGAACGCCATCATGCAGATGGTCGACAAGCCCGAGGTGCATGCGCTGTCCAAAGAGGTGCGGCAGAAGCTGGAGCAAGCGCTGGCAGCCATCTGAGCGGCGGCAGCGAACGGGGGCGGCGCGCCGGCGTGGCCAGCCGCCGCGCGCCAAGACCGCGCTCAGGTCGCTGGCCGCGCCGGGATCGTCAGGCCGCGCTGCACCGCCGGCCTGGCCTTGAAGGCGGCCAGCGCGCGCTGCACCTCGGCGAAATCCTCGATCCCCACCAGCGCGCCGGCTTCATAGTGGTTCAGCAGGTTGTTGACCCAGGGGAAGATCGCAATATCGGCAATCGTGTACTCGCTGCCCATGATCCACTCGCGGCCGGCCAGGCGTTGGTTCAGCACGCCCAGCAGGCGGCGTGACTCGGCCACATAGCGGTCGCGCGGGCGCTTGTCCTCATAGTCCTTGCCGGCAAATTTGTGGAAGAAGCCGAGCTGGCCGAACATCGGGCCGACGCCGCCCATCTGGAACATCAGCCACTGCAGCGTCTCGTAGCGCGCCGCCGGGTCGGCGGGCAGCAGCTGGCCGGTTTTCTCGGCCAGATAGACCAGGATGGCGCCGGATTCGAACAGTGCGAAAGGCTTCCCGCCCGGGCCATTCGGGTCGAGGATGGCCGGGATCTTGTTGTTCGGGTTCAGTGACAGGAACTCGGGCGAAAGCTGGTCGTTCTGGTCGAAGCGCACCAGATGCGGCTCGTAAGGCAGGCCAATCTCTTCCAGCATGATGGACACCTTGACGCCATTGGGCGTGGGCAGCGAATAGAGCTGCAGGCTCTCGGGATGCTGGGCGGGCCATTTGCGGGTGATGGGAAACGCGGAAAGATCGGTCATGTCGGGTCCGTAAAGAAAGCAGGGCTCGCCCGATTCTGCAGCCTGGCGGGCCAGCCTGCCGGCACTCGGGTTTGGCGCAGATCAGCCCGCGAACGCTCCGCGGCCGCATACTGAGCCCATGAGCCGACGCCCTACCCTCAAGACCTCGGACCTGCGCGGCGCCACCCGCCTGGCCACCGATGCCACCACCGCGCTGGCCGATCTGGTCGAAGCCATGCATGCCGGCGTCGTGCGCGCGCCCGATGGCCGCACCAGTGGCATCGCGGGCCTGGTCTACAAGAGCATCCGAGGTGTCACACGCCTGGTCGGCGGCAGCCTGGAGGCCTTGCTGGCGCTGCTGCAGCCCGCCCTGGCCACCGATGCGACCCATGCCAGTGCCGAGCGCGAGGCCGTGGTGGCGGCGCTCAACGGCGTGATGGGCGACTATCTGGCCGCCAGCGCGAATCCGCTGGCCATCCCGATGACGCTGCGCCACGCCGGCCGCGTGCTGCCGCTGGAACGCGCCGCACTGGCCGCCGACCCGCAGGCCCGCGGCGGCCGCCTGCTGGTGCTGCTGCACGGCCTGTGCATGAACGATCTGCAATGGCGCCGCGCCGGCCACGACCATGGCCAGATGCTGGCCGAATCGCTGGGCTACACGCCGCTCTATCTGCACTACAACAGCGGCCAGCACATTTCGCTGAACGGCCACGCCTTCGCGCACACGCTGGAACAACTGCTGGACGCCTGGCCGCAGCCCGTCGAGCGCCTGGTGCTGCTGGGCCACAGCATGGGCGGACTGTTGATGCGCAGCGCGATGCACCAGGGTGCGTCCCTGGGCCAGAGCTGGGTGGAGCGGGTCGACGACCTGGTGTTTCTCGGCACGCCGCACCATGGCGCGCCGCTGGAGCGCGCCGGAAACTGGGTGACGCTGCTGCTCGGCGCTGCACCCTATGCGGCGCCGCTGGCGCGCCTGGGCAAGCTGCGCAGCGCCGGCATCACCGATCTGCGCCACGGCAGCCTGCTGGACGAAGACTGGGTGGGCCGCGACCGCTTCGCCCACGGCCCGCATCGGCCGCAGCCGGTGCCGTTGCCCGCCGGCCCGCGTTGCTATGCGCTGGCCGCCAGCACCGGGCGGCGCAACGGCGACCTGAAGGACAAGCTACTAGGCGACGGCCTGGTGCCGCTGGACAGCGCGTTGGGCCGGCACGCCGATGCTGAGCGCTGCCTGCAGTTCGCGCCCGAGCGCCAATGGCAGGGCTGGGAGCTCAACCATCTGGACCTGTTGAGCAGCCCGCAGGTGGCCGAGCAATTGAAACGTTGGCTGGGCTGAAACCAGCCGAACGACAGCGTTCAGCCCGCGGGCCAGGCCTGCAGCAGCTGCGCCGCCACGGCCAGCGCAATAACTTCGGGCTGCTTGCCCGTGATCCCCGGCAGGCCGATCGGGCAGCTAACACCCGCAAGCTCCTGCGCCGAGAACCCGCGCGCCTCCAGCCGATGCCGGAACACCGCCCATTTGCTCTTGCTGCCGATCATGCCGATGAAGGCAAGATCGCCCTTCTCACGCTGGCGTAACAGGCAGGCCGCCAGCACGTCCAGATCTTCGGCATGGCTGAAGCTCATGATCAGCACATGGGCGCCGGGCACGACATCGCGCACGGCGGCCTGCACCGGATCGGAATGCTCGGCCCGCACCGAGGGCGGCAGACCTTCAGGAAAGATTTCGTCGCGGCTGTCGAACCACTGCACGCTGGCGGGCAGCGCGGCGAGTTGGCGCACGATAGCGCGGCCCACATGGCCACCGCCGAACAGGGCCACCGGCAGGGCAGGCTGCGCGGGCTGCAGTCGCGCATCCAGCCCGGCCAGGTCGCTGACGCCCAGGCGCTCAAAGCTCAGCGTCACCACGCCGCCACAGCACTGGCCCAGGCTGGGGCCGAGCGGGTAGCGCTGCAGGTGCATGGGCTTAGCGGCCGGCAGCAGCAGCAGGGCCTGCGCCTGCGCGATGGCGTCGAACTCCAGCCGGCCGCCGCCGATGGTGCCGATCAGCTCGGCCCCGCCGACCGCCATCCAGGCGCCGACCTCGCGCGGCCCGCTGCCCTGCACGGCGTACACCCGCACCAGTATCGCGGGCTCATGCAGCAGCAGTTGGCGCAGTGCGGCGAGTTCAGCTGCCACGGTAGGTCGAATAGCTCCAGGGGCTGGCCAGCAGCGGCACGTGGTAGTGCGAGCCGGCATCGGCCAGGCCGAAGTCCAGCGGCACCTCGTCAAGGAAGGCCGGCTCGGGCAACTGCACGTCGCGCGCCTTGAAGTAGTCGGCCACCGCGAAGACCAGGCGATAGCGGCCCGGCACCAGCGCCGCGCCTTCCAGCAGCGGGGCGTCGGCGCGGCCATCGTGGTTGAGCGCCAGCGCCTTCAGCAGTTCGGGCTCGGCGCCGCCCAGGCGATACAGGCGCACGGCCATGCCGGCGGCCGGGCTGCCGTGCATGGTGTCCAGCACATGGGTGGTGAGCTTGCCCATCGATTGCATCCTTGCTTCCAGGTTTAGGGCCAAAGTGTATACACTTCGGAACACAATGAGTGCCAAGCCCGCAGCCACCCGCAGCGCGACGACAAGCCCTGCCACGACGACCCAGCGCATCGCCGAGTCGATCACGCAGGCCATCGTCGAGCGCCGCCTGATGCCGGGAACCAAGCTGGCCGAACAACAACTGGCCGACATCTATGCCTGCTCACGCACCCTCGTGCGCCAGGCGCTGAACCAGCTCAGCCGCGACCGCCTGGTCACGCTGGAGCCGGCGCGCGGCGCCTTCGTGGCCCAGCCCAGCGTCGACGAAGCGCGCCAGGTGTTTGAGGTGCGCAAGATGCTTGAGTCGGCCATGCTGGGCGAGCTGGCCTTGCGCATCACACCGGCACAGCTCCGCCAGCTGCGCAGCCACCTGAAGCAGGAGCGCGAAGCCATCAAACGGACCGATGTGCCCGGCCGCACGCGCCTGCTGGCCGACTTCCATGTGCTGCTGGCCAAGCAGCTGGGCAACGAAGTGCTGGCGCAGCTGCTGGGTGATCTGCTGTCCCGCAGCTCGCTGATTGCGCTGATGTACCAGAGCAGTCACTCGGCCACCGAATCGCAGTCCGAGCATGAGGCAATTGTCGACGCGCTGGAGGCCGGCAACCCCGTCGCGGCGCAGCAGCTGCTGGACGGCCACCTCGGCAATGTGGAAGCAAATCTGCGACTGAACCCTCGCATCAACGACTTGAAGGCTGCGCTGCAGTCCCACGCCCCATGAGCCTGCTGCAACACCCCAAGCGCTATCCGCGCGACCTGATCGGCTATGGCGAGCACCCGCCCCATGCGCAATGGCCCGGCCAGGCGCGCATCGCGGTGCAGTTCGTGCTGAACTACGAAGAAGGCGGCGAGAACTCGGTGCTGCATGGCGACGCCGGCTCCGAGCAGTTCCTGTCCGAGATGGCCAACCCTCCGGCCTTCCCGGCGCGGCACTTGAGCATGGAAGGCGTCTACGAATACGGTTCGCGCGTGGGAGTGTGGCGGCTGCTGAAGGAATTCGAGAAACGCGCACTGCCGCTGACGGTGTTCGGCGTTTCGATGGCCCTGGAGCGCCATCCCGAGCTGACGCAGGCCTTCGTCGAACTGAACCACGAGATCGCCTGCCACGGCTGGCGCTGGATCCACTACCAGGGCATGGACGAGGCCACCGAGCGCCAGCACATGGACATCGGCATGGACATCATCCAGCGCCTGACCGGCGAGCGGCCGGCGGGCTGGTATACCGGCCGCGACAGCCCCAACACGCGCCGACTGGTGGCCGACTACGGCGGCTTCGAATACGACAGCGACTACTACGGCGACGACCTGCCTTTCTGGTTGAATGTCCGCAAGAGCGATGGTGCGCTCAGCCCGCATCTGATCGTTCCCTACACGCTGGACTGCAACGACATGCGCTTCGCGCTGCCGCAGGGCTTCAGCCATGGCGACGAGTTTTTCGACTACCTGCGCGACAGCTTCGACGTGCTCTATGCCGAAGGCGACGAGGCGCCCAAGATGATGAGCATCGGCATGCACTGCCGGCTGCTCGGCCGCCCCGGCCGCATGCGCGCGCTGCAGCGCTTTCTGGACCATGTCGAGAAGCACGATCGCGTCTGGGTCTGCCGCCGCATTGACATCGCGCGCCACTGGCGTGCCAACCACCCCTTTGACGCGCACAAGGCCTTTGTATGGGAATGACGCTGGACCAACTGAATGCCGCGAGCCCGGCCGAATTCGTGCAGCTGCTCGACGGCGTGTATGAGCACTCACCCTGGATCGCCGAACAGGCTGCGGCCGCGCGGCCGCTGCGCAGCCTCGCGCATCTCAAGCATGCGCTGGCGCAGGTTGTGCGCGAAGCCAGCCAGGAGGCGCAGCTGGCGCTGATCCGCGTGCACCCCGAGCTGGCCGGCAAGGCGATGGTGGCCAAGACGCTCACTGCTGAATCCAGCGACGAGCAAAGCCGCGCCGGCCTGACGCACTGCACGGCCGAGGAATTCGCGCGCCTGCAGCGGCTGAATGCCGACTACAAGGCCCACTTTGGCTGGCCCTTCATCCTGGCGGTGCGCGGCCCGCGCAGCCAGGGACTGAGCCGCGGCGAGATCATCGCCAGCTTTTCGCGCCGGCTGGAGGCGCATCCGGAGCTGGAGCGCGCCGAATGCCTGCGCCAGATCCATCGCATCGCCGAGATCCGCCTGAACGACAAGTTCGGCGTGCAGCCCGAGCTCGGCAATCAGGTGTGGGACTGGGCCGAGCAGCTGGCCGAACATTCCGACCCTGGCTTCAAGGAAAACGGCCAGCTGACCGTCACTTACCTCACCGCAGCCCATCAGGCCGCTGCCGAGCAGTTGGCCCAATGGATGCGCGCCGACTGCGGCTTTGACGAGGTGCGCATCGACGCAGTCGGCAATGTGGTGGGCATCTATCACGGCAGCGATCCAGCGGCCCGCAGCCTGATGACCGGCAGCCACTTCGACACGGTGCGCAACGGCGGCAAATACGACGGCCGGCTCGGCGTGCTGGTGCCGATGGCCTGCGTGAAGGCCCTGCATGCGCAGCAGCGCCGCCTGCCCTTCGGCATCGAGCTGGTGGCCTTCTCCGAAGAGGAAGGCCAGCGCTACAAGGCCAGCTTCCTGGCGTCCAGCGCGCTGACCGGCGAGTTCGATGCGGCCTGGCTGGAGCAGACCGATACCGAAGGCGTGCCTATGAGCGCCGCGATGCAGGCAGCCGGCCTGAGCGCCGACATGTCCGATATCGCCGCGCTGCGCCGCGAGCCCGCGCGCTACCTGGGCTTCGTCGAGGTGCACATCGAGCAAGGACCGGTACTGAACGAGCTGGACCTGCCGCTGGGCGTGGTCACCTCGATCAATGGCAGCTTGCGCTATCTGGGCGAGCTGCGCGGCCTGGCCTCGCACGCCGGCACCACGCCGATGGACCGTCGCCGTGATGCCGCCGCAGCGATGGCCGAGCTGATCCTCTACGTCGAGCAGCGTGCTGCCGCGGTGCCGGACGTGGTTGGCACGGTGGGCCAGCTGCAGGTGCCAAATGGCTCGATCAATGTGATCCCCGGCCGCTGCCAGTTCAGCCTGGATCTGCGTGCCACCACCAATGCCGCACGCGACGCGCTGGATGCCGATGTGAAAGCCGAGCTGGCCCGCATCTGCGCGCGGCGCGGCATCCGCTACACGCTGGAGCAGACCATGGCGGTGGACGCTGCGCCCAGCGACCCGGCCTGGATGGCGCGCTGGGAAGCTGCCGTGCGCGCGCAGGGCCTGCCAGTCTTCCGCATGCCTTCGGGTGCCGGCCACGACGCGATGATGCTGCACAAGATCCTGCCGCAGGCCATGCTGTTCCTGCGCGGCTTCAACGGCGGCATCAGCCACAACCCGCTGGAATCGATCAGCAACGACGACGCCCAGCTCTGCGTGCAGGCATTCCAAAGCCTGCTCGAGCACCTGGCCGAGGAATTCAAATGAGTCAGACCGTGTACGAGCAGCTGGACGCCTGGATCGACGCGCACTTCGACGAGGAAATTCGATTCCTGCAGGCGCTTGTGCAGGTTCCGACAGACACGCCGCCGGGCAATAACGCACCGCATGCACGTCGCACCGCCGAGCTGCTTTTGGCCATGGGCTATGCCGCCGAGGCGCATGCCGTTCCCGATGACGAGGTCAAGGCCTATGGGCTGGAGTCCATCACCAACCTGATCGTGCGCCGCCAGTTCGCCGACGGTGGCACGGTGATTGCGCTCAATGCCCACGGCGACGTGGTGCCGCCAGGCGAGGGCTGGACCCATGGCCCCTACAGCGGCGAGATCGTCGACGGCAAACTCTACGGCCGCGCCGCTGCGGTCAGCAAGAGCGATTTCGCCAGCTACACCTTTGCCTTGCGTGCGTTGGAGTCGCTGGGCATTCAGCTGCGCGGCGGTGTCGAGCTGCACTTCACCTACGACGAGGAATTCGGTGGCGAACTCGGCCCGGGCTGGCTGCTGAAGAAGGGCCTGACCAAGCCCGACCTGCTGCTGGCCGCCGGCTTCAGCTACCAGGTGGTAACCGCGCACAACGGCTGCCTGCAGATGGAAGTCACGGTGCACGGCAAGATGGCCCACGCCGCCATTCCCGATACCGGCGTCGACGCGCTGCAGGGTGCGGTCGCGATCCTGAACGCGCTCTACGCGCAGAACGCCGAGTACCGAAAAGTCAGCTCGCAGGTCGAGGGCATCACCCACCCCTACCTGAACGTCGGCCGCATCGAAGGCGGCACCAACACCAATGTCGTGCCCGGCAAGGTGGTGTTCAAGCTGGACCGCCGCATGATCCCCGAGGAGGATCCGGCGGTAGTGGAGGCACGCATCCGCGAGGTAATTGCCCAGGCCGCAGCCAGCTATCCAGGCATCACGGTCGAGATCAAGCGCCTGCTTCTGGCGCGCGCACTAAAGCCGCTAGCAGGCAACCAGGCGCTGGTCGATGCGCTGCAAACGCATGCCAGCGCCGTGTTCGGCGAAGCCATCCCGACCTCGGGCACGCCGCTGTACACCGATGTTCGCCTGTACGGTGAACACGGCATCCCGGCGGCCATCTACGGCGCCGGCCCGCGCACCGTGCTGGAGAGCCATGCCAAGCGGGCTGACGAGCACCTGGTGCTAGAAGACTTGCGACGTGCCACCCAGGTGGTGGCGCGCACGCTGGCCGACCTGCTCAGCGCCTGATCAGGTCCTGGTATTTGACGAACTTAACGGACTCGCGGGCGATGCGGATCTTGGCGTACAGCCACTGGCCTTTGCCCTTGGAAGGGCAGGACGCCGTCGCGATCACGTCTAGCAGCGGCCGCGCCTCGCCATCGAGCAGGATCTGCGGCGCCTGCAGGTCCTGCGCTGTTGGCGGCTGCAGCTCCTCCAGCTTGAGCTGCGTGCACTCGTTACCGTTGCCCAGCACCACGGCATCGGCTTTAAGACCGAGCTGACGCACCTGCGCGCCGTCGAGGCGAGTGCGCGTCGCATCGATACTCCAACCCGGCAGCCAACTGCGATCCTCGGCCAAGCGGCCGACATAGACCCAGCCGGTTTCCGGCAAGGGCGGCGGCACGATGCCAGCCTGTTGCCGCACGTCCTTGATGGCCTGGTCCTGCCGCCCCAGCGACGCACTCGCCTGCTCGATCCGATCACTGACCTTCTTCAGCGCAGACGCGTCCACCGCGATGCCGGGCTGCGCCTTCAGCTGATCGAGCGTGGCGCGCGCCTCGGCCAGATTGGCTGCGACATCGAAGGCCTCGTTGGCCACCAGCCGCACGCCGAAAGCATTGACTTCCTTGACGCTGAGACCCAGATCAGCCAGCCGCTTGCGCGCCCAGTCGGGCGAGGCCATCGCGGTGAGCGCAAACGCAGTCAGCGCCAGCAGCACAAGAAAGCGGCAGGTGTCGGTCAGCAGCGACAGCAGCTTGGCCGCGCGGTCCAGGCGATTCGGTGTCGCAGTCTCCATGAGGTCTCCTCGGTGATGGTGGTGGCCGTAGCCGAGTGGAGCGCCGCGGCCTCACTTCCGCAAGCTACGTCCAAGGGATGTGCCCGCACACCGCCGTGGGGCATGGGTGGCTGACCCGCCCCAGAGTGGTGCCACGGCCCGGCGTTTTCGCACGTCCGCGTGCGCGAGGGCACGCGCACGCCCGCACGTACGCGAGGAGCGCAGTGGCACGGAGCTTGCAATCCCTGCTTCAACCCCATTCCATGACCGGAGACTCCATGACCGCCCGCCCCGCCCGCCGCCACTTGCTTCGCGCCGCCGCACTCGGCACCACCTTGAGCCTGTTGGGCTCGCTGAGCCTGGCGCAGACGCCGATCAAGTTCCAGCTCGACTGGCGTTTCGAGGGGCCGTCGGCGCTGTTCCTGCAGCCGATCGCCAAAGGCACCTTCAAGGCCGCCGGCCTCGATGTGCAGCTGGATGCCGGCAATGGCTCGGGCGGCGCCGTCACCCGCGTGGCCTCGGGTTCCTACGACATGGGCTTTGCCGACCTGGCGGCGCTGATGGAGTTCCACGCCAACAACCCCGACGCGCCGAACAAGCCAGTCGCGGTGATGATGGTCTACAACAACACGCCGGCTGCGGTGCTAACCCTCAAGAAGAGCGGCATCAGCACGGTCGGCCAACTTGCCGGCAAGAAGCTGGGCGCGCCGGTGTTCGATGCAGGCCGCAAGGGCTTCCCGATCTTCGCCAAGGCCAACAAGATCGAGGGTGTCAGCTGGGTCAGCATGGACCCGCCGCTGCGCGAAACAATGCTGGTGCGCGGCGACGTGGACGCCATCACCGGTTTTTCCTTCACCTCGCTGCTGAACCTGGAAGCGCGCGGCATCAAGGCCGAAGACGTGACCATCTTCCCCTACCCCGCCTACGGCGTGAAGCTGTATGGCAACGCCATCATCGCCAGCCCCAAGCTGATCAAGGAAAAGCCCGAGCTGATCAAGGCCTTCCTGAAGGCCTTCGCCCAGGGCGCCAAGGAGGTGATGGCCGATCCGGATGCCTCGATCGCCTTCGTCAAGCAGCGTGACGGCATCATCAATGAGGCTCTGGAGAAGCGCCGACTGCGCCTGGCCATCGACGCCGTCGTCGCCAGCCCTGACGCCCGCGCCGAAGGCTTCGGCCAGGTGCTGGCGCCGCGCCTGGCGCTGATGGCCAGCCAGGTCTCCGACACCTATGCCACCAAGACCCGTGTGGTGCCCGAAGCGGTGTGGAACGGAAGCTTCCTGCCGAGCAAGGCCGAGCTCGATGTGCTGCCGCCGCTGAAGAAAAAGTGATGACGGCCGACCCCGCTTTTGTCGATTTCCGAAGGGTCTGGCTCGCTTACAACGAGCAGCTGTGGGCTGAAGGAAAGTTTGCCGTCGAGGACATCTCGCTGACGCTCAAGCGCGGCGAGTTCGTCGCCATCGTCGGCCCTTCCGGCTGTGGCAAGTCCACCTTCATGAAGCTGGCCACCGGCTTGAAGAAGCCCAGCCGCGGCGAGATCTTCGTCGACGGCCAGCCCGTCACCGGTCCGCTGAAGATCAGCGGCATGGCTTTCCAGGCGGCTTCGCTGCTGCCCTGGCGCACCACCTTGCAGAACGTGATGCTGCCGCTGGAGATCGTCGAGCCGCACCGCAGCCAGCTGCGCGCGAAGAAAGCCGAATACACCGAACGGGCCCGCGCGCTGCTGGCCAGCGTCGGCCTGGCCGGCTACGAGGACAAGTTCCCCTGGCAGCTCTCGGGCGGCATGCAGCAGCGCGCCAGCATCTGCCGCGCACTGATCCACGAGCCGCAGCTGCTGCTGCTGGACGAGCCCTTCGGCGCGCTGGACGCCTTCACGCGCGAGGAGCTGTGGTGCGCGCTGCGCGACCTGCAGGCTGAGAAGGGCTTCAATGTGATCCTGGTGACGCATGACCTGCGCGAAAGCGTGTTCCTGGCCGACACCGTCTACGTGATGAGCAAGAGCCCCGGACGCCTGCTGCACAAGCGCGAGATCGAGTTGCCGCGACCGCGCGATCTGGAGCTGACCTACACGCCCGAGTTCACTGCCATCGTGCACGAGCTGCGCGGCCATATCGGCGCACTCAGGAAAAGCGGCGCGGAGGTGGCGCAATGAACGGCACGAGTCGAAAGAAGCCCCAGCTGCTGTTCCAGCGCTATGCCGCCTGGCTGCTGCTGCTGGCCATCGTGCTGCTGTGGCAGGTGTTGTGCAGCGCGCTGCAGGTCTCGGAGTTCATCTTCCCCAGCCCCTGGGCGATCGCACAGGCGGTGGCCGAGCATCACACCACCATCCTCGGCCACGCCTGGCGCACCTTCTGGGTCACGGTGGCGGGCTTCGGCATCGCCATCGTGGTGGGCGTGCTGCTGGGCTTCCTGATGGGCAGCTCGCAACTGGCCTACAAGGCGATGTACCCGCTGATGACCGGCTTCAATGCGCTGCCCAAGGCGGCCTTCGTGCCCATCCTGGTGGTGTGGTTCGGCATCGGCGTCGGGCCGGCCATCCTGACGGCCTTTCTGATCAGCTTCTTCCCCATCATGGTCAATATCGCCACTGGCCTGGCCACGCTGGAGCCCGAGCTGGAGGACGTGCTGCGGGTGCTGGGCGCCAGGCGCTGGGACGTGCTGATGAAGATCGGCCTGCCGCGCTCCATGCCCTACTTCTTCGCCGCGCTGAAGGTGGCGATCACGCTGGCCTTCGTCGGCACCACCGTGTCCGAGATGACCGCATCGAACGAAGGCATCGGCTATCTGCTGATCTCCGCCGGCGCCTCGATGCAGATGGGCCTGGCCTTCGCCGGCCTGGTGGTGGTCGGCGCGATGGCGATGCTGATGTACGAGCTGTTCGCGTTGATGGAGCGCCGCCTGACCGGCTGGGCGCACCGCGGTGGTGAGAACCACTGAGTCCACGCCACGTTTCCCAATTTCCCTGCTCTCACTTCCAACCATAAACAAGGAATCTCTCCGATGAAGACCTCCAACAAGATCGTTGCGGCCGCCGTGCTGGCCCTGCTTGGCGCAGCCGCGCAGGCACAGTCCAGCGTCTCGCTCTATGGCCTGATGGACCTGAGCGTCGGCTCGTTCAAGGCCCCAGGTGGGAAGGCGATCAAGAAGACCGAGAGCGGCAGCATGACGACCAGCTTCATCGGCTTTTCCGGCCGTGAAGACCTGGGCGGCGGCATGACGGCCAGCTTCGCAATGGAGAGCTTCCTGCTCGCCGACGGCGGCACTGCCGGCCGCTTCAACGGCGACGCGATGTGGGCACGCAGCGCCTTCGTCGCGCTGAGCAGCAAGGAGCTGGGCACGCTCAAGATGGGCCGCAACACCACGCCGCTGTTCGTCAGCACGCTGTCCTTCAATGCCTTCGGCGACTCCTTCGGCTTCTCGCCGGCCATCCGCCACACCTTCACCAGCGGCACTGCCACCGGCGACACCGGCTGGAGCGACTCGGTGCACTACATCGCACCGAAGATCGGCGGCTTCAGCGCCGGCGTGATCGCCGCTGCCGGTGAAGGCGCAGGCGGCCGCAACTGGGGCGCCAATGCAGGCTACGGCGCCGGAGCCTTCGCGGCCTCGGCCGTGTATCAGAAGGTGGCCAAGGGCGCGACGGTGGACGACACCGAAACGATGCAGCTGGCTGCGTCCTACGACTTCGGCGCCGCTAAGCTGTTCGGCCAGTACAGCGATGTCGAAAACAGCACCACCAAGCGCGACTACAAGCTCACCAATGTGGGCGTGGCCGTGCCGATGGGCGGCGGCAAGCTGCTGGCGCAGTACGGCCGCATCTCGGCCTCGGCCGGCGCCGACCGCAAGACCTTCACGGTCGGCTATGACTATTTCCTGTCCAAGCGCACCGACGTCTACGCCGCCTATATGAGCGACAAGCTGACGGGCCTGAGCAGCGGCGTCAGCTACGGCGCCGGCATCCGCCATCGTTTCTAAAGGTCCACGCCACGCTGCCATAAGGCGTCGTGGCTGAACCTGCAACCTTCCGGGCCGGCCGGTGCCTCCCCCAGGCACCCGCCGGCCCGTCTTGTCTCGCCCCGCCTGTTTGCTACCCTGCGCCCATGAGCTGGCACGGACATCTGAAACTCGACTACCGCCGCGATGACACCGGCCGCTGCATTGCGCTGGATCTGCATGACGGTCCCTTGCGGGTGCTGCAGCGCCTGTATCCCGAAGGGCCTGGCGTCTGCCACCATGTGCTGGTGCATCCGCCCGGCGGCATGGTGGGCGGCGACCGGCTCGACATCGCCATCAACTTGGCCCAGGGCAGCCATGCGCTGATCACCACCCCGAGCGCCGCGCGCTTCTACCGCAGTGCCGGCGAGACCGCCTGCCAGAGCCTGGTGGCAAGGCTGGAAGCTGGCACGCGGCTGGAATGGCTGCCGCTGGAAACCCTGATCTATGACGGTGCGTTGGGCGAGAACCAGCTGCGATTTGACCTCGCCCCCGGCGCAGAGATGATGGGCTGGGACCTGCTGGCCCTGGGCCTGCCTGCCGCCGAGCGGCCCTTCGAGCGCGGCCACTACACCCAACACCTGGAACTGCCCGGCCGCTGGCTGGAGCGCGGGCGCATCGCCGCCGACGATCTAGCGCTGCTGCACTCACCACTGGGCCTGGCCGGCCACAGCGTGATGGGCAGCCTGTGGTTCGCCGCCGGCCAAGCGATGCTCGGTGCGAGGCGCGAGGCCTTGCTGGAATCCGCTCGCGACATCAGCAGCCGCCACGCGCTGGCCGCCACATCTGGCAGCACCGCACCCGAGCCCGGCATCGTCGTGCTGCGGGTGCTGGGCGCGCGGGTGGAGCCGGTGATGGGCTTGCTCACTGAAGTCTGGGCCGCCTGGCGCCAGCTGGCCTGGCAACTGGCGCCCTGCGCGCCGCGCATCTGGCGCACCTGACAGAACCGCTAGCAAGCGCTTTTTTGCTTGACGAGCTGAGTCTGGAGGCGGGCGGCAAGCCACCGATGCCGCTGGGCGAACGCTGGCAACTGTGGCGATGCTTTCACTGCGCCAAGGCTGAGTGCGCTGTGCCAAGTTCCTGGCTGGCCTGACGGAACTTCTGTGTGCGGATGGCTGAGCCGTTGTCGGTAAGCAGCCGCTGCACGCTGGCCCCATCCTTGCGCCAGACGCCACGAAGTTCCTCAGGGGCATAGGCGTTTGCGCCTTCGTCTCGTCCGGATGCATGGCCGAGCAGGCCAGGCTGGCGTCCTCGTCGATGGAAGGCCCCACCGCCGGCCAGAAAAACTCCCCGACCCGCGCAGCGGCGGCTTCAGGGGCGCTGAGCCCGCCTCTGATGATCTGCTTGGCCCTCTCGATGCAGCGGGCGCGCGCAAGTCGGGCATGCTTATGGCTGTTGATCCGGTGCTGGCGCTGCAGTGGGCGGTGTGTTTGGCGGCGTCCAGTCGCTCGAACCCAGTCCGGATGAACAACTGATCCAACCTATTGAAGCTTCACCGCTAGACGTCAAAATGACCCACCGCTCCAGTCGAGCTGTCTATGACGCGCGAATGCATCGCGTACTTCAGCACATCGACAACAACATCGCAAACGAGCTTGACCTCAATGCGCTCGCTGCGGTGGCAGCGTTCTCTCCGTACCACTTCCATAGGCTTTTCGCCGCGTGGACGGGAGAGCGGCTGGGGGAGTTTTTGCGGCGGCGGCGTGTGGAAATTGGTGCGGCACGGCTAGCTGCTCAGCCGGCCTTGAGCGTCCTTGACGTCGCCCTATCGGTTGGGTTTGGTTCAGCCGAGGCGTTCAGCAGGGCCTTCCGGGCCCATTTCGGTTCTGCGCCGTCTGCTTGGCGACGATGCGCGCCCAGACAAGCCGAACATAGCAATCTTGGTCAGGCGAAAGGCAATGGAAATCAGGGCGGTTTCAACCACTCGCAGCACCATGGCGACTCCATTCAACCTGACTCGGAGCAAGCCATGCAAGTTAGTCTCAAAACCTTAAAGCCCGTCCACATTGCCTACCTCCGCCATCTAGGGCCCTACGGTGACACAGTAGGCCAGTTCTGGCAGGAGACCGTCTACCCATGGATGGTCGCCAACTCTCTCCTGGGGGCTTCCCGCTACGGCATCAGCCACGATGATCCGAGCATCACTTCACCAGCGAAGTGCCGGTACGACGCCTGCATCGAAGTAGCAGAGAAGTCACTACTCAGCGGCAACGCGTTGCGGGCAACCTTACCCGGCGGCATGTACGCTGTTGTTGACTACTCGGGCCCCGCAAGCGAGATTGGCATGGCTTGGTCCAGGCTGCTGCGCGACTGGCTTCCCACCAGCGGCCTGCAACTCGACGGGAGGCCGTGTTTTGAGTTGTACCCACCGGACGCGACGTACGACGAAGAAACGGGCGATTTCACGTGCCAGATCTGCGTGCCTGTCGCGCCGTTGTGAACGGATCCTCGAGGGCCTGAGCGGTGACATATAGCCGCCCCTGTCCAGCGGAAAGACCTCAGCCCCAGCGCTGCTGATGAATTCTGGAGGAACGTGACAGAGCCCGTTAAGTGCCTCCCGAAGTGGATGCGCGCCCGTTGCTCCTGTTGATGTGCGAGCGTTGGGCACCTCAAGCCACGTGTTCGTCGCAGGGCGCCTTAGGTCTAGGCGCTGAGGCCGCATGCGGCTTGCAGCAGCAGGGCCTTCAGGCGATAGTGCCCATTACGCTGCTCGCGCAAAGTGTTTCCTCGTGCGCACACAAGATCATGCACCGCCTCGTCCACCTCGGCGGGGACGCTTACCACGGCAGGCTCGCCCGAGCGAGCCTGCCTAGCCAGCTGCAAGCCATCGCGCCGATCTGTCTTTACTCGGTCGCTGCTGGGCCGGGCGATCGACGAGGGCGCGACCACCTCGCAGTGCCAGCCCTGCGCGCGGATGTGGCGCCAGCTCACGCAGCCGGAGGGGCTTGCCGAGGCTGAGCAGACGGCGCGGCGCCTTGTCCAGTGAGCCCAGTTCAGCGCCGGTGCTGCCGACATGGCGGACCTCGCCATCGCGCGGCGCATCCGCTAAAGCGAAGTCGTTGCTGTCCGTTTGAGCGTCCAAGCTGCTGCCCGGCCGCGTCGATGTGTCCTTTCTCTCGGCAAGTGGTCCGCCCTGGTGGCAGCAGCAGCTGCCGGAGATGGCCGCCAGCCTGCACATCGCCAGGCAGCCACCCAACAGCCACCTCCGGTGCGCCTTGATCTCGCTGGCGCTGCCCAAGCCCATGCTGGATCGCCTCCCGACGGTTCTGACTGGCCTGCGCGATCAGCGCAACTGACAGACAAGGCTGGCGCACCATGGCTTGCAGCCGGCGGGCAAATAGGCCAAGCGGCCGCAGCCCTCGCTGCTTTTGGCTGATACTGCTGCCCGCGCCAGCCCATCGGCCGGCAAGGAACTCCAAAGCATGAAGCTGCTGACCCGCACCGTGCCCGCCGTCCTCGCCGGCACGTTCGCCCTGCTGGCCACCGCCAGCCATTCGCAAGCCTTGAGCTACCCGCAGACCCGCAAGGTCGAACAGGTGGACAGTCACCACGGCCAGCGCATTGCCGACCCCTACCGCTGGCTGGAGGACGACAACAGCGCCGACACCAAGGCCTGGGTGCAGGCGCAGAACGCAGTCACAGAGCGCTTCCTGGCCGCGATGCCGCAGCGCGCGCCGGTGCGCAAGCTCTACACCGAGCTGTTCAACTTCGAGAAGTTCGGCGTGCCCTTTAAGGAAGGCGGCCGCTACTTCTGGACCCGCAACGACGGCCTGCAGCAGCAGGACGTGGTCTACACCGCCACATCGCTGACGGCCACCCCGACAGTGGCGCTGGACCCCAACACCCTGTCCAAGGACGGCACCGTGGCGCTGACCGGCACCGTGCCCTCGCCTGACGGCAAGCTGCTGGCCTATGGCGTGGCGATGGGCGGCTCGGACTGGCAGCGCTGGCAGGTGCGCGACCTGGCCACCGGCCAGGACTTGCCCGACCGGATCGAATGGGTGAAGTTCTCGCGCGCCGCCTGGACGCCCGATTCCAAAGGCTTCTTCTACGCGCGCTATGACGCGCCAAAAGAAGGCCAGGCGCTGACCGGCGCCAACTTCTTCCAAAAGCTCTACTACCACCGCCTGGGCACGCCGCAGTCCGAGGACCTGCTGGTGATGGAGAACAAGGCCGAGAAGCAATGGGGCTTCGGCGCGCAGGTGGCCGATGACGGCTCGGCCGTGCTGATCAACGTCTGGCGCGGCTCGGGCCGGCGCAACGGCCTGATGCTGCTGCCGCTGCAAAAAGGCGCCTATGCCGGCGGCACGCCCGTGCCGCTGACGATGGACTTCGACGCCGAGTACGTGCCCGTCACGCTAGCCGACAACACGCTCTACTTGCGCACAAACAAGGACGCGCCGCGCGGCCGTCTGGTGGCGGTGGACCTGGCCCGGCCGGCGCCGGCGCAGTGGCGCACCGTGGTGCCGGAAGGCGCCGATGCGATGACCGCCGCCAGCGGTGTGGCCGGCCGCTTCCTGCTGCAGTACCTGCGCCATGCTTCGACCGTGGTGCGGGTGTTCGACCCGGCAGGCAAGGATCTGGGCGAGGTGGCGCTGCCCGGCGTGGGCACCGCGCGCGGCTTCGGCGGACGCTGGCGCGACAGCGAAACCTTCTTCAGCTACGCCAGCCTGAACTCGCCCGGCGAGATCTACCGCCTGGAGCCCGCCAGCGGCCAGGCCAGCCTGTTCAAGAAGCCCAGCACCGCCTTCCCGAGTGACGAGTTCGTCACCGAGCGCCATTTCGTCACCAGCCGCGATGGCACCCGCGTGCCGGTCTTCATCGCGCACCGCAAGGGGCTGAAGCTCGACGGCAGCCACCCGACGCTGCTGTATGGCTACGGCGGCTTCAATGTGCCACAGACGCCCAGCTATGGCGTGACCGCAGCCACCTGGATGCGCATGGGCGGCGTCTATGTGCTGGCCTCGCTGCGTGGCGGCGGCGAGTATGGCGCGGCCTGGCACGAAGCCGGCACCAAGCTGAAGAAGCAGAACGTCTTTGACGACTTCATCGCCGCAGCCGAATGGCTGATCGCCAACAAGTACACGCAGCCGTCCAAGCTGGCCATCAACGGCGGCTCCAACGGCGGCCTGCTGGTCGGCGCGGTGGTGAACCAGCGCCCCGAGCTGTTCGGCGCGGCCGTGCCGGCGGTCGGCGTGATGGACATGCTGCGCTTCCACAAGTTCACAATCGGCTGGGCCTGGGTCAGCGACTACGGCTCGGCGGACGATGCGCAGCAGTTCGGCGCGCTGCGGGCCTACTCGCCCCTGCACACCATCCGCACCGGTGCCAGCTATCCGGCAATACTGGTGACCACAGCCGACCATGACGACCGCGTGGTGCCGGCGCACAGCTTCAAGTACACCGCGGCGCTGCAGGCGGCCGACACCGGCCCGGCGCCGAAGCTGATTCGCATCGAAACCCAGGCCGGTCATGGCGCCGGCAAGCCGACCTCCAAGATCATCGAAGAGCGCTCGGACATGCTGGCCTTCATCGCCCACAGCGTCGGGATGACGCTGCGCTGAGCGCCCTCAGGCGGCACCGCCGCACAGCGCTCCGGCGCTGAGGACAAATTGGCTGCTCCCGAGGCCCTTCATCAGGGCTTCGGGATGGGCCGGCACGGGGATGATGCATCCCTGTTACGGTCTGCGGCGCACTCCCGAGCGCGAGGCCGTCCTCTGCCAGGAGAGCATATGCAGTCGTTCCAGAATCTACGCATCGGCGCCAAGCTGGCGCTCGCCTTTGCCCTCATGGTGCTGCTGCTGGCGGGTCTGGCGATCTTTGCCTACTCGCGCATGCTGATCATCCATGAGGAGTCGCGCGAGATCAGCGGCAACTGGCTGCCGGCCACGCGCCTGGCCTACTCCATCGAGGTCAACGCGTCGGACTACCGCATCGGCGTGCTGCAGGCCATGTCCAATATGTCGCCCGAGCAGGCCAAGATCGGCGAAGACAATATGAAGGCTGCGCTAGCCGGCATGCAGACGAATGCGGCCGCTTACGAGAAGCTGATCGTCGACGAGCAGGAGCGCAAGGACTTTGAAGCCTTCAAAGCCAAGTGGCAGGCGTATCAGGGCCATACCCAGCGTGCCATCCTGACCCAGCGCGAGGGCAACTCCTTCGGCGCCCAGGAGATCGTCGGCGGCGTGGCCCGCCAGACCTATCTGGATCTCAGCAAGAACATCGACGCGATGGTGAAGTTCCAGGCCGACGGCGCCGACGAATCGGCGGCCCATGGCGAATCCATCTTCAAGTCGGCCTCCCTATGGCTGCTGCTGGTGACGCTCGCGGCGGCCGGCGTGGGTATCGCCCTGGCCATCGCACTGATGCGTGCCATCACTCGTCCGCTGGCCGAGGCCGTCAACGCGGCCGACCGCGTGGCGGATGGAGATCTGAGCCAGCGCATCGAGGTGCGCGGCAAGGATGAAACCGCGCAGCTGCTGGCGGCGATGCAGCGCATGCAGCAGAGCCTGATCGCCACGGTCGGCAATGTGCGCGAGGGCTCCGAATCGGTGGCCACCGCCAGCGCCGAGATTGCGCAGGGCAATGCCGACCTGTCGGCCCGCACAGAAGACCAGGCCTCGTCGCTGGAGGAAACCTCGGCGACGATGGAACAACTCAGCGCCACCGTACGCCAGAACGCCGACAGCGCGCAGACCGCCAACCAGCTGGCGCAGAGTGCCAGCGAGGTGGCGCGCAACGGCGGCCAGGTGGTGGGCGAGGTGGTGAGCACGATGCGCGGCATCGAGGACAGCTCCAAGCGCATCGCCGACATCATCACCGTGATCGACGGCATCGCCTTCCAGACCAATATCCTGGCGCTGAACGCCGCGGTGGAAGCCGCCCGCGCCGGTGAGCAGGGCCGTGGCTTCGCGGTGGTGGCCAGCGAGGTGCGCAGCCTGGCCCAGCGCAGCGCCGATGCCGCCAAGGAAATCAAGAGCCTGATCAGCGCTTCGGTCGAGCGTGTGCAGAGCGGCACGCAGCTGGTGGACCGTGCCGGCCAGACCATGCAGGACATCGTCAGCTCGGTGCAGCGCGTGGCCGACATCGTCGGCGAGATCAGCAGCGCCAGCGTCGAGCAGAGCGCCGGCATCGCCCAGGTCGGCGAAGCCGTCACCCAGCTTGACCGCGCCACGCAGCAGAATGCGGCGCTGGTGGAAGAAAGTGCCGCCGCCAGCGAGAGCCTGAAGGCTCAGGCCTCCCGCCTGCTGCAGGCCGTGGCGAGCTTCAAGCTGGCCGCCCAGCAGCAGGGTTTCAGCAAGGCGGCACCGGCGGCGCCGAGCCACAAGCCAGCGCACAAGCCCGCCGCCAACATCACGCCCAAGGCCGCCCCGGCGAAACATGCCAAGCCGGTCTCGGCCAGCAGCAGCAAGCCGACGCCTGGCGCCAGCGGCAGCCCGGCAGCGCCGCGCAGCAGCCCCCCATCGCCATCTCCAGCCCCGGCGCCGCGCGCCACCAGCAAACCGGCAGCACCCGCTGCTGACGGCGACTGGAGCGAGTTCTGAGCGGAGTCACCGCCATCCCGGCTTTCTGAGTGCCCAGGCCGCGTGCCGCCGACATCCAGCAGCACGCCAGCGCCCGCACCGCACGCGCTCAACATCACCACGCCGCAGCCCCATGCCGCGCCTGCCCAGCAGGTGCACAGCGTCCCGGGCGGCGTCAGCAGCGCCTTTGATGCCCCAGGCCCCTGGCCTGGGGCTTTTTTATGCCTCGGCCGGCGGCCTCATCCATGCACATGCGCCGACGACTCGTCCGCGTGTCTCAGCCGGTGCGGCTCGAAGCAAGGCTGCATGAAGGGCACGCGTACCGCCTGCAAGGTGACATGGCCGATGTGAAAGCGGGCATCGAGCTGCGCGCTGGCCTCGCGCAGGAAGGCGTCGTCCGCGCCGCCGGCCGGCATCACCAGATGTGCGGTAAGCGCAGTCTCGGTGCTGCTCATGGCCCAGACATGCAGATCGTGCACACGCTCGACGCCCGGCAGCCGCTCCAGCAGTGACCGCACCTCCACCAGGTCGAGCTTGTCGGGCACGCCGTCGAACAGCAGATGCAGCGACTGGCGGAACAGATGCCAGGTGCCGACAACGATGACGAGCGCGATAACGAGGCTCAGCACCGGGTCGATCCAGGCCCAGCCCTGCCACAGCACCAGCGCCCCGGCCAGCACCACGCCGGCCGAGACCAGCGCATCAGCGGCCATGTGCAAGAAAGCACCGCGGATATTCAGGTCATGCTCGCCGCCGCGCATGAACAGCAAGGCGGTAGCAGTGTTGATGACGATGCCCACGCCGGCCACAGCCATCATGGTCCAGCCCTCGACGGCCTGCGGCGACTGCAGGCGCTGCACCGCCTCCCAGCCCAGCGAACCCATGGCCACCAGCAGCAGCAGCGCGTTGATGAAGGCCGCCAGGATCGAGGCGCGCTTCCAGCCATAGGTGTGGCGCGCGTCCGGCCGCAGCCGCCCTGCCAACACCCCACCCCAGGCCAGCACCAGGCCGGCCACATCGCTAAGGTTGTGGCCGGCATCCGCCAGAAGCGCCAGTGAGTCGATCTTCCAGCCGTAGTAGGCCTCGACGCAGACGAAGCCCAGGTTCAGTGCGATGCCGATGGCGAAGGCGCGGTCGAAGTTGGCCGGCGCAGGGTGGTGGTGGTGGTGGTGGCCGTGGTCATGGCCTTGGTGATCGTGCATGGCGGCGTGCGGGCTGGCGGCTGAAAGACAGCCCGCACGATACCAAGCCTAGATGGACACAAGCTGGCGTATGCCCTTGGCCTGCATCTCGTCGCCGCGGCCACGCGCAATGAACTCACCGCGCTCCATCACCAGATACTGGTCGGCCAGCTCCTCGGCGAAGTCGTAGTACTGCTCGACCAGGATCACGGCCATGCGCTGCTTCTTGCCTCCATCCGGGCCGACGATCTCCAGGCCCTCGTCGGCCAGCTGGCGCAGCACGCGGCCGATGTCCTTGATGATGCTGGGCTGTATGCCTTCGGTGGGTTCGTCCAGGATCAGCAGCGAAGGCCCGGCCGCCAGCGCCCGCGCGATGGCCAGCTGCTGCTGCTGGCCACCCGAGAGGTCGCCACCGCGCCGGTGCAGCATCTGCTTGAGCACCGGAAACAGCTCGAACAGCTGCGGCGGGATCGGCGTGCTGCCGCTCTTGTAGGCCAGGCCCATGCGCAGGTTGTCCTCCACCGTGAGCCGGCCGAAGATCTCGCGCCCCTGCGGCACATAGCCGATGCCGCGGCGCACGCGCTCGTAAGGCGTTTCGCGGCCGATCTCGGCGCCGTCGAAGTTGACGCTGCCACTCTTGATCGGCACCACACCCATCAGGCTCTTCAGCAAGGTGCTTTTGCCCACGCCATTGCGGCCCAGAATCACGCTGATCTCGCCCTGCTGCGCCTCGAAGCTCAGGCCGCGCAGGATATGGCTGCCGCCGTAGTACTGGTGGATGTTGTCGACCTTCAGCATTGTGTGAATCCTGCTTCAACTACTGCCAAAGCCGGAGCGCGCCAAGGGAGGCAGGCATCCGCCTGACTCTGTGCCAGGGCGAGGACGCCCTGGCGCTTGCTAGGCACAAACAGTCCACCGGACAGTTTGTGTCCGAGCTCGCTCCCCCCAGCCTGCGGCCTTCGCCCTTTACCCGCGTATGCCGGACACCTGCCGCCCTCGGCGCACACCCACCGAGCCCTGCGCTCCAGGCTCTTCGCAGTCCGCGCTGCCGGGCGAGTGGCAGTGGGTGCACGTCGGCCGGCAGCAAAGGGGGAGAGCCGAAGGCTCGGAGGACATGCAGGCCGACGGGTGCCCGCTGGCGCTCGACCAGCGCCCGAACCCACCACGCAGCACCGAAGCACATCAACGCCCAAGGTACACCTCCACCACCTTCTCGTTGGCCTGCACCTCGGACAGCAGGCCCTCGGCCAGCACTGAACCTTCATGCAGCACGGTGACCTTCTTGCGGCCTTGCGTGAGCTGGTCGACGAACTTCATGTCGTGCTCCACTACCACCAGGGAATGCTTGCCTTCGAGGCTCAGGAAGAGCTCTGCGGTGCGCTCGGTTTCCTCGTCAGTCATGCCGGCCACCGGCTCGTCCAGCAGCAGCAGCATCGGGTCCTGCATCAAGAGCATGCCAATCTCCAGCCACTGCTTCTGGCCATGCGAAAGCAGGCCGGCCTGGGTCTGCGCCTGCGGCAGCAGGTGGATGAGTTGCAGGGTCTCGGCGATGCGGTCCAGCTGCGCGCCGCTCAGGCGCGAGAACAGGCTGGCGCGCACGCGACGGTCAGCCTTCAGCGCCAGCTCCAGGTTCTCGAACACGCTGAGCTGCTCGTAGACCGTGGGCTTCTGGAACTTGCGGCCGATGCCGATCTGCGCGATCTCGTTCTCGCGCAGGCGCAAGAGGTCGATGTTCTGGCCGAAGCTGGCGGTGCCGCTGTCGGGCCGGGTCTTGCCGGTGATCACGTCCATCATCGTGGTCTTGCCCGCGCCATTGGGGCCGATGATGCAGCGCAGCTCGCCCACGTCGACCATCAGGCTGAGCTTGTTCAGAGCGCGGAAGCCGTCGAAGGACACAGTGATCTCGTCCAGGTACAGCGCCACGCCGGTGCCGAAGTCCGGCAGGCCGGCCTTGAGCACACGGCCGAAGCTGGCGCCGCGGTCACCTGACGACTGCTGCGTGGCCGCTTCCTTGGATGCATGTTCGACACGGGCCTTGGCGCCCTGCTCCATCAGATCCGGCGTCATGGTGCCTGCTCTCCTTGCGCTGCCTTCTTCCTGAAGCCACCGAGCTTGCGCGCCAGGCCGATCAGTCCCTGCGGCAGGAACAGCGTCACCGCGATGAACAAGGCGCCCAGGAAGTACAGCCAGAATTCCGGAAAGGCCTGGGTGAACCAGCTCTTGGCGCCGTTGACGAAGAAGGCACCGACGATGGGGCCGATCAGCGAGGCGCGCCCGCCCACCGCAGTCCAGATCGCGATCTCGATGGACGCCGCGGTCGACATCTCGCCTGGGTTGATGATGCCCACCTGCGGCACATAGAGCGCGCCGGCCACGCCGCACATCAAAGCCGACAGCACCCAGATCGCCAGCTTGTAGGCCAGCGGGTCGTAGCCAGTGAACATCACGCGGCTCTCGGCGTCGCGGATGGCCTGCAGCACGCGGCCGAACTTGCTGCTGACGATCCAGCGCGCCAGCAGGAAGAAGCCGATCAGCGTCAGGCCGGTCAGCACGAACAGTGCCATGCGCGTGGACGGCTGCGCCAGCGGCACGTCGAGGATGCGCTTGAAATCGGTGAAGCCGTTGTTGCCGCCGAAGCCGGTCTCGTTCCGGAAGAACAGCAGCATGGCGGCGAAAGTCAGCGCCTGCGTGATGATCGAGAAGTACACGCCCTTGATGCGGCTGCGGAAGGCGAAGAAGCCGAACACCAGGGCCAGCAGGCCCGGCACCGCCAGCACCATCAGCATCTGGAAGGCGAAGGAATCGCTGAAGCTCCAGTGCCAAGGCAGCGTCTTCCAGTCGAGGAAGACCATGAAGTCCGGAAGATCGCTTTGGTAATTGCCCTCGCGGCCGATCTGGCGCATCAGGTACATGCCCATCGCATAGCCGCCCAGGGCGAAGAACAGGCCATGACCCAACGAGAGGATGCCGGTATAGCCCCAGATCAGATCCATGGCCAGCGCGCAGATCGCGTAGCACATGATCTTTCCGATCAGGCCCACCGCGTAGTCGCTCAGGTGCAGCGCGTGGCCCTCGGGCAGCAGCAGATTGAGCACCGGCGCCAGCACGGTGACGGTGATCAGCGCGGCCAGCACGGCCGTCCAGCCTTTGGGCGAGAGCAGGCGCGGCGGCTGGGGCAGCAAGGCGGCGTTGGAGGTGGCAGGTGTGTTCGTCATCATCGGTGTGCTCATCGTCATGCTTCGGCGGAACGACCCTTCATCGCGAACAGCCCTTGCGGCCGCTTCTGGATGAAGACGACGATGAAGACCAGCACCATGATCTTGGCCAGCACCGCGCCCTGCCAGCCTTCCAGCAGCTTGTTCAGGATGCCCAGCCCCAGCCCGGCGTAGACCGTGCCGGCCAGCTGACCCACGCCGCCCAGCACCACCACCATGAAGCTGTCGACGATATAGCTCTGACCCAGGTCCGGGCCGACGTTGCCTACCTGGCTGAGTGCGCAGCCGGCCAAGCCGGCGATGCCAGCACCCAGCGAGAAGGCATAGGTGTCGATGCGCGCCGTGTTGACGCCCATGCAGGACGCCATGCGACGGTTCTGCGTGACGCCGCGCACAAACAGGCCCAGGCGCGTCCGGGCGATCAGCAGGGCCACACCGGCCAGCACCAGCATCGCGAAGACGATGATGGCCAGGCGGTTGTAGGGCAGCACCAGATTGGGAAGCACCTGGATGCCGCCGGACAGCCAGGCGGGGTTCTCCACCGGCACGTTCTGCGCGCCGAACATGGAACGCACCGCCTGCATCAGCACCAGCGAGATGCCCCAGGTGGCCAACAGCGTTTCCAGCGGCCGGCCGTAAAGCCAGCGGATCACGCTGCGCTCCAGCACCGCGCCCACCAGCGCCGCGGCCATGAAGGAAGCGGGAATCGCCAGCAGCACGTAGTAGTCGAAGGCCCCGGGCAGATAGGCCTTGAACAGGTTCTGCACGACATAGGTGGCATAGGCGCCAACCATCATCAGCTCGCCGTGCGCCATATTGATCACGCCCATCAGGCCATAGGTGATGGCCAGGCCCAGGGCGACCAGCAACAGGATGGAGCCCAGGCTCAGGCCGGTGAAGATCAGGCCGGCTCGCTCGCCCCAGGCCAGGCGCGATTCCAGCGCGGAGAGGGCCTGCGACAGCGCAGACTTGACCTCCACATCGCCCTCGGCGGCGATACGCTCCAGCAGCAGCGACTTGATGGCCGGCTCGCTGCCGGCGGCCAGCAGGCGCGCAGCTTCCAGGCGCTTGGCCTTGTCCGGCGACGTCAGCAGCAGGCCGGCTCTCAGTTGCGCCAGCCGGGCTTTCACATCGGCATCAGCCTCGCCGGCCAGGGCCTTGTCCAGAAGCGGCAGCTTGGATGCGTCCAGGCCCTGTTTGGCGAGTTCCGCCACCGCGGCGCGTCGCGTCGCGAGATCGCTGGCGAAGAGCTGCAGCGCGGCCTGCGCCGCCTGCAGCGCGCCGCGCATGCGGTTGTTGTTGAGCACATCCTCGGCATCCTCCGGCAAGGTGGCGGGCTGGCCGCTGACGGCATCCCTGACCTGCGTGCCATCGACCACCAGCACCTGCTTGGGCGTCAGCTTGACGGCGTCATCCAGCAGCGCCTGCACAAAGTCCGGCAGGCCGGCCGCACCTTCGGCCGCCGCCGCGTTGAGCGCCGCAATGCGCGCATCCGTCTCGCCCGCCGCAATGGCACGGGCCTGGTCGTGGGTCAGGGCTTGCGCCTGGCCGCTGCTCAAGCAAAGCAGCAGCCAGACGCCCGCTGCGACAAGCAGGCGCTGGATCGTCATGGTCGGAAGGGGATGAGCTGTCGGTCGGGTGGGCTTACTTGGCGACCGGCTCGTCCTTCTTGCCCTTGTTCTCAGGGATGTAGGGACTCCAGGGCTGGGCCTTGACCGGGCCGGGCGTCTTCCACACCACGTTGAACTGGCCGTCGGCCTTGACCTCGCCGATGAACACCGGCTTGTGCAGGTGGTGGTTCTTCGGATCCATGGTGCTGGTGAAGCCGCCCGGTGCCTTGAAGGTCTGGCCGGCCATCGCGGCGATCACCTTGTCGGTGTCGGTACTCTTGGCCTTGGTGACGGCCTGCGCCCACATATTGAAGCCGATGTAGGTGGCCTCCATCGGGTCATTGGTCAGCGGCTTGTCCTTGTGGCCAGGGATGTTCTTGGCCTTGGCGTAGGCGCTCCACTTCTTGACGAACTCGGCATTGGCCGGGTTCTTGATGCTCATGAAGTAGTTCCAGGCCGCGAGGTGGCCGACCAGCGGCTTGGTGTCCACGCCGCGCAGCTCTTCCTCACCCACCGAGAAGGCCACCACCGGCACGTCGGTCGCCTTCAGGCCCTGATTGCCCAGCTCCTTGTAGAAAGGCACGTTGGAGTCACCGTTGATGGTGGACACCACTGCGGTCTTCTTGCCCTCGGAAGCGAACTTCTTGATCTTGGCGATGATGCCCTGGTAGTCGCTGTGGCCGAAGGGGGTGTATTCCTCCATGATGTCGGCAT
The DNA here is from genome assembly GCA_013824165.1 of Methylibium sp. GTDB lineage: Bacteria > Pseudomonadota > Gammaproteobacteria > Burkholderiales > Burkholderiaceae_C > JACDQM01. The sequence goes on along the minus strand of PNNH01000015.1, from coordinate 24,139 downwards.
CAGCCACGCCCTTGGACTTCAGGAAGGCACGCAGGATCTTGTTGGTGGTGCGCGGGTACACATAGTCGGTGCCCAGCAGCACGAAGCGCTTGGCTGAGCCGCCGTCCTTGCTCATCAGGTATTCCACCGCGGGAATCGCCTGCTGGTTCGGCGCCGCGCCGGTGTAGAACACATTCTTGGACAGCTCTTCACCCTCGTACTGCACCGGGTAGAACAGCAGCGAGTTCAGTTCCTCGAACACCGGCAGCACCGACTTGCGACTGACCGAGGTCCAGCAGCCGAACACCACGGCCACCTTGTCCTGCGAGATCAGCTGCTTGGCCTTCTCGGCGAACAGCGGCCAGTTGGAGGCGGGGTCCACCACCACCGGCTCCAGCTTCTTGCCCAGCAAGCCGCCCTTGGCGTTGATCTCGTCGATGGCCATCAGCACTGTGTCCTTGAGCACGGTCTCCGAAATGGCCATGGTGCCGGACAGGCTGTGCAGCACGCCCACCTTGATGGTGTCGGCCGCCTGGGCGGCGGGCAGGCCGAAGGCGGCAGCGCCCAGGGCAACGGCGGACAGGGTCAGGGCACGGCGGGACAAGAGTTTCATGGCGGGGCTCCGTTTGAGGGTCAGTGAGGAATGAATCGCACTGAACCCAGTCTCGGCAGCTGCCCCGTTTTGGGGAATACGCCAGATGGCGTAGAGACATTCGGGGGATGGTGTCAGCGGCCGGACACGGCCGTGCCGGACCGCTGTCAGTCGCTCTGCGGTGCCAGCTGCGCCACGACAACGCGGTCACGGCCATGCAGCTTGCCTTCCAGCAAGGCGTGGTCGGCGCGCGCGATGGCGGCATCCAGCGCCTCTTGCGCCCGCACCTCGGCCAGGCCGATGGTGGCGGTGATGGTCAGCGGCAGGCCGGGCTGCACCTCGACCGCATGCACGCGCAAATCGTCCAGCATGCGCCCGACCACGGTCTGTGCCGCCGCCTCACTCTCGCAGCGCAACAGCGCGACAAACTCTTCGCCGCCGAAGCGGAAGAAGGGGTCGCTCTCGCGCAGCACCGTGCGCAGCCGGTCCACCACATGGCGCAGGGCCACATCGCCGGCCTGATGGCCGAAACGGTCGTTGACGGACTTGAAATGGTCAAGGTCGATCATCGCGACGAACAGCTGATTGCCGCCGCGCCGCGCATCGCGCCGGCACTGCTCGAACGCCGCTTCCAAGCCATGGCGCAGCGGCAGGCCGGTCAAGGGATCGATGCGCGACGTGGCCGTCTCGATCAGATGCTTCAGCTCCGACAGGCGCGCCACCATCGCGCTCTGCTCGCGCTCGTAGGCGCCCATATCGGCATCGCTGGCGGCCTGCCCGCCCAGCTTGGCCAGGCACAGGCCGCGCACCGCCTGGTGCATGCGCGCATGGGCGCGGTCGATGCCGGCCACAAGCTGCGCATCCACCTTGTCGAGCTGGCTGCGCTCACGCAGAAACCACACACCGAAGCGGCACAGCAGATGCGATTGCGGGCGCAGCATCTCGTCGCCCGGCGACTCCAGCAGCAACGCGCAGCGCAGAAGCCTCTGGTTCCAGGCCAGATGCGCCTGGATACCGGCGTCAATGCCGGCCAGCAAGCTGTTGAGCACCTCGATCGGCAAGGGAGGCTGGAGCATGAGCGTCCTGCTAGTTTGCTGCTTTCAGCATAGCCCGAAGCCAGTCCTTGCGGGGCGAGACTAGACGCTCGTGCCTAGCATTTAATGCCCACGTGCAAGGCCACGATGCCGGCGCTGAGGTTGTGCACATCCACATGGCCGAAGCCGGCCGCCTTCATCATGGCCTTGAGCTCGGCCTGCGGCGGATGCATGCGGATCGATTCGGCCAGATAGCGATAGCTCTCGGCGTCGCCCGCGATCATTTGCCCCAGCTTGGGCAGCACCTTGAAGGAGTACCAGTCATAGGGCTTGCGCAGCGGCTCGGCCACCTGCGAGAACTCCAGCACCAACAGGCGACCGCCGGGCTTGAGCACGCGGCACATCTCGGCCAGCGCCTGGTCCTTGTGGGTCATATTGCGCAGGCCGAAGGCCACGCTCACCAGATCGAAACTCTCGCTCTTGAAGGGAAGCTTCTCGGCATCGCACAGGCCGGTGGGCAGGATCAGGCCTTCGTTGATCAGGCGGTTGCGGCCCTGGCGCAGCATGGCCTCGTTGATGTCGGTGTGCACCACCATGCCGGTCTCGCCGACCTTGCGGGCGAAGGCGCGCGACAGGTCGCCGGTGCCACCGGCAATGTCCAGCACGCGCTGGCCCGGCTTCAGATTGGCCACCGCCACGGTGTAAGCCTTCCAGGCCCGGTGCATGCCGGCCGACATCAGGTCATTCATGATGTCGTAGTTCGAGGCCACCGAGTCGAACACGCCGCGCACGCGGCTGGCCTTCTCGCGTTCGTCGACGGTCTGGAAGCCGAAGTGGGTGCTGCTCATCGCTGGGGTCTCGCTGGCTCTCAATGGGAATGGCTGCCGCAGGCGCTGCCGGCCTTCTCGGGCATCGGCGCATCGCGGTGCACGCCGGCTGCCGCCAGCTTGGCCTCGTATTCGGCCCACAGCTCGGGCTGGCGACGCCCCAGCTGATACAGATAGTCCCAGGAGAAGATGCCGCTGGTATGGCCATCGCTGAACTGCGGGCGGATACCGTAGTGGCCAATAGGCTCCAACGCCTCGATGCCGACCTCGCGCTTGCCGGTCTGCAGCGTCTCCTGGCCCGGGCCATGGCCCATCACTTCGGCCGAGGGGCTGTAGACCCGCATCAGCTCGAAGGGCAGCGAAAAGCGCTGGCCATCGGCGAAGGCGATCTCCAGCACGCGCGATTGCTGGTGCACGGTGATATCGGTGGGCTGGGGGGTGCTGGCGTTGAGTCCGGCCATGGTCGTCGGCAGTGGATGCGTGGAGGAGCGCACAGGCGGTGCGATGGGCGCCAGCCGTGCGAATGGCGTGCTTGGAAGTGTAGCCGCTGGGGCAGACCCCGATGCCCGCAGGGATGCGCTGCGTTAGCGTGCGTCAGCTCTCGGGAAGCTCTGCACGAATCAACGCGGTGCCTGATCGCGCGGCCCCGCGCCGCTTCATGCAGAGCTTCCCTTTCGCACAAGCCACAAGCTGAGATCACCCATGCGCCCACAAGCCCGGACCCTTACTGCGCTGACCCGCGCCGCTTTCTGCCTGAGCGCCCTGCTGGCCACTGCCCTGCCCAGCGCCGCGCTGGACCTCAAGGGCCTGGCCACCGATGTGCCCGCCTGCCGTGACTTCTACGAGCATGTGAACAGCCGCTGGGACGCGGCCACGCCGCTGCCGCCCGATCGTGCCCGCATCGGCAGTTTCATCGACCTGCGCCTGGCCAATGACGCCATCCTGGAACAGGGCCTGGCAGAACTGCTCCGCAAGCCCAGCCTGCAGACCAGCCCCGGCCTGAGGCTGGTGGCGGCCTTCTACGCCAGTGGGCTGGATCTGGCGGCCATCGAGGCGCGCGGCCTGAAGTCGCTGCAGCCGCTGCTGGACCCGATACAGGCGCTGACCAAACCGGCCGAGCTGCCGGCGCTGCTGGCCGCCTTGAACCGCGTGCAGATCGCAGCGCCGCTGGCCGCCTATGTGGCCCAGGACCCCAAGGACACGCGACGCCATGCGCTGCTGTTCTCGCAGTCGGGCCTGGGCCTGCCCGACCGGGATGACTACAGCAAGACCGACGAGGTGTCGCGCCGCCTGCAGCAGGCCTACCGCATCTATGCCCGAGCTTTGCTGGACGCCGCCGGCCTCAAGCCCAGCGAGGCCGATATCGAGGCCTTGATGGCCTTCGAGGCGCGCCTGGCCGAGGCCTCGCGCAGCCGAGTGCAGATGCGCAACCCAGTGGCCAACTACAACCGCTTTGATGCCAAAGCCCTGGCCGAGGCCGCCCCCGGCTTCGACTGGGCGGCCTATCTGCGCGCCTACAGCGGCCGCCCCGACGGCGTGGCACAGTTCGTCGTCGGCCAGCCCGAGTTTGCCAAGCGTCTGGCCGAGCTGGCCCAGAACACGCCGATGGCAACCTGGCGCCACTACCTGAGCCTGCGCGTCCTGGACGCCAGCGCGGCTCGCCTGCCGAAGGTGTTTGCCGACGCGCACTTCGCCTATCACGGCCGCACGATCTCCGGCCTGAAGGCGCCCGAGCCGCGCATCGAGACGGTCATCCAGACCATCGGCGGGCGCACCGGCAGCGCGCCAGTGGCCCTGGGCCTGGGCGAGCTGTTCGTTGCCAAGGCCTTTCCGGCCGAGGCGCAGAAGCGCTCGCTGCAGCTGGTGGCCGACATAAAGGCGGCGATGCGCGAGCGCATCGAGGGCCTGGCCTGGATGAGCGCACCCACCAAGCAGCGCGCGCTGGCCAAGCTGGATGCGATGGCACTGAAGATCGGCGCGCCCGAGCGCTGGCCCGACTATGCCGGGCTGAGCCTGCGTGCCGACGACTACGCCGGCAACGGCCTGGCCGCCGCGGCCTGGCAGAGCGCCCAGCGACTGGCCGATCTGGACCGGCCGGTGGACCGCTCGCGCTGGTTCACCAGCCCGCACATCGTCAATGCCTTTGCCGGCGGCCTCAACGAGATCGTGTTCCCGGCCGGCATCCTGCAGCCGCCCTTCTTCGATGCCCGCGCAGACGACGCCGTCAACTACGGCGGCATCGGCATGGTGATCGGACACGAGATCACCCACCACTTCGATGATCGCGGCCGCCAGTACGACAGCGTGGGCAATCTCTCCGACTGGTGGACGCCAGAAGATGCCGCCGCCTACAAGGCGCGCGCCGAGCGTGTGGCTCGGCTCTACGGCGGCTACGAGCCGCTGCCGGGCGAGCGCATCAACGGCTACCAGATGCTGGGCGAGAACATCTCGGACATGGCCGGCATGCCGATCGCCTTCGAGGGCCTGCAGCGGGCCTTGGCGCGCAGCGGCCAGCGCGACAAGATCGAGGGCTACACGCCCGAGCAGCGCTTCTTCATCTCCAATGCGCTGGTCTGGCGCAACAAGTCGCGCACCGAGCTGCTGATCAACCAGCTGCGCACCGGCCAGCATTCGCCAGGCAAGTTCCGCGTGCTGGGCCCGATGTCGAATATGCCCGCCTTCGCCCAGGCCTTCGGCTGCAAGGCGGGCGACCCCATGGTGGCGGGCGAACCGATCCAGATCTGGTAACGGCCTGTTTCAGAGACCCAGCAGCGCCCGGGCGCGCAGCTGCTCGCCACTGGCCCTGAAGTGTGCGGCGATCCAGGCCTCGGCAGCCTGCTGGCGCTGCAGCGCCGACAGCTCGGTGGCCTGGCTCAGCCGTGCCAGCTCAACGCGCGCTGCGGCCAGGCGCGCATCCCAATCGGCCTGCGCGGCATCCTCGGCAGCCAGGCGCTGCGCCGCCGCCAGCCCCAGGCTCTGGCGGCGCTGTTCGAAGAGCTGCTGTGCATCCGCGCCAGCCGCCGGCGCGTGCGCCAGCTCGGGCAGCACGGCCAAGCCGACCGCGGTAGCGGCGCCGGCCTCGTAACGCGGGTCGCTGCGCGATTCGCGCGCAGCCAGAGTGCGGCGCAGGGCCTCCTCCTCATCGGCATAGAAGGCGTCGGCCCAGGCACGACCGAGGACCTCGCGCCGGGCCGTCTGGCGCTCGGCCAGCGCGGCCTGCCAAGCATTGCTGTCGCGCCCGTCCAGGCCCCAGCGATAGCTGCGCCGCTGCAGCTGCAGATAACGCGCCCAGACCTGCATCACCTCGTCGGCAGCCGACGCGTTCAGCTCGGCACGCGCACGCGCCTGCAGCCAGCGGCCCAGCTCGTCGACGCCGACCTCGCCCAGCGTGCTGAGCAGTTGGTCGAAGCGCCGACGCAAGGCGCGCGAGGGCTGCAAGCGCCCCTGGGCATCCACGCCCCAGTCGCCATCGAGCGTGCTGCCGCGCAGCGAGCCTTGCGCGAACAGGCTCTGCTCGACCTCGGCGACGCTGCGCGAGGCCGCGGTAGCGCCGCCGGGCGGCGCATCGAGCAAGGAGCGCATCGCCGCCGGCGCCGGGCCGGCCGCCACTGCGGGCACAGTGGCCGAGCCATCGCCCGCCGCGCTCTCCGGCGCGCCGGCTTGCGCCAGCAGCCAGCTGACCCCGGCGCCTGCAGTCAGCAGAAGCGCCAGCGCGGCGCCGCGCCCAAGCCTCACAGCCCCAGGCCCTTCAGCCGGTTGGCATGGCTGCGGTAGAACGCCACCGGATCCGGCGTGAACAAGCCGCGCAGGCCGAAGGCATGGTTCACCTGGTCGACGTGGTTCCAGGGATAGTCGTCACGCAAGACCTGGCCCCAGTGCGAAGAACAGCGGCCGACCAGTCCGTCGTTGTCGCTGCCCTTGAAGCTGGCCGAGGCCAGCAACATCAGGCCGTCCGCGGGATCGAGCAGATTGGTCAGCACCGCGCTGCCGCTGATCGAGTAGTAGCGCACCCCGTTCACGATGTGGGCGCCCTCGCCGCAGCTGCTGCTGGGCTTACCTTGCGGGAACTTCTTCGTGAAGGCCGCAGCGCCGGCGCTGGTCAACGAGCGCATCGCGGCTTCAGAACTCTGCGGCCGCGAGCCCCCTCCCGACAGCGCGTTGATCGTCGCGGCCAACGCATCGATGAACTTCGCCGCGAAGGCGGTGCTGCCAGTGCCGTCCACCGCGGCGGCGATGTCGTCGGCCGCTGGGCTGCCGGTATGCGGCGTGCCTACCGAGGTAACAGAAGCGACCAGCTCGGGCGCGACCGCGGCGACGTAGCGAATGGTGTAGCCGCCGTGGCTGTGGCCGATCAGATTGAAGCGCTGGTGGCCGTAGGCAGCCTTCAGGCGCTTGAGCTCGGCCAGCAGCTGCTCGCCGCGCACCTCGCTGGCATTGGCGGCGGACTGCTGCGTCACATAGACCGTGGCTCCGCTGGAGCGCAGCGCCGAGCCTATGCCCCACCAGTAGTCGAGGGGACCGATCGCATCAAAGCCGAACAGGCCGTGCACCAACACGATGGGGTGGCGGGTCTGCGTGTAGCTGTCGGCATGGGCGGCGGTGGGCAGCACGGCGGCGCCCAGCGCGCTGGCAGCCAGGGAGGCCGCGGCAATCCATTTCTTCATTTGTCGTCTCCTGAATGTGGTTCTTGTGGCCCACATGCCGGAGAGACCGGGCGGCGCTACTCCGGCAAGGGGTGCGCCATTGAAGAATGTTCGTGCGTGCATTGCCTGCGGTGCTTTCCCGCAGTTTCGCCGTGCCTGCAGCACGACGACAACAGGCTTCAACGTAAGGGGGTTTACCAGCCCAGCTGCAGGCTGTAGGCCCCGCCACCGCCGCTGAAGTAGCGCACCTGCAGATACAGCGTGACTGCGGTGCTGCCGCCGTTGACGTAGCTCAGCGTCTCGACCACGCCGCCGCCGCTCTTCTGGCTGGCGGCAATCAGCGTGCCGCCGGCATTGCGCAGCAGCAGGTCAAAGTCCTTGCCGGCGGCGGGCGTCAGCAATGCGCTGAGCGTCTTGCCGGCCGGCAGGCTGATGGCGAAGTAGTCGACATCGCTGGTGGAGGACAAGCTGCCGGAGATCAGCGAGGGCGCGCCGATCGGCTGCGCGCGCGCCAGGCTGTTGTTGTTTTCGGCCTCGCTCACGGCGGCGTAGCTGGGCGTCGTGCTGGTGGCGCTGGCGATGGCCGTCACCGCCGCCGCCGCATCCAGAAGGCCGGCGCCGCAGCCGCTGCAGCTGCCCGGAAAGGCGCGCGCGCTGCTCTTCAGCGCCGCGGCGATCTGGTCAGGCGTGGCACTTGGCTTGACGCTGTACATCAGCGCGGCCACACCGGCCACATGCGGCGCTGCCATCGAGGTGCCCTGGTAGTAGGCATAGACATCGGCGCCAGGCGAGCTGGTGCCGGCGTTGAGCGTCGACAGGATCGCATTCGCGCCGCTCGATCGGCCATCGCCACCCGGCGCGGCCAGCGTGACCGCGCTGCCGTAATTGGAGTAGTAGGCGCGCGCGCCATAGCGGTCGGTGGCGGCTACGGTGATCACGCCGGCGCAGTTGGCCGGGCTGGAGGTCGAGGCATCGGCCGTCTCGTTGCCGGCCGCCACCACCACCACCGCGCCGCGGGCCCGCGCGCTGTTGATCGCATTCTGCGTGGTGCTGCCGCAGTTGCCGGTGCCGCCCAACGACAGGTTGATCACCTTGGCCGGTGTCGTGTTGGCAGGCACGCCGCTGACGCTGCCGCCCGCCGCCCAGACCATCGCGTCCGCAATGTCGGAGCTGTAGCCGCCGCACTTGCCCAGCACGCGCAGCGGCTGGATCTTGGCGTTGTAGGCGATGCCGGCGATGCCGGAGGCGTTGTTGGCCTTGGCCGCGATGGTGCCGGCCACATGGGTGCCATGCCAGCTGGAGTTGCTGGCGGCGCTGCCGCTGCCGCAATCGCCCGCGGCGTTCCAGTCGCCCGGGTCGCTGGCATCGGCGTCGCGGCCACCGCCGTCCACCGCGATGCTGGACAGCGTGATCATGTCGTAGCCGGCCACCGTCTGGCCGCTGAGGTCAGCATGTGGGCGGATGCCGGTGTCCAGCACCGCCACGACGACGCCGCTGCCGGTGGCCCGGTCCCAGGCGGCCGGCGCACGGATGCCGCCGGTGGCCTCGAACAGGTCCCACTGCTTGCTGTAGTGCGTGTCGTTGGGCGTGAGCAGAGCCCGCATGCGCAGGTCGGGCTCGACATACTCGATGCTGGCATCGGCCGCCTGCAACTGCGTAGCCAGCTGGCGCATCTCGGCGCTGCCCAGGCTGCGATTGAGCTTGAAGACATGGGCGCCAACGCCGGTCTGGCGCAGCAGCGCCAGGCTCAGGCCGCGCTGGGCGGCCACGCCGTTGGCGGCGCTCAGGCGGCCCTGCAGCGTCGCGCTGGACAGGCTCTGCGCCCGCTGGATCAGGCGCCCGCCACGGCTCTCGCTGCGGCTCGCATCGCGGTACTTGATGATCAGGCGGTCGCTGTCGGCAGCCTGTGCTGCGGCCGGCTGGTCAACAGCCGCGACCGACTCACCGGCCTCGGCGCTGGCCAGCGGCGCCAGCAGCGCTGCGGCGAGCAGCGCCAGGCGCAGCGGGGATTGTGTGTTGCGGGACATACAGCCTCCTGAACAGCTTCCATGAATCTGGAAGGCAGTCTAGGAAGGCTGGCGGGAAATAACTGTGACGGAATGCCGCCTCGCCCCGGCCCTTACGTTTGGAGAGCTTTGCCGCTGGGGCGCGATACAAAGCTTTACCTGGCGGCGGCGCCAGCGCGGGCTTGACCGGCCCGCGCTGGCACACGCTTTCCTTCTTCTGCTGGCTTACCAGCGCAGGTTCAGCGTGTAGGCACCCGAGCCGCTGTAGCGGGCCGCGCGCACAAACACGGTGATCGCGCTGCTGCCGCCGTTGGCGTAGCTCAGGCTGTCAGCCTGGCCAGCGCCCTTGGTGCTGCTGCTCAGCTGCGTGCCGGCGCTGTTGTAGAAGTAGAGGTCGTAGTCGTTGCTGGAGCTGGCCGCGTTCAGCGTGGCACTCAGCGTCTTGCCGGCTGGCAGGCTGATCGAGAAGTAGTCGCTGGTGTCGGTGGAGGACAGGCTGCCGCTGACATCCGATGCTGCCGCCACCGCATTGGCCGTGGTGCGGCTGTTGTTGGCCTCGGTCTCGCTCACCACCGGATAGCTGGCCGTGATGGCAGTGACGGCCGCCGCCGCGTCCAGCATGCCGCTGCCGCAGCCGCTGCAGCTGCTGGCGAAGGCACGTGCCGAGCTCTTCAGCGCATTGGCGATCTGATCCGGCGTGGCCGTCGGCTTGACGCTGTACATCAGCGCCGCGACACCGGCCACATGAGGTGCCGCCATCGACGTGCCCTGGTAGTAGGCGTAGTTGTCGCTGCCGGGCGTGCTGGTGCCGGAATTCAGCGTCGACAGGATGCCGTTGCTGGCCGACGAACGCGTGTCACCGCCCGGGGCTGCCAGCGCCACCACGGTGCCGAAGTTCGAGTAGTAGGCACGCGCGCCAAAGCGATCCAGCGCCGCCACCGTGATCACGCCCGAGCAGTTGGCCGGCGTGGCATTGCTGGCGTTGACGGCCGAGTTGCCGGCGGCCACCACCACCACGCTGCCGCGCGAGCGCGCACCGTTGATCGCCGTCTGCGTGGTCGTGCCGCAGCTGCCGCTGCCGCCCAGCGACAGGTTCAGCACCTTGGAGGGTGTGGCATTGGCCGGGATGCCGCTGACGGTGCCACCGGAAGACCAGGTGATGGCATCGGCGATGTCCGAGGTGTAGCCACCGCACTTGCCCAGCACGCGCATCGGCTGGATCTTGGCGTTGAAGGCGATGCCGGCGATGCCCAGGCTGTTGTTGGTCTTGGCCGCGATGGTGCCGGCCACATGCGTGCCGTGCCAGCTGGAGTTGCTGGCGGGGCTGCCGGTGCCGCATTCGCCGGCGGTGTTCCAGTCGCCGGGATCGCTGGGGTCGCTGTCGCGCCCGCCGCCATCATTGGCGGTGACCGTGTCAGCAATCAGGTCGTAGCCGGCCACCGTCTGGCCGGCCAGATCGGCATGCGGACGGATGCCGGTGTCGATCACCGCCACCACCACGCCGGTGCCGGTGGCCAGGTCCCAGGCTGCGGGGGCGCGGATGCCGGCGGTGGCCTCGAACAGGTCCCACTGCAGGTTGTAGTTGGTGTCGTTGGGGGTCAGCAACGCATACATCTTCAGGTCGGGCTCGGCGTACTCGATGTCGGCATCGGCCTGCTTGAGCTGCGCTGCCAGCGCCTGCACATCGGCCACCGTCATGCGCCGGTCCATCTTGAACACATGAGCGCCGACACCGGTCTGGCGCAGCAGGCTCAGGTTCGCTCCGGCCTGGGCCGCCATGCGCTGCGCCACCGCGGTGCGTGCGCTCAGCAGCGTGGCATCGACCGACTTGGCGATGTCGATGCTCTGGCCGCCACGCAGCTGCGCTTCGCTGGCGTCGCGGTACTTGATGATCAGGCGGTCGGTATGGCTGCCCTGCACCTGCTGGGGCAGATCGATGGCAGCGGCGGCGATGCCGGCCTGCGCGGCGCCTGATGCGATCAGGCTGCAAGCCAGGGCCAGCAAGGCCTTCCGGGTGAAGTTGGGTTTCATGGTGTCATCAGCTCCTGTAGCGTGGCTCTCTGAGCCAGGGTGGACTCACGAACCTCGTGCTGCAGCAGCGCTGAATCGGCGCTGCTGCGGCTTCTCAGGATCGGTGCGCTGTTCGCCCAATCCAGCGAGGAGCGCGCAGTCTAGGAGCGGCACCATGACTTCAGGCACGCCTCCTGTAAGCCCTATCAGGATGGGCTTTCCCTGTCAGGGAAACAGCCGAGACGCCTGCGGCAGGCCCGCCTCAGAGAGCCCGCAGCGCCGCGCTGACGCGCGCATCCAGCGCCGGCAGCGGCAGGGCCAGCCGCTCGCTTGCGGGCGGCTGCGGGCTGCGTTGTCGCTCGCCCCAGATCGGCTGCGGAAAGTGGCTGTCCCAATCGAAGCGCGCAATCACATGCCAGTGCAGATGCGGCACCACATTGCCCAAGGTCGCCAGATTGATCTTGGTCGGTGCCAGGGCCTCGCGCAGCACCTGCTCGATAGCTGTCACGGCCTCCATGCACTGCTGCCGCTGGGCGGCCGGAAGATCGCTGAACTCGGCCACATGGGCCTGCCAGATCAGCCGGTAGAAGGCCGGAAACTCCGGCGCGTCGACGACCCGCACAACGCGCCACAAGGCGCTCTCGAAGACAGGCAGGCCGCCTGCTTCTTGGCACAGCGGGCAGGTCGGCGACGGGGTGATCTCGGGCATGTCTGGCGCGTCTAAGATGGGCTGGTACCTCACTGTAACAACGCCAGGAACCTGGAGACTTTCCCGATGCAGATCACGCCCTCGATTCCACGCCGCCTGTGCCTGCTGGCACTTGGCGCCCTCAGCCTGGCCGCGCCGCTGGCTGCCCACGCCCAACAGGCCTGGCCATCCAAGCCGATCCGCTGGGTGGTGGCCTACCCGGCCGGCGGCGGCTCGGACTTCCTGGCGCGCCAGCTGGCGCCACAGATCGGTAAGCAACTGGGCCAGACCCTGGTGATCGAGAACCGTCCCGGCGCGGCCGGCATGATCGGCACCGATGCCGCCGCCAAGTCGCCGCCCGACGGCTACACCATCGTCACCGGCGACAACGGCGCGATGGTGTTCAACAGCGCGATGTACAAAAAGGTGCCCTACTCACCGTCCGACCTGGCGCCTGTGGGCTTCATGGCGCGCTTCCCCTTGGTGCTGGTGGTCAATCCGAATGCCGGCTTCAGCAGCGCCAAGCAGTGGCTGGATGAGGTGAAGAAGAGCCCCGGCAAGTACAGCTACGCCTCGCCCGGCATCGGCAGCCCACACCACCTGGCGATGGAGCTGATCAAGGAGCGCAGCGGCAGCTTCATCGTGCATGTGCCCTACCGCGGCACCGCCTTCACCACGCAGGACCTGATTGCCGGCATGGTGCCGATGGGCATCCTGGATACCGCCGCCGGCCTGCCGCACATCCGCGCGGGCAAGCTCAAGGCGTTGGCGGTGCTGAGCGCCAAGCGCATCGCCACCCTGCCCGACGTGCCGACCTTCCAGGAGATCGGCCTGAAGGGCGTCGACGTGGCGGCCTGGCAAGGCCTGTTCGTGCCCAAGGGCACGCCCGAGCCCATCGTGCAGCGCCTCTCGGCCGAGATGAACAAGGCCATCACGACACCCGAGATCAAGGCCCGGCTGGAGGACTTCGGCCTCGAAGTCGCGCCCGGCGATGCCGCTTCGCTCGCGCGCTTCGTGCAGCAGGAAACCGCTGCCTGGCATGCGCTGATCAAGGAGCGCAAGCTGTCGGCCGAATGAGGCTGGCCGGCTGATCGGCCGAGCCCATGACCCTGGTCATGGGCTAACAACTTTGATCCGCGCCTAAACATGACTTCCCGCACGGGAGGCCTGTGCAGCGCGCTGATCGCTCACTTGCAGTTCATCCCTTGCGGGCTGCAATCCGTCCGCCAGATCGGGGCAACCATCGACTAAGCCTCGCAGCGCAGCGCTGCGCCACCTAACCTGCAGTCAGCACGGCGACATCACACGCCGCCGCCGACGCAGGCCTTGCTGTCTTGCGTCTTCACAACGCCCATCAAGGAGTCGCTCATGTCAACCCGTTCCGCCCTGTTCACCCTCATCTCCACCGCGCTGCTGGCCGGCGTCGCCGTTGCGGCACCGCAAGGCAGCAAGGAGCTCCAGCGTGTCGAAGTCAGCGGCGCCGCCGAGCCCGCCGCGCGCACGGACGTGCGGGTCGCCTGCCCTGACGTGGTCAGCGAGATGCAGAAGCGGCTGGCCAATGTCAGCTACCGGGTCGGCCGCGAGGGTGAGCTGACGGTCGATCTCAAGCTAAACGGAAGCGCCATCGAGAGCGTCTCGGTGCAAGGCGGTCCGCGTGAGTACCGCAGCGACACACGCAGCGCCGCCTGGCAGCTGCAGTGCAGCAACCCGCAGGCCAGCAGCCAGCTCTATCGCTTCGTGGTGGCCTTCGTCAATGAGGACAAGGCGGCCCAGTCCGGCGGGCGCGTTGCCTTGCGCAGCATCGACGGCAAGACGCTCTGAACCCGGACGAATTGCGGCAAGACCTGCCGCGCGGCCGCCTTAGCGGCCGCGCAACGTGCCTGCTGACTCAGACCAGCACGCGCTCGATGCCACCGGCGTTGGCCTTGGCCACGTACTCGGGCATCCAGTCCTTTCCCAGGATCTGATTGGCCATCTCGACCACGATGTAGTCAGCCTCCAGCAGGCCGTTCTGCAGATCGTCGCCATAGCGCGCGAGACCTTGCAGGCAGCTCGGGCAGGAGGTCAGAATCTTCAGGTTGTCGGCCGCAGCCACCTTGCCGGATTCGCGCAACTGGGTCTCGGTCTTGCGGAGCTCTTCTTCCTTGCGGAAACGGATCTGCGTTGAGATGTCCGGGCGCGTCACACCCAGCGTGCCGCTCTCGCCGCAGCAGCGCTCGCTCTTCACCACCTCGGGGCCGACCAGCGCCTTCACGGTCTTCATCGGATCCTGCAGCTTCATCGGGCTGTGGCAGGGGTCGTGATAGAGATAGGCCTGGCTGGACTCCAGCTTGATGCCCTTCTCCAGCAGGAACTCGTGGATGTCGATGATTCGGCAGCCGGGGAAGATGTCCTCGAACTTGTAGCCCTGCAGCTGGTCGTAGCAAGTGCCGCAGGACACCACCACCGTCTTGATGTCCAGGTAGTTCAGCGTGTTGGCCACGCGGTGGAACAGCACCCGGTTGTCGGTGATCATCTTCTCGGCCTTGTCGAACTGGCCCGAGCCGCGCTGCGGATAGCCGCAGCACAGGTAACCCGGTGGCAGCACGGTCTGCACGCCGGCATGCCAGAGCATGGCCTGTGTCGCCAGCCCCACCTGCGAGAACAGGCGCTCTGAGCCGCAGCCGGGGAAGTAGAACACCGCCTCGGTCTCGGCCGTGGTCGCCTGCGGGTTGCGGATGATGGGGACGTAGTCCTTGTCCTCGATGTCCAGCAGCGCGCGCGCCGTCTTCTTCGGCAGCCCGCCGGGCAGCTTCTTGTTGATAAAGTGGATCACCTGCTCCTTGATTGGCGCAGGGCCTAAGGTCGCGCGCGGCGCGGCGGTCTGCTTCTTCGCAAAGCCTTTCAGCAGGTCGTGCGCAAAGCGCTGCGCCTTGAAGCCCACGCCCACCATGGCGCTGCGCGCCAGCTTGATGGTCTCGGGATTGGTGGCGTTGAGCATGAACATAGCCGCTGCGTTGCCGGGGCGGAAGCTCTTCTGCCCCATCTTGCGCAGCAGGTTGCGCATATTCATCGTGACATCGCCGAAGTCAATCTTCACCGGGCAGGGGCTGGCGCACTTGTGGCAGACCGTGCAATGGTCGGCCACGTCCTCGAACTCCTGCCAGTGCTTGATCGACACTCCGCGGCGCGTCTGCTCCTCGTAGAGGAAGGCCTCGACCAGCAGCGAGGTGGCGAGGATCTTGTTGCGCGGGCTGTAGAGCAGATTTGCGCGCGGCACATGGGTGGCGCAGACAGGCTTGCACTTGCCGCAACGCAGGCAGTCCTTGACGCTGTCGGCAATGGCGCCGATATCGCTCTGCTGCATGATCAGCGACTCATGCCCCATCAGCCCAAAGCTGGGCGTGTAGGCATTGGTCAGATCAGCGAAGGTGCCGTGCGTCGAGGCGTCCGGACGCAGCAGCTTGCCCTTGTTGAAGCGGCCCTCGGGGTCGATCCTGGCCTTGTAGTCGGCGAAGGGCGCCAGCTCTTCTTCCGAGAGGAACTCCAACTTGGTGATGCCGATGCCATGCTCGCCCGAGATCACGCCGTCCAGCGAGCGCGCCAGCTTCATGATGCGGGCCACCGCCTCATGCGCGGTCTGCAGCATCTCGTAGTTGTCGCTGTTGACCGGGATGTTGGTGTGCACATTGCCGTCGCCGGCATGCATGTGCAGCGCCACCCAGGTGCGGCCACGCAGCACTTCCTTGTGGATGCGGCGGCACTCGTCGAGGATGGGCGCGAAGGAAGCGCCGCTGAAGATGTCCTGCAGGGGCTTGAGGATCTGCGTCTTCCACGAGGCGCGCAGGCTGTGGTCCTGCAACTGGTCGAAGTAGCTGCGCTCTTCCTCGCGCGGCAGGTCAAGCTCATCCTTCCAGCGTTGCCACTGACCACCGACCGCAGCCAGCAGCGACAGTGCTTGCTGCACGCGGTCTTCCAGCAGCTCGGCACTCGGAATCTCGCCGGCGTCGTCGCTCTTGCCCAGCGGCAGATTGCCGCGTGCAAATAGCGCTGTCAGCGCGTCCACCAGGGCCAGCTTGTTGCGCAGCGAAAGCTCGATATTGATGCGCTCGATGCCCAGGGTGTACTCGCCCATGCGCTCCAGCGGAATCACCACGTCCTCGTTCACCTTGAAGGCGTTGGTGTGCTTGGAGATCGCCGCCGTACGCTTGCGGTCCAGCCAGAATTTCTTGCGTGCATCGGCGCTGACGGCGATGAAACCCTCGCCGCTGCGGCCATTGGCCAGGCGCACCACTTCCGAGGTGGCACGCGCCACCGCATCCTCGTCGTCGCCGACGATGTCGCCGATCAGCACCATCTTGGGCAGGCCGCCGCGCTTGCTCTTGGTCGCGTAGCCCACCGCCTTCAGATAACGGTCGTCCAGGTGTTCGAGACCGGCCAGCAGCACCGGCGACGGGCCGCCATGCTCGGTGTTGACGCCGCCGGGCGCGTCGCTGCGCGACAGCGAGAACATGTAGTTCTTGATCTCGACGATCGAGGGCACGCACTCCTTGGGGTTGCCGAAAAACTCCAGGCAGACGGTGCGCACATGCTTGGGCATGCGGTGCACCACCCAGCGGCAGCTCGTGATAAGGCCGTCGCAGCCTTCCTTCTGGATGCCCGGCAGGCCGGCGAGGAACTTGTCGGTGACGTCCTTGCCCAGCCCTTCCTTGCGGAACACGCGGCCGGGGATGTCGAGGCGCTCGGTGCGTTCCAGTTTCTTGCCCGAGGCATCGAAGTAGCGCAGCTCGAAGCTCGCCACCTCGACATCATGGATCTTGCCCAGGTTGTGGTTGAGGCGGATGACCTCCAGCCACTTGGCTTCGGGCGTGACCATCTTCCACGAGGCCAGGTTGTCCAGCGCCGTGCCCCACAGCACCGCCTTCTTGCCGCCGGCATTCATCGCCACATTGCCGCCCACGCAGGAGGCCTCGGCCGAGGTGGGATCGACGGCGAAGACGAAGCCGTGCTGCTCGGCCAGGTCAGCGACGCGCTGCGTCACCACGCCGGCTTCGCTGAAGATGGTGGCCACCGGCCGGCCGACGCCGGGCAGCTCCAGCATCTCGACACCGCGCAGCGCTTCCAGCTTCTCGGTATTGATCACCGCGCTGTTCCACACCAGCGGCACCGCGCCGCCGGTATAGCCAGTGCCGCCGCCGCGCGGGATCACGGTCAGGCCCAGCTCGAAGCAGTCCTTCACCAGCTGGGCCATCTCGGCCTCGCTGTCGGGTGTCAGCACGACGAAGGGGTACTCGACCCGCCAGTCGGTCGCGTCGGTCACATGCGAGACGCGCGAGAGGCCGTCGAACTTGATGTTGTCGCGCGCGGTGTGGCGCGCCAGCAGCTTGGACGCACGGCGGCGCAGATCGGCCGTGAGCTCGAAACTGTGCGAGAACTGCTCGACCGCGGCATGCGCCAACTTCAGCAGCTCGCCCACCGAGGCATCGCGCTGCGCATCTGCCGCCGGATTGCGGCGGCGCTCCACCTCATGCAGGCGGTGCTGCAGCGCCTCGATCAGCTGGGCGCGGCGCTTGGGGTTGTCCAGCAGGTCGTCCTGCAGGTACGGGTTGCGCTGCACCACCCAGATATCACCCAGCACTTCGTAAAGCATGCGGGCTGAGCGGCCGGTCTGGCGCTCCTCGCGCAGCTGGTTCAGCAGCGACCAGGCACGCTGACCCAGCAGGCGGATGACGATCTCGCGGTCGGAGAAAGAGGTGTAGTTGTAGGGGATCTCGCGCAGGCGGGCAGGCAACTCGTGCGACTCTGCGTGGGCAGGCGCAGCGGCGATAGCGGTGGACTGGGCGACGGGCATCAGCGGATGCTTTGCATTCATGGCGGCCGGGCGCACGGGCAGCGCGCCCTGGAGTTGAGCTGCGCTGGGCGCAGGCGGGCTGGGAAACTGGCTGACTACTGCGGGCTCGTGACCCTCTTGCGGAGCGGCCCGCTCTTGATTTGGCGGCCTTCACGTCGAAGCGCCGGCAGCTCGCAACCCTGATCCGCGAGCCGGCTGTGCGTCGAAGGCGAATCGTACCGCAGTGCAGCAAAGCCCCTGGGCGGGCACTGCTTCTGAGCGCCCCAGCCCTCCCGCACTCGGGCGGGTTCAGTCCTGCTCAGGCAGGCAGCGTCGCGTACTGCTGGCACAGGGCCAGGAAGGACTCCAGCTGCGGGTCCACGCCCGTCTCGCGCTGCAGCAGGGCGGCCACCGCAGGCGCCAGCGCGGCAGCGGCCCGCGCGTCCAGGAACAGCAGGCGATGGCGCCGGGCCAGCATGTCCTCGACCGTGCGCGCGTACTCGTAGCGCGCCGCAAAGCGCACCATGGCCTCGGTGAGGCCAGCGCCCAGCTGGCGCTGCCCGCCGTCGAGCGCCTGCACCCGATAGGCTTCGCTGCCGTAGAGGTGATAGCCCGGTGCGGCGCTCAGCGGTGGATGCGCCGAGCCGATGTCCTCGCCGCCGACCAGGCGCAGCTCGCGCGTCACGCCCTCGGGTCGGCGCTGCAGCAGCCCGGCGTCGGCGCACTGGGCCAGCACGTCTTCAGCCATCGAACGGTAGGTAGTCCACTTTCCGCCGGTCACGCTGACCAGGCCTGAGCGGCTGACGCGCACCACATGCTCACGGCTGATGGTCTTGGTGTCGCTCTCGCCGTCGCCCGAATCCGGGCGCACCAGCGGGCGCAGGCCCACCCAGACACTGCGCACATCGTCGCGGCTTGGCGCACGCGTCAGGTAACGCCCGGCTTCGCCAAGGATGAAGGCCAGCTCTTCGGCGAAAGGGGTCGGCTCCAGGCTGAGATCCTCGCGCGGAGTGTCCGTGGTGCCCAGGATGGTCTTGCCCAGCCAGGGCACGGCGAAGAGCACACGGCCGTCAGCGGTCTTGGGCACCAGCAAGGCATGGTCGGTGGGCAGGAACTCGCGATCCACCACCACATGCACGCCCTGACTGGGCGCCACCATAGCGGACACGGGGCGCTGCAAGGTCTGCCCGTCCTGGCGGCGCAGCTCATCAACCCAGACACCAGTCGCGTTGACGACGCAACGCGCCTGCACCTTGAAGCTGCGACCGCTCTCGCGGTCCTGGCAGACCAGGCCGGCCACGCGATTGCCCTCGTGCAGCAGTGAGGTCACCGGGCAATAGTTCAGCAGCAAGGCGCCCTGCGCGGCCGCCGTGCGGGCCAGCGCCAGCGCCAGGCGCGCATCGTCAAACTGACCGTCCCAGTAACGCACGCCGCCATGCAAGCCTTCACCACGCACATTGGGAAGCAGGCGCTCGGTCTGCACCCGGCTGAGGAAGTCGGTCGCGCCCAGGCCGGCCTGACCGGCGAGTGCGTCGTAAACCTTTAGGCCGATGCCGTAGAAAGGCTTCTGCCACAGACCATAGGACGGCATCACAAAGGGCAGGCGGCTGGCCAGATGCGGCGCATTCGCGAGCAAGGTGGCACGCTCGTGCAGCGCCTCGCGCACCAGGGCCACATTGCCCTGCGCCAGGTAGCGCACGCCCCCATGCACCAGCTTGGTGGCGCGCGACGAGGTGCCCTTGGCAAAGTCATAGGACTCCAGCAGGACCACGCTGAAGCCGCGCGCCGCAGCGTCCAGCGCCAGGCCCAGGCCGGTGGCGCCGCCGCCGACGACGGCCAAGTCGTAGGTATGCGGCTGCGCCAGCCTCTCAAGCAAGGCCGCCCGATCAGTCAGCAGCGGGGCGGGATGAGCAACAGTCTTCAACATGGTCAGCAATCCAGGCGCCGGTTCTCAGGCACCGCCATCGGCCACCGCGCTGCCACGCAGGCGGTTGGGCGCCAGGGCGCCAGCCGAGTCAAGAATGGGGTAGGCAATCGAGCAGAGGTGCGAGTTGATGCGCTTGAGCTCGCTGATCAGGTCCAGATGCAGCGAGCTGGTCTCGATGCTCTGCAAGGTCTTGCCGCTCAGGCGCTCCAGATGCGTGGCGGCATAGGCGCGTTCCAGATCGCGAAAGCGCGCCTTTTCCTGCAGCAGCTTGCGCGCATCGCGCTCCGAGCCGTTCAAGAAGACGCTCATGCCCAGGCGCAGGTTGTCGACCAGACGCGCATGCAGCTCGCAGATCTCGGCCATGCCGGCATCGGAGAAGTTGCGGCCGCGGCTGATCTTCTTGTCCTCGATGTCCAGCAGCACGCGCTCGATGATGTCGCCGATCTGCTCCATATTGATCGTGAAGCTGATGATGTCGGTCCAGCGCCGGCTTTCCTCTTCACCCAGGGCCTCGCGCGAGATCTTGGTCAGGTAGTACTTGATGGCCGAATACAGCTCGTCCACCGTGTCATCCATCTTGCGAAGCTCTTCGGCCAGGCGCGCGTCGTCGTCCTTGATGACGCGCAGCATGCCCTGCAGCATGGTCTCCACCACATCGGCCTGATGCAGGGCCTCTCGTGCCGCGCAGGAAATCGCCAGCGACGGCGTGGCGAGGGCCGACGGGTCGAGGTGATGCGGGCGACCCGGCCGCGCCGCTCGTTGCGGCACCGGCAAGGCGCGCGCCACCCAGCGCGCGACCAGCGGCGTGATGCCCACCATCAGCACGGCCAGCCCGACATTGAATGCCAGATGCGTGAGCACCACGGCCGACGCGGGATCGACATGCTGGCGCAGCTCGCGCAGCCAGGCGCCCAGCAAAGGCATCGCCAGCAGCACGCCCATCAGCTTGAAGACCAGATTGCCCACCAGCACCTGGCGCACCTCGGCCGGCGAGCGGGCGGTGACGATCACGCCCAGCAGGCCGCTGCCCAGATTGGCGCCTAGCACCAGGCCCATGGCCACCTCCAGCGGGATCGCACCGGACACCGCCAGCGTAGCCGTCAGCAGCACGATGGCCAGACTGGAATAGGCCACGACGGCCAGCGTGGCGCCCACCGTCAGTTCAAGCAGCAGATCGCTGGAGAGCGTGGACAGCAGCGCCTTCACCACCGGCGACTGCACCATCAGCGTGGTGGTCTCGCCGATCAGGCGCAGCGCCAGCAGCATCAGGCCCAGGCCGATCAGCACCCGACCGAAGCGCCCGACGGTGCTGGACTTGCGCGAGATGAACAGCACCACGCCGATGAAGATCAGCAGCGGCGAGAGCCAAGACAGGTCGAAGGAGAACACCACGGCCATCAGCGCGCTGCCCATGTCCGCGCCGAGCATCGCAGCCAGCGCGGTACCCAGCGGCATCAGGCCCTGACCGACAAAGGACGAAACGATCAGGCCGGTGGCCGTGCCCGACTGCACCAGCGCCGTGACACCCAGCCCCGCCACCAGCGCGGCGGGCCGGCTGCCCAGACTGCCGGCCAGCACGCTGCGCAAGCTGGCGCCGAACACGCGCAGGATGCCGGTGCGAACCAGATAGGTTCCCCAGACCAGCAGCGCAATCGCTGCAAGCAGGTTCAGCAGCAGCTTCATCGCAGGGCCGCCGGTTCGGCAATCTCGCAGCGCACGCCGGCCTCGGCCAGCAAGACCGGGAAGGGGTCGGGCGGCGGTGCCTCGGTGAAGATGCGGTCGATCTGGTCCAGCGTCGCCAGGCGCACCATGGCCGGGCGGTGGAACTTGCTGCTGTCGGCCAGCAGCCAGACCTCGCGCGAGTGCTCAATGATGGTCTGCGCCACCTTGACCTCGCGGTAGTCGAAGTCGCGCAGCGTGCCGTCGGCCTCGATGCCGGACACGCCGATCAGTGCGATGTCCACCTTGAACTGACGCACGAAGTCAACGGCCGCCTCGCCGACGATGGCATGGTCGCGGTGGCGCACCATGCCGCCGGCCACGATCACCTCGCAATCCGGGTTTGCGCACAGGATGCTGGCCACGTTGAGGTTGTTGGTGATGACGCGCAGCCCTTTGTGGCCGCGCAGTTCGCGTGCCACGGCCTCGGTGGTCGTGCCGATATTGATCATCAGCGAGCAGTCATTCGGCACCGCGGCCGCCACCGCCCGCGCAATCGCGGCCTTGCCGCTGGCATTGAGGGTTTCGCGCTGCTGGTGGGCGATGTTCTCCGTGGTCGAAGTCGGCACCCGCACGCCGCCGTGAAAGCGCGCCAGCAAGCCCGCGTCAGCCAGACGCTGCACATCGCGCCGCACCGTCTGCAGCGTCACGCCCAGCGCCTTGGAGAGCTCCTCCACGCTGGCGCTGCCGCGCAGCCTGACGACGTCCAGCAGCCTCAGCTGTCTCGGGTTCGAGTTCAAATCGCTCGCGGCCATCTTGATGAATGCATTGACCGGCCGAGTCTAATACGAAAGCAAACGAATCGATACATGGATAATTCGTACACAATACGAAACGTTTCGAACAACAATCAGGTCCGGACAAAGACAAAGGTCGTGTGAACTGCTCGCCCCAAGCCGCCGCCCGCGAGACACTCTCCGGCGCCGGAGGACCGGCTTTGCAGGCACAACATCTCTGTCATAAAAAAGCGCTAGCCTTGGCGCCCTTTGCCCTCTAGGAGACTTCATTCATGAAACTGAAACTGACCGCTGCGGCCCTGATGGCCGCGTTCCTGGCTCCCGTCCAGGCTCAGACCGAGATTCAATGGTGGCACTCGATGGGCGGCGCCCTGGGCGAGTGGGTCAATGACCTGGCCAAGGATTTCAATGCCAGCCAGAAGGACTACAAGATCGTCCCGACTTTCAAGGGCAGCTATGACGAGTCGATGACGGCCGCCATCGCCGCCTTCCGCGCCGGCAATGCGCCGCATGTGCTGCAGGTCTTTGAAGTCGGCACTGCCACCATGATGGCCAGCAAGGGCGCGATCGTGCCGGTTGGCGAAGTGATGAAGAAGGCCGGCGTGGCTTTCGACCCCAAGGCCTATGTGCCTGCTGTCGCTGGTTACTACACCGCGCCCAACGGCCAGATGCTGTCCTTCCCCTTCAACAGCTCCACCACCGTCCTGCACTACAACAAGGACGCGCTGAAGGCCGCCGGTGTCGACCCCAACCAGCCGCCCAAGACCTGGTCGGAAGTGGCCCTGGTGGCCGCCAAACTGAAGGCCAGTGGCCACAAGTGCCCGTTCACCACCAGCTGGCAGAGCTGGACCCAGCTGGAGAGCTTCTCCGCCTGGCACAACGTCGAGTTCGCGACCAAGGGCAATGGCTTCGGCGGCACAGACACGCGCCTGGCCTTCAACTCGCCGCTGCATGTGCGCCACATCGAGAACCTGGCCAATATGTCCAAGCAGGGCCTGTTCGTCTACAAAGGCCGCGGCAACTCGGCTGACGCGACCTATGTCTCGGGCGAGTGCGCGATGACCACCGGTTCTTCCGCGCTGTACGGCAACACCAAGCGCAACGCCAAGTTCGCCTTCGGCATCTCCACCCTGCCCTACTACCACGATGTTCCCGGCGCGCCGCAGAACACCGTGATCGGTGGCGCCAGCCTGTGGGTGATGTCGGGCAAGAAGGCCGAGGAGTACAAGGGCGTGGCCCATTTCTTCGCCCACCTGTCCAAGGCTGAGGAAGCCGCCAAGAGCCACCAGCGCACCGGCTATCTGCCGCTGACAACGGCCTCGTACCAGATGACCGAGAAGAGCGGCTTCTACAAGGCCAACCCCGGCACCGATGTCTCGGTCGAGCAGATGATCCGCAAGACCACCGAGAAGTCGCGCGGCATCCGCCTGGGCAACTTCGTGCAGATCCGCACCATCATCGACGAGGAGATGGAACAGGTCTGGGGCGGCAAGAAGAGCGCCAAGGAAGGCCTGGATGCGGCGGTCAAGCGCGGCAACGAGCAGCTCGAGCGCTTCCAGAAGGCCAATAAGTAATCCCGTAGAAGCCACTTGAACTGAACGACCCGCCGGCTCGGCGTCAGCGCCGCTCGGCGGGTCTGTCATTTGAGTGCATTGCAAGGAACCGCATATGTCGGTCGAAAAAAGAGTCTTGTTCCGCTCGGGCTGGCTGCCCTGGGTGCTGCTGGCGCCGCAGCTGATCGTCATCACCGTGTTCTTCTTCTGGCCGGCCGGCCAGGCGCTGCTGCAGTCGCTGCAGCAGCAGGACGCCTTCGGCCTGTCGGTCGAATGGGTTGGCCTGGACAACTTCCGCCAGTTGTTCAGCGATGAAAGCTACCTGGCCTCGTTCAAGATCACCGCGCTGTTCTCGGCCCTGGTGGCGGTGTGCGGCCTGTCGGTGGCACTGCTGCTGGCGGTGATGGCCGACCGCGTCATCAAGGGCGCGATGGCCTACAAGACTCTGCTGATCTGGCCCTATGCGGTCGCCCCTGCGGTGGCCGGCGTGTTGTGGCTGTTCATGTTCGCGCCCTCGATCGGCGTGGTGTCCTACACGCTGCAGGTGATGGGGCTGGACTGGAACCACCTGCTCAACGGCAACCACGCAATGACGCTGATCGTGGTGGCGGCAGT
>PNNH01000018.1 GCA_013824165.1 Methylibium sp. | reverse complement strand
TTGAAGAAGCCCTCGGGGAACAGCGGGCGGATCGGGCGGTCGATCAGGCGGCTGGTCAGGGTCTCCAGCTCGCTGGGGCGGCCTTCACGCTTGAAGAAGCTGCCGGGAATCTTGCCGGCGGCATAGGTCTTCTCGAGATAGTCGACGGTCAGCGGGAAGAAATCCTGACCGGCCTTGGCTTCGCTCTTGGCCACCACGGTGGCCAGCACCACAGTGCCTTCGATGTCGACGATGACGGCACCGCTCGACTGGCGGGCCACTTCACCGGTCTCCAGCGTCACGCTGTGCTGACCCCATTGGAAGGTCTTGGTGACTTTGTTGAACATGCTCATGCTGTTTCCTCTCTTAGTGACGGCCGCTTGCGGTGCGGCTCATGACCGGGAGTGGGACTGGGTTTGGCGGTTTGCCATTCCAACAAGGTTGACTAGAACAACCCTGTTGGAATGACACAGCAGCGCCACGTCAGCTCAACCCCTATCGAATCGTTGAAGCACAAAGAGCCTGTACTGGCTTGCGTCCAGACAGGCTCTTTATGCACATGCGCAACTTACTTACGCAGGCCCAGCTTCTGGATCAGAGCCGTGTAACGGGCAGCGTCCTTGGACTTCAGGTAAGCCAGCAGGCTCTTGCGGGTGTTGACCATCTTCAGCAAACCGCGACGGCCATGGTGATCCTTGGCGTGGGTCTTGAAGTGGGGGGTCAGATCGTTGATGCGGGCGGTCAACAGGGCCACTTGGACTTCCGGGGATCCGGTGTCGTTGGCGCTGCGAGCGTTAGCCTTGACGATTTCAGCTTTGTTCAGATCGGCGACTGCCATGATGCGTTCCTTGGTATCGGAATTCCGCTGGGCAGCGCACGGCAGCAAAGCCGGCATGGCTCACAGACGGTTTCCAGGGTTTTAACTTGCGGTCACAGGTGAAACCGACCCGTGCCGTGCCTTGCTCTGTGCTGGCCAGGCCCGCCGTAGCGACAGGCCTGAAACACAAAACCCGCAGATTATAGACCAAGCCCGAGGGTCCGGCGCTTCACAGCTGCCAGCAAGCGCGCTAGGTCGCGCGATACGAGGCGCCAGCGCAGCCATCCCTCGCCTTCGGTCGCCACATCCGCCTCGCAGTCCGCGCGGCCAGACCGGCTCGCTGTACGGCAACCGTCGCGCAGAGCATATTGAGCTCTATCAACTTGCCATCAGCCGGCAGACGGGCGATCAGATCGCGGTTAGCTTCATTTCAGACCCGCAGGCCGCTCCATTTTGCAGGCATGAGGCTGCTCAGCCTTGCTGGCGTCAACGAAGCGTACGGTTCGGAAGCCGTAGCCGGAGCCCTCGTTGTCAAAGCGGACGCCAGGGCTGCCGGCCCGTTTCATCATGCTGACGTAGAGCGGCTGGATGAACTGGTGATCAGCGGCCCGCATGGTACCTTGGTGCATGCCGCCCAAGGCCTTGCCATCGAACTTCAAGCCTTCCATCGCACGCGCCACGGCGGCCGGCTCGGCGCTGCGGGCCTTCTCGATGCCAGCAACAAGCACTTCGACCATCGCCTGCATGCGCGCATGGACGTAGTCGTCTTCGGGCTTGGGGAAACGCTCGCGGAAGGCCGCATAGAAGCGGTCGGAGCTGGGCGTGCCCACATTTGGGTGCCACTCAGCCACGGCCAGGACGCGGTCGATGCCGCTGTCGCCCAGCGCCGCCGGCACACCCAGAGCGTTGCCATAGAAGGTGTAGAAGCGGGCATTGACGCCCACTTCCTTGGCGGCCTTGATCAACAGCGTCAGGTCGTTGCCCCAGTTACCAGTCAGCACGGCTTGCGCGCCACTGGCCTTGATCTTGGTGGCATAGGGAATGAAGTCCTTCACACGCCCGACCGGATGCAACTCGTCGCCGACGATCTGAATGTCGGGGCGCTTGGCCGCGATCATCTCCCGGCCCTTCTTCAGCACATGCTGGCCGAAGCTGTAGTCCTGCCCGATCAGGTAGATCCGCTGCACGCTGCTGTCGTCCGCGAGCTGGTCCGTCAGCGCCGCCAAGCGCATGTCGGCATGGGCATCGAAGCGGAAGTGCCAGAAGCTGCACTTCTCGTTCGTCAGGGCGGGGTCAACGGCGGAGTAGTTGAGGAACAGTGCGCGGCGCTGCGGCTCGCGCTCGTTGTGCTTGTTGAGCGCATCGATCAAGGCGGAGGCCGTGGCCGAGCTGTTGCCCTGCAGGACGAAGCTCACACGCTGGTCGATCGCCGCTCTCAGCATGGACAGCGCCTCCTCGGTCGCGCCTTTGCTGTCGAAACGCGCCAAGCTGAGCGGCCGGGCGCCGCCAGGCAGCTTGACGCCACCGCGAGCATTGACCCGTTCAACAGCCCAGACCAGATTGCGGTGCACCGCTTCGCCGGCGTTGCCAAACGGGCCGGACAGCCCTTCGATCATGCCCAGCTTGATGGGCTCCGGCGCTGCGTGGGCGAGAGCGCCCGCCAGCACGGCCACAGCGGCGCCGAGCGACTTGATCCACATACGGCTTGCGAAAAAGGACTTTTGATTCATCTCATGGGCGATGGCTGAGCCATGCTGAAAAGTGCGCGCTCAAGACGCGCGGTAGGTGCCGCTGGCTAGTGATCAGCGGGCGCCAAACTAGGAAGCCGCGCCTGCGACAGTGCTCAGGTCCCAGCGGGGCCGGACGGCAAAGCTCCCATCGGTGTCCGGCGCGGCCAGGCCGCGCTGCAGCCGTAAGGCGGCAGCCATCGCGATCATGGCGCCGTTGTCGGTGCACAGCTGCAGTTCTGGGTAGTGCACGCGCACCGCGCGTTTGGCGCAGGCGGCATTGAGTTGCTCGCGCAGCAAAGCATTGGCGCCGACACCGCCGGCCACCACCAGGCGCTTCAGTCCGGTCTCTTTGAGCGCCAGCATCGACTTCTTCACCAACACTTCAACGATTGCGGCCTGCGTAGCTGCAGCCAGATCGGCGCGCTGCTGCTCACTTGGCGCGGCACCAAGCTTTTTAACCTGCGTCAGCACGGCCGTCTTCAGCCCAGCAAAGCTGAAATCGGGCTTGCCGCTATGCAGCAGCGGCCGCGGCAACTCGAAGGCCCCCGCATCGCCCTGCTGCGCCAGCTTCGCCAGATGCGGGCCGCCGGGATAAGGCAGGCCCAGCAGCTTCGCACTCTTGTCGAAGGCTTCGCCGGCCGCGTCGTCGATGGTCTCGCCCAGGATCTCGTACTGACCGACATCATCAACCCGCATCAGTTGCGTGTGTCCGCCGGACACCAGCAGCGCGACAAAGGGGAACTCCGGCGGGTCGGCCGACAGGAAGGGCGATAGCAGATGCCCCTCCAGATGATGGATCGGCAGGCTGGGCTTGCCGAGGGCTGCGGCCAGCGCAACCGCCACGCCGGCACCCACCAGCAAGGCACCCGCCAGTCCAGGGCCTTGCGTGTAGGCGACCACATCCACATGCTGGAGCGTCAGGCCCGATTGCGCGAGCACTTCGCGCGTCAGCGGCAGCACGCGGCGAATGTGGTCACGCGACGCCAATTCAGGCACCACACCGCCATAGGCCTGATGCATGGCAATCTGGCTGTGCAAGGCCTCACCCACCAGCTTGGGCACGCCCTGCCCGCCCTTGGGTACTTCAACCAGCGCCACGCCGGTCTCGTCACAGGACGACTCGAAACCCAGCACCCGCAGCATGGGTCAGTTCTTCTCGCGTGCGTGGTTGATCGAGTACTTTGGAATCTCGATCGTCACATCACCCTGGCCGAGGATGGCCTGGCAGCTCAGTCGCGAATCAGGTTCAAGTCCCCAGGCGCGATCGAGCATGTCTTCTTCGCCTTCTTCCATCTCGGACAGGGTCCGGCCGCCTGCGCGGATGATGACGTGGCAGGTGGTGCAGGCGCACACCATATCGCAGGCATGCTCGATCTCGACGCCGTTGTCGAGCAGCGCCTCGCAGATCGAGGTGCCGGCCGGGGCGCTGACCTGCCGGCCATCGGGGCAGTACTCGGCGTGGGGAAGAATCTTGATGGTTGGCATAAGGCTGTTCCAG
The DNA here is from genome assembly GCA_013824165.1 of Methylibium sp. Lineage (GTDB taxonomy): Bacteria > Pseudomonadota > Gammaproteobacteria > Burkholderiales > Burkholderiaceae_C > JACDQM01. The sequence goes on along the minus strand of PNNH01000018.1, from coordinate 87,274 downwards.
TCAAACCTGATCGATGGTGCGGCCGGCCAGGGCCTGATGGATACCGCGGTTCATGCGGGCAGCGGCAAAGGCTTCGGTCCCCTTGGCCAAGGCGTCGACCGCTGCCGTGATGGCCGACGCATCGTCGCTCTGCGCCACGGCCGACAGGGCCAGCAGCAAAGCTTGAATGTCCGCCAACTCCACCGGATTCAGCAGGTCGCCATCGGCAGCCAGCGCCGAATGAGTGGCCAGAATCATGCGCTCGGCATCGACACGCGCCTCGCGCAGCGCCCGCGCCTGCATATCGGTCTCTGCCGCAGCGAAACCGTCCTTCAGCATGGCAGCAACTTGATCGTCCGACAGCCCGTAGCTGGGCTTGACCTGCACCGCGGCTTCTACGCCGGAGCCGAGTTCCTTGGCCGACACGCTCAGCAGCCCGTCGGCATCGACCTGGAAGGTTACGCGGATGCGCGCAGCACCCGCCACCATGGGTGGTATGCCGCGCAGCTCGAAGCGGCCGAGAGAACGGCACTCGCTGACCAGTTCGCGCTCGCCCTGCAGCACGTGGATGGCCATCGCAGTCTGACCATCCTTGAAGGTGGTGAAGTCCTGTGCCTTGGCCACCGGGATGCTTGCATTGCGTTCGATGACGCGTTCGACCAGGCCGCCCATGGTCTCAAGACCCAGCGACAAGGGGATCACGTCCAGCAGCAGGATTTCGCCATCAGCGGCATTGCCAGCCAGCTGGTTGGCCTGGATGGCTGCGCCGAGCGCCACCACCTCATCTGGGTTGAGATTGGTCAGCACCTTCGTGTCGCCGTTCGGGCCGAACAGGGCGCCGACCGCCGCCCGCACGCAAGGCATGCGGGTCGAGCCGCCCACCATCACCATGCCGCTCACTTCGTCGGCCTTGACCTTGGCATCGCGCAGCACGCGACGCACCGACGCGAGGGTCTTTTCGACCAGGGGCTTGGCCAGCGCGTCAAACTGAGCGCGCGTCACGGGCACGCTCAAGCTGCCGGCATCCAGCGCGAGCGCCAGCGTTGTCTCATCGGCATCGCTCAACGCCTCCTTGGCGGCGCGGGCGGCCACCAAAACGCGGCGCTTGTCCTGGGCGCTGTCAATCTGCAGGCCACTCTGGGCCAGGGCCCAATCGGCCAGGCTACGGTCGAAATCATCACCGCCGAGCTGCGCGTCACCACCGGTGGCGACCACCTCAAAAACGCCCTTGGACAGTCGCAGCAGCGAGATGTCGAAGGTACCGCCGCCCAGGTCGTAGACCGCATAAAGCCCTTCGCTGGCGTTGTCCAAACCGTAAGCAATGGCAGCCGCCGTGGGCTCGTTGATCAGGCGCAGCACGTTCAGGCCGGCCAGCTGCGCTGCATCCTTGGTGGCCTGGCGCTGCGCGTCGTCAAAGTAGGCGGGCACGGTGATCACCGCGCCGAACACATCGTCGGCGAAGCTGTCCTCGGCACGGTAACGCAAGGTAGCCAGGATCTCTGCCGAAACCTCGACCGGCGACTTCAAACCCTCGCGGGTCTCAATCGCCAGCATGCCGGGCTGATCCACAAAGTGGTAGGGCAGCTTGTCACGGTTGGCGACGTCGCCCAGGCTGCGGCCCATGAAGCGCTTCACCGAGACCAGGGTGTTCTCAGGATCATCAGCCTGCGCCGCGAGTGCCTCGGCGCCGATCTGCCGGCCGCCGTCGCCCAGATAGCGCACGGCCGAAGGCAGGATCACCCGCCCCTGCTCGTCCGGCAGGCACTCGGCCACGCCGTGGCGTACCGACGCAACCAGTGAATGGGTGGTGCCCAGGTCGATGCCGACAGCGATGCGTCGCTCATGCGGGTTGGGCGAAGCGCCCGGTTCGGAAATCTGCAGCAGTGCCATCTTTTTATTGTCCCAGCGCGTCGAGGCGCTTATCTATGTCGGCCCGGAAGCGGGCGACGAACATCAGGGCGCGGACCTGCTCCGCCGCCGCCCTGGCGTCATCGGCCTGATCCAACAAGCGCGCGGTTTCCGCCATCAACGCATGCTCGCGGGCAGCGACCTCGTCATCCAACGCCTGTACCGCAGTCGCGTCGGCAGCATCGTCAAGCGCTTCCCGCCAGGCCATCTGCTCCATCAGGAACTGGGTCGGCATGCGGGTGTTGTCCTCCACATGCAGTGGCGCGCCGCGCAACTCACAGAGATAGGCGGCTCGCTTGAGTGGGTCACGCAGGCGCTGATGCGCCTCATTGACCCGCAGGGCCCATTGCATGGCTTGACGCTGGGCTGCCGCCCCTTCGGTGGCGAACTTGTCGGGATGCACCTTGGCGGCCAAGGCCTTCCAGCGTGCTTCGATTTCGGCGCGATCCTGTGCCTGGCGCTGGGGCAGGCCAAAGAGGCTGAAGTCGTCGTCGTCAAGTCTCATACGAGGCGATCGAAGATCGTAAAAAGCAAAGGCGCGGCCAGTGAGCCGCGCCGTCGGTTTCGAAGGGGGCTGACCTTAGACGCGGAAGGACTCGCCGCAACCGCAGCGGTCTTTTTCACGCGGATTCCTGAACTTGAAGCCTTCGTTGAGTCCTTCACGCACGAAGTCAAGCTCCGTGCCATCCAGGTACGGCAGGCTCTTGGGGTCGATCAGGATCTTGATGCCATGACCCTCGAAGATCACATCTTCCGGAGCCACGTCGTCGGCATACTCAAGCTTGTATGCCAGGCCCGAGCAACCCGTGGTCTTCACGCCCAGGCGCACCCCCACGCCCTTGCCGCGTTTGGCGATGTAGCGCGTCACGTGCCGCGCAGCCGCTTCTGTCAAGGTCACTGACATCCGTGCGCCCTCTTCCTTACTGCGTGTGCTTGGCGCGGTAGTCGTCCACCGCGGCCTTGATGGCATCCTCAGCCAGGATGGAGCAGTGGATCTTCACCGGCGGCAAGGCCAGCTCCTCGGCGATCTGCGTGTTCTTGATCTCGAGCGCCTGGTCAAGGCTCTTGCCCTTGACCCACTCGGTCACCAGCGAGCTCGACGCAATCGCAGAGCCGCAGCCGTAGGTCTTGAACTTGGCGTCCTCGATCAGGCCGGTCGCGGGGTTGACCTTGATCTGCAGCTTCATCACGTCGCCACAAGCCGGTGCACCGACCATGCCGGTGCCGACGCTGTCGTCACCCTTGTCGAAAGCGCCAACGTTGCGGGGGTTTTCGTAGTGGTCAACGACCTTTTCGCTGTATGCCATGGTGTTCTTCTCCTAACGACTGGGTTGACCGCTCAGTGCGCGGCCCATTGAATGGTCGACAGATCGATGCCGTCCTTGTACATGTCCCACAGGGGCGAGAGCTCGCGCAACTTGGCCACCCGATCCTTCAGCGTGGCGATCGCGTAGTCGATCTCTTCCTCGGTCGTGAAGCGGCCGATGGTCATGCGCAGCGATGAATGCGCCAGCTCGTCACTGCGACCCAGCGCACGCAGCACATAGCTGGGCTCAAGACTTGCCGAGGTGCAGGCCGAACCCGAGGAAACGGCCAGGCCCTTCACGCCCATGATCAGGCTCTCGCCTTCCACATAGTTGAACGAGATGTTCAGGTTGTGCGGCACGCGCTTCTCAAGATCGCCGTTGATGAAGACCTGCTCGATGCCGCTCAGGCCGTCGATCAGGCGCTTTTGCAGCATGCGAATGCGCTCACTCTCGACGCCCATCTCTTCGCGGGCGATGCGGAAGGCTTCGCCCATGCCGACGATCTGGTGGGTGGGCAACGTGCCGGAACGCATGCCGCGCTCATGGCCACCGCCATGCATCTGTGCTTCCAGTCGCACCCGCGGCTTGCGGCGGACGTAAAGCGCACCCATGCCCTTGGGGCCGTAGGTCTTGTGCGCCGACATGCTCATCAGGTCGATAGGCAGGCTGGCCAGATCGATGGCGACCTTGCCGGTGGCCTGCGCGGCATCCACGTGGAAAATGATGCCGCGCTCACGGCACAGCGTGCCCAGAGCCACCACATCCTGGATGACGCCGATCTCATTGTTGACGAACATCACCGAGGCCAGGATGGTGTCCGGCCGCAAGGCAGCCTTGAAAGCTTCCAGGTCCAGCAAGCCGTCGGCTTGCACATCCAGGTAGGTGACTTCAAAGCCCTGACGCTCCAACTCGCGCATGCTGTCCAGCGTGGCCTTGTGCTCAGTCTTGACGGTGATCAGGTGCTTGCCGCGGGTCTTGTAGAACTGGGCTGCGCCCTTAAGCGCCAGGTTGATGGATTCGGTGGCGCCAGAAGTCCAGACGATCTCGCGCGGGTCAGCGCCGATCAGTTCGGCCACCTGCACGCGAGCCTTCTCGACCGCCTCTTCAGCCTCCCACCCCCAAGCATGGCTGCGCGAAGCCGGGTTGCCGAAGTGCTCGCGCAACCAGGGAACCATGGCATCCACCACGCGAGGGTCGACCGGCGTCGTCGCGCCGTAGTCCATGTAGATCGGGAAATGAGGCGTCATGTCAGTACGGTAGAAATTACTTGGTGAATGCGTTGCCGAGGGCGAACACCGAATTCGGTGCGGTCACGCGGATGGGCTTGACCACCGGCTGCGAAGAGATGGCGCGCTTGATCGGCGCCTCTTCGATGGTGACGCCCTTGGCCAGCTGATCCTCGACCAGCTTGCGAAGCGACACTGAGTCCAGATACTCGATCATCTTGGCGTTCAGGCTGGTCCACAGCTCGTGGGTGATGCAACGGCCGGCGTCGCCGCCCATGCAGTTTTCCTTGCCGCCACAGCCGGTGGCGTCGATCGGTTCGTCCACGGCGACGATGATGTCGGCCACCGTGATCTCCTCAGACTTGCGGCCCAAGGAATAGCCGCCGCCCGGGCCGCGCGTGCTCTCCACCAGTTCGTGGCGGCGCAGTTTGCCGAACAGCTGTTCCAGATAGGACAGGGAAATCTGCTGGCGTTGACTGATGGCAGCCAGAGCGACAGGTCCGCTGTTTTCACGCAAGGCCAAGTCAATCATCGCGGTGACGGCGAAGCGACCTTTGGTAGTCAAACGCATGAAAATCTCCTTCAATCCACGGGAACTTGAGCCAGCAAATCAGGCACGTTGGCTGCTGGCACACCAATTAGACGGGTTAACCCTTGGGTATGCCTGAGTAGTTTACTCAATTATTCACAGGCTTGCAGTGAACTCACCCGGCGCGTGGGGCCGGAACCAAGCCGGCGCCAGTCGCTAGCCGCGCCGTGCGGGGCTGGCGTCGAAGGGCACGATGTTGTCGTGCACGGACGCGCCGAAAGCCTGTTCCCGCAGTTGAGCCAGTTGGTCGCGGATGCGGGCGGCCTTCTCGAACTCGAGATTGCGGGCCAGCTCAAGCATCTGCTTCTCCAGTTGCCCGATACGTTTGCCCAGATCCTTCTCGGACATCTGCTCAAGCTCCGCGACCTGTGCAAGCTGCTGATCGTCGCGTCCGGGCTTGTTCGAGTAGACGCCTTCGATCAACTCCTTGATGCGCTTGTTCAGCCCGCGCGGTGTGATGCCATGCTCGGTGTTGAAGGCGATTTGCTTGGCGCGTCGGCGTTCAGTCTCGCCAATGGCTTTGCGCATCGACTCGGTGATGCGGTCCCCGTACAGGATGGCCTTGCCGTTGAGGTTGCGCGCAGCGCGGCCGATGGTCTGGATCAGGCTGCGCTCGGCCCGCAGGAAACCCTCCTTGTCAGCGTCCAGGATGGCCACCAGCGAGACCTCCGGGATGTCCAGTCCTTCACGCAGCAGGTTGATGCCTACCAGCACATCGAAGGTCCCCAGACGCAGATCGCGCAGGATCTCCACCCGCTCGACCGTGTCGATGTCGGAGTGCAGATAGCGCACCTTGACGCCGTTGTCATTCAGGTAATCCGTCAGCTGCTCGGCCATGCGCTTGGTCAGCGTGGTGATCAGCACACGCTCGCCGACCTCCACACGCAGCCGAATCTCGCCCAGCACATCATCCACCTGATGGGCGGCCGGGCGCACTTCGATGATGGGGTCAACCAGGCCGGTCGGACGCACGAGCTGCTCGACCACCTGGCCGGAATGCTCTTTCTCGTAAGCCGCCGGCGTCGCTGACACGAACACCGCCTGGCGCATCTTGCGCTCGAACTCCTCGAACTTCAGCGGCCGGTTGTCGAGTGCGCTGGGCAGGCGAAAGCCATACTCCACCAGCGTCGTCTTGCGCGCGCGGTCGCCGTTGTACATGCCCCCGAACTGGCCGATCAGCACATGGCTCTCGTCGAGAAACATCAGAGCATCGGGCGGCAGATAGTCCACCAGCGTCGGCGGCGGATCGCCGGGCGCCGCGCCGGACAGGTGGCGGGTGTAGTTCTCGATGCCCTTGCAGTGCCCCACTTCCTGCAACATCTCCAGGTCGAAGCGGGTGCGCTGCTCCAGGCGCTGCGCCTCGACCAGTTTGCCCTCGGCGACGAACTGGCCGACGCGCTCGCGCAACTCGATCTTGATGGTCTCGGCCGCGGCCAGCACCCGCTCACGCGGCGTCACGTAATGGCTGCTCGGATAAACGGTGAAGCGCGGGATCTTCTGGCGTACTTTGCCCGTCAGCGGATCGAAGAGTTGCAGGCTTTCCAACTCGTCGTCAAACATCTCGATGCGCAGCGCCAGCTCGGAGTGCTCGGCCGGGAACACATCGATGGTGTCGCCACGCACGCGGAAATGTCCGCGGGTGAACTCCATCTCATTGCGTGCGTACTGCATGCGAGTCAGCTGCGCGATCACATCGCGCTGGCCGAGCTTGTCGCCCACGCGCAGCGTCATCACCATCTGGTGATAGTCCGCCGGGCTGCCGATACCGTAGATGGCCGAGACCGAGGCCACGATCACCACATCGCGCCGCTCCAGCAGGCTCTTGGTGCACGACAGCCGCAGCTGCTCGATCTGCTCGTTGATCGCGCTGTCCTTCTCGATGAAGAGATCGCGCTGCGGTACATAGGCCTCAGGCTGGTAGTAGTCGTAGTAACTGACGAAGTACTCGACCGCGTTCTTCGGGAAGAACTCGCGGAACTCGCTATAGAGCTGGGCCGCCAGCGTCTTGTTGGGCGCGAAGATGATGGCCGGCCGGCCCAGCCGCGCAATCACATTGGCCATCGTGAAGGTCTTGCCGGAGCCTGTAACACCCAATAGTGTTTGATAGCTCAAGCCGTCATTGATGCCCTCGCACAGCTGCGCGATGGCCGTGGGCTGGTCACCGGCCGGCGGAAAGGGCTGGAACAGCTGGAACGGCGAGCCTTCGAATGTGACGAACTCTCCCTTCGGCGCCTCGGCGCTGTCTGGGGTGGTTTCTGGAACGGTACTCGCTGCGTGCATCGGGCAATCCCTGATAGGCGGCTCAGACCGCCCTAAAATCAGCCCGCTCTGCGCAGGCTGCCAACTCGACAGCGTAGCGCAGGCGCTCCCCGCGTGCCGTCCGGTCACGCCCATGCTCATGCCAACGTCCTGTCAGGAAAGTCCCATGTCCTTGTTTGCCGCTGTCGAAATGGCCCCCCGCGACCCCATTCTGGGTCTGAATGAACAGTTCAATGCCGACACCAACCCGGCCAAGGTCAACCTGGGCGTCGGCGTCTATTACGACGAGAACGGCAAGCTGCCGCTGTTGAAGTGCGTGGCCCAGGCCGAGGCACAGATGCAAGCCGACCCGAAGGCGCGCGGCTATCTGCCGATCGACGGCATCGCCGCCTATGACAAGGCTGTGCAAGCCCTGGTGTTCGGCGCCGACAGCGCCGTGCTGGCTGCCAAGCGTGTCGCGACCGTGCAGGCCATTGGCGGCACCGGCGGCCTGAAGATCGGCGCCGACTTCCTGAAGCGCCTGAACCCCGGCGCCAAGGTGCTGATCTCCGACCCCTCTTGGGAAAACCACCGCGCGCTGTTTGCCAACGCCGGTTTCCCGGTCGAGACCTACCCCTACTACGACGCCAGCAAGCTCGGCATCAATTTTGAAGGCATGCTGGCGGCGCTGAACGCCGCGCCTGCCGGCACGGTCGTTGTGTTGCACGCCTGCTGCCACAACCCGACGGGCTACGATTTGACGCCCGCACAGTGGGATCAGGTCGTGGCCGCCGTCAAGGCGCGCGGCCTCGTGGCCTTCCTCGACATGGCCTACCAGGGCTTTGGCGAAGGCATCGCCGAAGACGGCGCCGTGATTCAGCAGTTCCTGGCCGCCGGCCTGGACTTCTTTGTCTCGACCAGCTTCTCCAAGAGCTTCTCGTTGTACGGCGAGCGGGTTGGCGCGCTGAGCGTGGTCTGCGCCTCGGCAGAGGAATGCACCAAGGTGCTGTCGCAGCTGAAGATCGTCATCCGCACCAACTACTCCAACCCGCCGACGCACGGCGCACAGGTCGTTGCCAGCGTGCTGTCCACGCCCGAGCTGCGCAAGCTCTGGGAGGACGAACTGGCCGGCATGCGCCTGCGTATCCGCGCGATGCGCCAGGCCTTGGTCGACGCGCTCAAGGCGGCAGGCGTCACATCCGACCTGAGCTTTGTCACGCGCCAGAAGGGCATGTTCAGCTACTCAGGCCTGAACGCCGCCCAGATGCAGCGGCTGCGCAGCGAGTTTGGTGTTTATGGTGTCGACTCCGGCCGCATCTGCGTGGCGGCGCTGAATGAGAAGAACCTGCCCGCCGTCGCCAAGGCGATGGCGACCGTGATGCGGGGCTGAGAACTGCTCGCCAGTTGAGCACTTGTTCCGGGTTTGCCTGCTGGCAAACCCGGTCTATGCTGCATTGCACAAATTCTGGCACTATTGTGGGGCGGAGCACCACTGCTCTCTCCACCCACTGACCGAGGTCTGCCCATGCTGTACCAGCTTTACGAAACCCAGCGCGCACTGATGAGCCCGTTCGCCGAGTTCGCCAGCGCCTCGGCCAAGCTCTACAGCCACCCGCTGTCGCCCTTCGCGCACACGCCGATGTCTCAGCGCTTGTCGGCGGGGCTGGATCTGATGCACCGCCTGGCCAAGGAATACGAGAAGCCGCAGTTCGACATACGCGGCATCGAGGTCGATGGGGTCGAGGTGGCGGTGCAGGAACTGGTGCCGGTGACCAAACCTTTCTGCCGCCTGCTGCGTTTCAAGCGCTACACGGACGATCTGGCAGTGCTGAGCAAGATGAAGGAGCAGCCCACCGTGTTGGTGGTGGCGCCGCTGTCTGGCCACCACAGCACCTTGCTGCGCGACACCGTCAAGCAACTGCTGAAGGACCACAAGGTCTTCATCACCGACTGGACCGATGCGCGCATGGTGCCGCTGGAAGCGGGACCGTTCCATCTGGATGACTACATCGCCTATGTGCAGGAATTCATCCGTCACATCGGCCCCGAGTGCCATGTGATCTCCGTCTGTCAGCCGACGGTGCCGGTGCTGGCCGCGATCTCCTTGATGGCCAGCAACGGTGAACAGACGCCGCGTTCGATGACCATGATGGGTGGCCCCATCGACGCCAGCAAGAGCCCGACAGCCGTCAACAACCTGGCCATGAACCGCAGCTTCAGCTGGTTCGAGACCAATGTGATCTACCGAGTGCCGACCAACTTCCCGGGCGCCGGCCGCGCCGTTTATCCGGGCTTCCTGCAGCACACCGGCTTTGTGGCGATGAACCCGGATCGGCATGCCACATCGCATTACGACTACTTCCTCGACCTGGTGCAAGGTGATGACGAAGGCGCGGAAGCCCACCGCCAGTTCTATGACGAGTACAACGCCGTGCTGGACATGCCGGCCGAGTACTACCTGGACACCATCAAGACCGTCTTCCAGGACTTCGCGCTGATCAACGGCACTTGGGTGGTCGATGGCCAGCTGGTGCTGCCGCAGGACATCAAAGGCACCGCCCTGCTGACCGTCGAGGGCGAGCTGGACGACATCTCGGGCGCGGGCCAGACCCGTGCTGCGCACGGCCTGTGTTCGGGCATCGACGCTGAGCACCAGCACCACTATGTGGCTGAAGGCGCAGGCCACTACGGCATCTTCTCCGGCCGGCGTTGGCGCGAGAAGGTCTATCCGCAGGTGCGTGACTTCATTGCGCAGTACGACCACGCGGGGACGATGGCGGCGGCGGCTCCCAAGCGCCGCAAGCGCACTTGAGTGGCACGGCGCGCGAGCGCGCGCTGGCCGATCTGATCGATCAAGCGCTGCCGCAGACGCAATGCACCCGTTGCGCCTATACGGACTGCCGCGCCTATGCGGACGCGATCGCCAGCGGCGAGGCGCAGATCAACCAGTGTCCGCCGGGCGGCGCCGAGGGCGTGCAGCGCCTGGCTGCGCTGACGAATCGGCCGTTGCTTGCGCTTGATCCGGTCCACGGCGTTGAGGCGCCACGCGCACTGGCCGTGATCGACGAAAGCTGGTGCATCGGCTGCACCCTGTGCATCAAGGCCTGTCCAGTTGACTGCATCGTCGGCGCGCCGAAGTTGATGCACCTGATCGTCGATTCGCAGTGCACCGGCTGCGAGCTGTGCGTGCCGGCCTGCCCGGTCGACTGCATCAGCATGAGGCCGATCTCCGGCCAAGCCACCGGCTGGCAAGCCTGGAGCCCCGAGGCCGCCACTGAGGCACGCGACCGCTACCAATGGCGCAAAGAGCGCTTGCAGCGCGACAAGCGCGAGAACGAGGAGCGGCTGCGCTTGAAGGCCGAAGCCAAACTCAGCAATCTGGCCGAAGCGTCGCGTCTGACAGACCCGGTGCAGCTTGAACGCAAGCGGCAAGTAATCGAAGCCGCTTTGGCGCGGGCTCGCGCGCAGCGCAAGTCCTGACCCCATCCGGCACGACCATAGAAGCCCATGAATTCGCAAGAGATCGCCGCCTTCTTTGCCACCCTGCAGGCGGCCAACCCCTCGCCGCAGACCGAGCTTGAATACGCCAGCGTGTTCGAGTTGCTCGCCGCCGTGCTGCTTTCGGCCCAGGCGACGGACGTGAGCGTCAACAAGGCGACGCGCCGCCTCTTCCCGGTGGCCAACACGCCGCACAAGATCCTGTCCCTGGGCGAGGACGGCTTGTGCGAGTACATCCGCACCATCGGCCTGTACCGCAGCAAGGCGCGCCACTTGATCGCCACCTGCCGCATCCTGATTGAAGAGCACGCTGGCAAGGTGCCCGGTTCGCGCGAGGCCTTGGAGCGCTTGCCAGGCGTCGGGCGCAAGACAGCCAATGTGGTGCTGAACGTCGCTTTCGGCCAGCCGACCATGGCCGTCGACACGCACATTTTTCGCCTCGGCAACCGAACTGGCCTGGCCCCTGGCAAGACGCCGCTGGCCGTCGAGCAAGGCCTGCTCCAACGCATTCCGCCCGAGTACCTGGTCGATGCGCACCACTGGCTGATATTGCACGGACGTTACGTCTGCCAGGCTCGCAAACCGCAATGCGGCCATTGCAGCGTACGAGCCTACTGCGACCACGGCAAGGCTGAGGTGCGCTGACGCCACCGCCTACAATGAGCGCCAAATCGGCCCTTGAGCCTGTTAGGAAGCCATGCCAAGCATCACCGAGCTTGTCGACCGGGTGGAGCGACTGCTGCTGCGTCACGCGGAACTGCAACGCACCAATGCCTTGCTCGCGCAGCAAATCCAGACCCTGAGCCAGGAGCGCGACAGCCTGCGTTCGCGCCTGTCGGCGGCGCGCCAACGCATCGATGCTCTGCTGGACCGGCTTCCAGTCGAAGGTAGTGATTCCGGAAAGAGTTCGACATGAAGCAGATGGAAGTGACCATCATGGGCCAAAGCTATCTGCTGGGATGCCCTGAGGGCGGTGAAGCGGCGCTGACGCGTGCTGTGGCTCAGGTGGATCGCGAGATGTGTGCGATTCGCGATGCAGGTCGCGTCAAGGCGCGTGAGCGGATTGCTGTGCTTGCGGCATTGAATCTGGCCTATCAGCTGGCCGAGTCGCCGGCTTCCGGCAGCAAAGGCGCGACGACGGGCGAAACCACCAGCAACGCGGAACTTGAGTCGCTGATGAATCGCCTGGACGAGGCGCTGGGACACGACGGGCAGTTGCTCTGAGGACTAGAATGCTCTTGTCCATTGCGTTCGCGTGAGTTTTATATTTCCTTGAACCGATGCTCTCGCGAGCAAGGGCTTGGAACATCGCTTGGCTGGTGCGATCGTCTCGCGTCAGATGAACCCGAAGTCAAGCTGACCTCGCCCACCTGAACTACCTGGGTTCAGGAATACGGCTCACGGCTCGCGATGGACACCTTTTCCACCCTGCCGCGCCCGCCCTTGAACTATTGGTTGATGAAGTCCGAGCCCGACGAGTGCTCGATTGACGACCTCGCGCGCGCGCCGCATGCCACCGTGCCATGGATTGGCGTGCGCAACTACCAAGCGCGCAACTTCATGCGCGATGCGATGCGCGTCGGTGATGGCGTGCTGTTCTATCACTCGTCCTGCCCGCAGCCGGGCATTGCCGGCCTCGCCGAGGTGGCAAGCACCGCTTACCCGGATGCGAGCCAGTTCGACCCCGCAAGCCCCTACCACGACCCCAAGTCAGCGCAGGACGCGCCGCGCTGGTTGAACGTCGATGTCCGCTTTCTGCGCAAGACGCGCCTGCTGAGCCTGCCTGAGATGCGTGCCGAGCCGGTGCTCGCGGGCATGCGGGTGCTTCAAGCGGGCAACCGTCTCTCCATCACGCCAGTCACCGCCGCTGAGTGGCAGTGTCTTCTGGCATTACTTGAGCCCTGAACCATGAGCCTTGATCCCCTGTTCCTCGCCGAATTGCTGGTCCTGGGCCTGTGCTCAGGCTTCCTGGCCGGCCTGCTCGGCATCGGCGGGGGCATGCTGATGGTGCCGTTCCTGACCTGGATGATCTCGCAGCGCGGCGTCAGCGCGGACATGGCGGTGAAGATGGCCATCGCCACATCGATGGCAACGATCATGTTCACCTCGATCTCGAGCGTGCGCGCGCACCACAAGCGCGGCGCCGTTCGTTGGGATCTCGTGCGCGGCCTGGCGCCAGGCATTCTGCTTGGGGGTTTGACAGCTGGCGCCGGCATCTTTGCCTTGCTGAAGGGCTCGTGGCTGGCGCTTTTCTTCGCGGCGTTCGTGGGCTTCTCGGCCTTCCAGATGCTGCTGGACAAGAAGCCCAAGCCGAGCCGCCAGATGCCCGGTGCAGCCGGGCAAGTCGGCGCCGGCGCCGGCATCGGCCTCTTGTCGGGTCTGGTTGGTGCGGGTGGCGGATTCGTCTCCGTGCCGTTTATGACCTGGTGCAATGTGCCGATGCACAACGCCGTGGCCACCAGCGCAGCCCTCGGCTTTCCGATCGCCCTGGCCAACACCATCGGCTATGTGGTCGGTGGATGGAATGTCCCCCCTGCGCTGCCCGGCGCCTTCGGCTACCTGTTCATTCCGGCGCTGCTGGTGATTGCTGCAGCCAGTGTCACCATGGCCCCGCTGGGTGCCCGGGCGGCGCATGCGATGAACGTCCGCCAACTCAAGCGCGCGTTCGCCTACCTGCTGTTCGCGTTGGCAGCCTACATGCTCTACAAGGGCTTGCGCGGCTGACAGGCCGCGACAGCCGGCCGCTCAGGGAATGCCGAAGGGGATTGGCGCCAGCACCACTTGGTTGCCGCCGCGACGCTGAGCTTCCTGGACTGCGGTCTCGCTGGCGGCCAACAATTCGTCTTGCCGCGAAGCCGTATGGGGGAAGCTGGAAACGCCCATGGACAGCGACATCCCCAGATCCGAGCCATTCAAGACCACGATCTGCGCATTGCACTGTCGGCGCAATTGCTCCATACGGGCATGGGCTGTCGCCAGCCCGACTCCGGACAGCAGCACCGCGAAGGTCTGCTCGCCAATCCGGCAGGCCGCATCCATCGCGCGCGTGTTGGCGCGCAACATGCGGCCTAGGCCTTCCAGCATCCGCAACTGCGCTTCGGCACCCAGCGACTGCACGGTGGCGGGCGCCGGGTCGAGCGAAATCAGCACCAGTGCGAACTCCCGATGCTCTCGGGTTGAAAGATCGATTTCCCTGAGCAACTGGTCATCAAACTGGGCCTTCATGTAGAGGCCGGAAACATCATCACGCCCGCTGCCCAGCTGCATTTCGCGCCGCACCTGTTCCAAGGTCTTCTGCTGCTGCTCGATCTGGTTCAAGGCGCGTTGCAGATGCACTTCGCGGTGGCGTTCCTCGGTGCGTTCCTGCCACATGGCCAGCAGGTGGTCCGGCCCCAGCGGTGAGCGTGTGACCGTGAACTCGCGGCGCCGTCCGTTGAACTCGAGCTTGTGCTCGCTGACCACCACGGCGCGCTGCGCCATCACCGATTGCTCCACGCGGCGCATCGCGATCACTTCGTCCGGCCGCATCAGGTCGGCATCCGTGGCGCCGGCGATGCCCAACTCGCCACGATCAAAAAGCATGGCCATGCCCTCACTGGCATGGACATAGCGCCCATTCGCCAGTGATTTGACGGCGCCGAAGACGCCCAATGGCTCTGCAAGTGCCATCATCAGCCGGGCCAGCTCGGGCGCGGGCAACTGCAACTGCCCAAGCCAGCCTTGCGGGTCCAGCCCTGAAGCGTTGTCGTTCGAGTTGTGACCGTTGGGGTGATCCATGGGCTGAGGCTTGTTTGGCGGCAATCGGGACGGCGCAATAGGCACAGGGGCAGACCCGCTGCCGATTCAGGCGATCTTCAGGGCAAGGGGTCGAGTAGGCAATAGCTGCACCCCCCATGTTTGGAGTGACTGAACCCGACTCGGGAGTCATGGTAACCAGAAAAGCAGCACATCAAGCGCGAGCCCACGGCTTGCCATGACGCTTCGATGCCTGGGGTGCTTCACGCCATGGGGCAGGTGTTGCGGCTCCTACAATGCAGGACCATCTAGCCAGGAGTCAGCATGGCCGATCAGCCCGTCAAAGTCGTTTTGCGCCAGCAGGCTGACTATCAGTTCGAAAACAGCTTCGGCTCATCCGTGCCCAGCCTGTTGAGCGATGAACCGCCGCCGCTCGGCCAAGGCCTGGGGCCATCGCCGGTTCAGCTGCTGGCAGCGGCTGTGGGCAATTGCCTCAGTGACTCACTGCTGTTTGCACTGCGCAAGTTCAAGCAGAAGCCTGAACCGCTGAGTTGTGAAGTTGAAGCCACGGTTGGCCGCAATGCAGAGGGCAGGCTGCGCGTGCTGCGCATGGAGGCCCGCCTGACTGTGGGTGTCGCCGCGGCTAGCCTGGAACATCTCGACCGCGTCCTGGCTCAGTTCGAGGAATTCTGTACCGTCACCCAGAGCGTTGGGCAGGGCATCGCGATTGAGGTCTCGGTGCTCGACTGCAACGGGCTGAAACTGAAATAAGCGGGCCAGCAGCGGATGCATGAATTCGACTTGGTGGTGGTTGGCGCCGGTGCGGCCGGCCTGTTCTGCGCAGGCCTTGCAGGCCAGCGCGGCCTCTCCGTCTTGCTGATCGATCACTCGGAGCGGGTGGCTGAAAAGATCCGCATCTCGGGCGGCGGCCGGTGCAATTTCACCAATCGCGATGTCGGGCCGGCCAATTTCCTTTCAGAGAACCCCGCGTTCTGTCGTTCAGCGCTGGCGCGCTACCCCTCGCAAGACTTCATAGCGCTGGTCAAAGCCCATGGCATTGCGTTCCACGAGAAGCACAAGGGCCAGCTGTTTTGCGATGAGTCGAGCGAGCTGATCATTCAAATGCTGCTGCGCGAGTGTGATGCGGGCCAGGTTCAGCGTTGGCAACCCTGCACGGTCGCCGATTTGCGCCCTGTCGAGCAAGGCTTTGAGCTCGATACCAGCCGGGGTGCCGTCAAGGCCAAGCAGGTGGCCATCGCCACCGGTGGCCTGTCCATTCCAAAGATCGGCGCCAGCGATTGGGGCCTGCGCCTGGCCAAGCGCCTTGGCCATCGCATCGTCGAGCCGCGCCCTGCCCTTGTGCCCTTGACCTTCGCACCTGACACCTGGGCGCCGTTTGCGGAACTCGCAGGGCTTTCGCTGCCGGTCTCAGTCAGCACCGGCAGCGGCAAGCTTCGCGGCCAGTTTTCGGAGGACCTGCTCTTCACGCACCGCGGCTTGAGCGGGCCGGCAATCCTGCAAATCTCCAGCTACTGGCTTGACGGGCAACCGCTCAGGATCAACCTGCTGCCTGAGGCCAATCTCGCTGACGATTTGCGTGCTGCAAAGCAAGGCTCCAAGCGTCAGCTCGACACCGAACTCACGGCCAGGCTGCCTGCTCGGCTGGCAAAGGCCTGGCTGGGGCGCCTTGGCATCGACCCGGCGCGCGCCATGGCCGAGTGCAAGGACAAGGACTTGAACCTGCTTGCCAGCCAGATTCAGCAGTGGGAACTGCTGCCTGACGGGAGTGAAGGCTGGCGAAAGGCGGAAGTGATGCGTGGCGGCATCGATACGAAGCATCTCAGCTCCCAGAGCATGGAAAGCCTGCTCGTACCTGGGCTGCACTTCATTGGTGAGGTGGTGGACGTCACCGGCTGGCTTGGCGGCTACAACTTCCAATGGGCGTGGGCGAGCGCAGCCGCTTGCGCACGCGCAGTCAGTGCCAGCGCACGCTGAGATCAACATGCTTTGCAGCAGCCAAATCTCTGGCTATAATCGCTGTCTTTGCTGGCAAACCCCTGCGCGTCGATTCGCGTCAGTATTGATAGCGGACTCCGGATACTCCGTTTCAGATCTTGCGATCCTTGCGGATCACGAGCCTGGCGAACACCGAGCGCATATTGAAGGAACCCCTGTTTCATGACCACCATTCGCGTCAAAGAGAATGAGCCGTTCGACGTGGCCCTGCGCCGCTTCAAGCGTACTATCGAAAAACTCGGCCTGCTGACCGACTTGCGCGCCCGCGAGTTCTACGAGAAGCCCACGGCTGAGCGCAAGCGTAAGAAGGCTGCGGCCGTCAAGCGTCATTACAAGCGCGTGCGCAGCATGCAGCTGCCGAAGAAGCTGTACTGATCCTCATCAGCGCAGCCGGGGTTCGCGCCCGTCTAGAACGATGCGAACCCTCGATCAAAGCCCGCCCAGGACGCTGTAGCGGGCTTTTTCAATTGGGGCACGGAATGCGTGAGCCTCACCGCAGACCGCATCGTCCCCGCTAGAACAGGAAATGCCATGAGCCTGAAGGACCAGATCACCGAAGACATGAAGAGCGCGATGCGGGCCAAGGACAGCGAGCGGCTGTCCACCATCCGCATGTTGCTTGCTGCGGTGAAGCAGAAAGAAGTGGACGAGCGCGTGGTCGTTGACGATGCGGCGCTGGTTGCCATCGTCGACAAGCTGATCAAGCAGCGCAAGGACTCGATCTCGCAGTTCACGGCTGCCGGCCGGAATGATCTGGCCGACAAGGAAACCGCCGAACTGCAGGTGCTTGAGGTCTACCTGCCGCAGCGCCTCAGCGCCGATGAGATCGCCGCAGAAGTGGGCGCCATCGTTGCCGACTTGGGCGCCAGCGGCCCTGGTGACATGGGCAAGGTGATGGGGGCGGTCAAGTCCAAGCTGGCGGGCAAGGCTGACATGGGCTTGGTTTCTGCGGCGGTGAAAGCGGCTCTCGTCAAATGAGCCTGCCGATTCAACCCATCGCCGCTGAGCTCTGCGTTGCACCGCAGCTGGGTCCACTGGATATGAGCCAGGTGGCAGCGGCGGGCTTCAAGAGCGTCATCAACAACCGGCCCGATCTCGAAGGCGGGCCAGAGCAGCCGCTCAGCGCGGCGGTTGAGGCCGCCTGCCGCGTGGCAGGGCTGGAATACCGATACCTGCCGGTCAGCGGCGCGTTCCAATCGCCTGAGCAGATCGCTGCATTCGGCGAACTGCTGCAGTCGCTGCCCCGCCCCATTCTTGCCTTCTGCCGCTCCGGCGCACGTTCGGCCCGGCTTTATCAAGCCTCACAGACTTGAACGTGAGCGCCCCTATCCGGGCGCTTTCAGTTCTTGTTCAGCAAGCGGGCCTACAGTGCGCTCAGCCTCCGCTGGCTGGCATGCAGTGCTTGCCCCAGGCCCGGCGTAGGCACCGCACTCCTAGAATGCGATCGCCACTGGACAAGTGGCGCGGACCGCTGCACCGGCGGCTTTGGAAGACCACAACAAGAGGATCACCGTGCAAGCCCTTCTCTCCCTCTCCAAAGGCATCGACCGTATCGGCGAGTTCGCCGGTGCGTCCGTGCGCTGGCTGATCCTGGCCGCTGTGCTGATCAGTGCCGGCAACGCCATCGTGCGCAAGGCTTTCAACATCAGTTCGAACGCCTACCTCGAGATTCAGTGGTACCTGTTTGCCGCAGTCTTCATGCTCGGCGCGGGTTATGTGTTCCTGAAGAACGCCCACGTCCGCATCGACTTCGTGTCCTCGCGCCTGTCGGTGCGTACCAACACGATCATCGACATGCTGGGCATCGTCCTGGTGATCTTCCCGCTGTGCTGGATCATGGTTGACCTGGGCTGGCCGCTGTTCCATCGCGCCTGGGTTTCGGGAGAGGTCAGCTCCAATGCCGGCGGTCTGATTCGCTGGCCGGTTCTGCTGCTGTTGCCGGTCGGCTTTGCCTTGCTGGCCTTGCAGGCGGTCTCCGAGTTGATCAAGCGCGTGGCCTATCTGACCGGCCACCGCAGCGAGCCCTTCCCGCTGGAGCAAGAGAAGAGTGCGGAGGAGCTCCTGCTCGAGGAGCTGCAGGCGCAGGCAGCGGCTGAAGAAGCCGCGAAATCCAAGAACAACGCACGCTGAGAGTCGGACATGGCTGCCTTCATCGCTGAAAACTTTGTACCGCTGCTGTTCGCCGGCCTCCTCGTGATGCTGCTCGCCGGCATCCCGGTCGCCTTCGGACTCGCTGCCACCGGCCTGCTCTTTGGTGCCATTGGCATCGAAGTCGGACTCTTCCCGTCGAACATGTTTGGAGCGCTGCCGCTGCGTGTCTTCAACATCATGTCGAACGACACCTTGCTGGCCATTCCCTTTTTCACCTTCATGGGCATCATCCTGGAGCGATCCGGGATGGCGGAGGATCTGCTTGAGACGGTTGGGCAGGTGTTCGGCCCGATCCGGGGCGGCCTTGCGATTGCCGTGATCCTGGTTGGCGCCTTGCTGGCAGCGACCACCGGCGTGGTGGCTGCGGCCGTGATTTCGATGGGCCTGATCTCCCTGCCCATCATGCTGCGCTACGGCTACAACCGCACCATTGCGACGGGTGCGATCACCGCTTCAGGCACGCTGGCCCAGGCGATTCCGCCATCCCTGGTCCTGATCGTCCTCGCCGACCAGCTGGGCCGCTCGGTGGGCGATATGTATGCCGGCGCACTGCTGCCGGGCTTGCTGTTGGTGGGCCTGTATCTCGCCTTCATCGCCGTCGTCGCCTTCGTGCGCCCGACCTGGGTCCCTGCCCTGCCCGTTGAAGCGCGCATCTATCGTGAGACGAGTGGCGCCAGCGGTCACAAGTCCCTGCTGGTGCTGCTGCTGATTGCGGCTGCAGCCGGCTGGGCGTGGTCGACCGTTCACGACTCACTGCTCAAGCAGTGGCTTGAGCGCCCCAATGCAGCGCCCAATGACGAGATCTTCATCAGCTCGATGACGGTCGCCTCCTTCCTGGCGCTGGGTCTGGCCATCATCAACAAGGTCACAGGCATGGGCCTGCTGTCCAAGCTAGCAGAGCGCGTGACCTTTGTGCTGATCCCGCCGCTGGTGCTGATCTTCCTGGTCTTGGGCACGATCTTCCTCGGCGTGGCCACGCCGACCGAGGGCGGCGCGATGGGCGCTGTGGGCGCACTGCTGATGGCTCTCGCACGCCGCCGCATGCCCTTCAAGGCGCTGAATCAAGCGCTGGACAGCACGGCACGGCTCTCGTGCTTTGTGATGTTCATCCTGATCGGCTCGACCGTCTTCAGCTTCACCTTCAATGCGGCCGACGGACACTTCTGGGTGGAGAGCCTGTTCAAGTCCTTGCCTGGCGGCGCACTGGGCTTCCTGATCATCGTCAACCTGCTGATCTTCATCCTCGGCATGTTCATCGACTTCTTCGAGATCGCCTTCATCGTGATTCCGATGATTGCGCCGGTCGCCGAGAAGCTGCTGCCCGCCATGCTGCCCGGCGTGCCGCCGGACGCGGTGATGATCTGGTTCGGTGTGATCGTCGCAATGAACCTGCAGACCTCTTTCCTGACACCGCCCTTCGGCTTCGCGCTGTTCTATCTGCGCAGCGTGGCACCAAAGAAGGACTACAAGGACCGTGTCACCGGCAAGACGATCCCTGCCGTCACGACGGCGCAGATCTACAAAGGCTCGATCGCTTTCATCATCCTGCAGCTGATCATGGTGGGCGTCATCATTGCCAAGCCCGAGCTGGTGATCGGTGGTCTCACGCAGACCCAGAAGCTCGACGATGCTTCCGTGCTGGAGCAACTCGAGAACATGGGCGGCCGCGACAGCGCAGAGCCGGCTGTGCCAATGCCGCAGGACGCGGGCTCAGCTCCGTCGACCAGTGACCCGCTGGCACCGCCGGCGGAGCCCGCAGCAGCGGCCAGCGAGTACGACCCGATGAAGGGCCTGCTCGAAGCCGTGAAGGAAGACAAAGCCAAGAAGTAGCATTCCTCAGCGCGCTGCGCGCTTGATCGCGCAGCGCTCGATGCCTGACTGGCGAGCGCCGAGCCCCAAGCAACGGGGACTCGGCGCTTTTTCGTTGGACGCTGCCTGCTTGGCAGCAGCACCGTTTTCGCCAGCCAGGCCAGCGCCCCGCCTGTCGATCTATTGACGCCGGCAACGACCGGCCTCGCACGGCAATCAGCGGCGGTTGCGAGCGACGCACGCGAGCTTCGCCAGCGCGGACATCGGAATCCGGAGCCGCCCTGATGCCCTCTTGCCCGCTGGCATTACGGAGCGCAAAAAAGAAAAGGCCTCGCCGAAGCGAGGCCTGCTTGCCGCAGAGCGGGGCATTTCAGCCCCGCCGAAACGCCTATTACAGGCGCTGCTGTTGCATGAAATCGTCGAAGCCCGCTTCGGCGAAGCGGAACCACAGGTTCTGATCGCGGCGGAAGGCGCTGTAGTCTTCGTAGATCTTCTTCCAGGCCGGGTTCTTGGCGCTGAGGTCCGCATAGGTGGCCATCGACTCCTTGAAGGCCGCGTCCAGCATGTCCTTGGGGAAACGGAACAGCTTGGTGCCACCAGCAACCAGGCGCTTGAGCGCCGCCGGGTTGCGTGCGTCATAGCGGGCCTGCATGACCGTTGCAGCTTCCATCGAAGCCGCCTCGATCATCGCCTTGTACTCAGCCGACAGCGAGTTGTAGGCCTTGGTGTTGATGAAGAAGTCCAGCTGCGGGCCGCCTTCCCAAAAGCCGGGGTAACCGTAGAACGGCGCAACCTTGTTGAAGCCGAGCTTTTCGTCGTCGTACGGACCAACCCACTCCGCAGCATCGATCGTGCCCTTTTCCAGCGCCTGATAGATCTCACCGCCGGGAATGCTCTGGGCCACGCCGCCGAGCTTGCCGAAGATCACGCCACTGAAGCCACCGGTGCGGAACTTCATGCCCTTGATGTCTGCCAGGGACTTGATTTCCTTGCGCCACCAGCCGCCCATCTGAGCGCCGGTGTTGCCGCCAATGAAGTTGATGATGTTGTAGTTCGAATAGAACTCACGCATCAGCTTCATGCCATTGCCTTCAACCATCCAGGCGGTCATCTGACGGCTGTTCAGGCCGAAAGGAATGGCGCAGCCGATGGCGAAGGACGGATCCTTGCCGAAGTAGTAGTACGGCGCTGTGTGGGCCATTTCGACCGTGCCGTTCTGCAGCGCATCGACCTGTCCGAAACCGCCGACCAACTCACCCGAGGGATGGACCGAGATCTGGAACTTGCCGCCGCTCATGTCCGAGATGGACTTTGCAAAGGTGTCCGCAGCACCGTAAATCGTGTCCAGGGCCTTGGGGAAGGCAGACGTCAGCCGCCAGCGAATATTGGCTTGAGCGTGAACAACCGCGGGAGCAGCGCCAGCAGCAAGAATGCCTGCCAGACCAGCCTGACGGACAAAGGAACGACGTTCCATAAAGGTCTCCTGAATGATTTGACTGAATGAGCGACCGGGGCGAATTCTAGGGTTCGGCCACTAAGCTTTTCCGGGGACAAACCCGATCACTTTGCGGTAACGAGAGCTGCAACCCGACGCGGGTGCAAGCCTAACCTAGGCCGGCTCGCCAAACCGAAGCCAATGGCGTCAAAACCGCAACACGCCGAAGCGTTTTCAGCTGCCTGCAAGCTTCATGCGTGCCAACAAGACGGAGCCCACCGTCTTGGCGCCCAGCGTGTACACGTCAGTGCCGATACCCACGATGTCCTGGAACATCTGCGGCAGGTGGCCGGCAATCGTCACCTCGTGCACGGGGAAGGCGATCTCGCCGTTCTCAACCCAGTAGCCACTGGCACCGCGCGAATAGTCGCCGGTCACATAGTTGACGCCCTGCCCCATCAGCTCGGTCACGAACAAGCCGCGACCGAGCCGGCGCAGCATGGTCTTCAAGTCATCGCCTGGCGCTGTCAGACGGCTGGTCATGTGGAGGTTGTGCGAGCCGCCCGCATGGCCGGTGGTGCGAAGTCCCAATTTGCGCGCCGAATAGGTCGAGAGGAAATAGCCCTGCAAGACGCCCGCTTCGACCACCGAGCGCGCCTGGGTCTTCACACCTTCATCGTCAAACGGCGCGCTGCCCTTGCCTTTGAGTTCATGGGGGTCTTCTTTGACGTCCACATGCGAAGCCAGTACGCCCTTGCCGAGGCTGTCCAGCAAGAAGCTGGCCTTGCGATAAAGGGCGCCGCCGCTGGTGGCCTGAACCAAGGCGCCCAGCAGCCCGGCCGCCACCGTGCTCTCGAACAGCACGGGCACTTCCGCCGTCTTCACTTTGCGCGACTTCAGGCGGGACAGCGCCCGCTCGGCTGCGTAGCGGCCTATCGCCTCAGGCGCGGCCAGGTCGGCGGCGTCGCGCATCGAGCTGTACCAGGCATCCCGCTGCATGCCGGCACCGCGCCCGGCAATCGGCGCCACCGAAACCGAGTGGCGTGAACTGGCATAGCCGCCGCGAAAGCCGCGGCTGTTGCCGGCAACAAAATGCGACTGCTGGGCCGATACGGCGGCGCCTTCGGAATTCGTGATGCGCTTGTCGGTATCGAAAGCCGCAGCCTCGCAGCGCATCGCCATCTCGGCGGCAGCATGGGCGTCGATGGCCCAGGGGTGGAACAGATCCAGCGCTGGACGGGTCGACGGATCCAGCGACAGGTCTTCCGCGTCAGGTAGGCCGGCCACCGGGTCTTCGGCCGTGAAACGCGCAATGTCAAAGGCAGCGCGGACGGTGTCCTTCAGCGCCTGCGCGGAGAAGTCAGAGGTGCTGGCATTACCGCGCCGCTGCCCCAGATAGACGGAGATGCCCAGCGACTTGTCGCGGTTGCGCTCGACGTTCTCGAGCGCACCGCGCCGCACCGAAACCGACAGGCCGCAGCCTTCAGAGACCTCGGCCCCAGCATCACTGGCGCCCAGGCGCTTGGCCTCGCCGAGCACCTCGTCGACCAACTCACGGAAACGTTCCTGGCTGTAGGCGAAGCCGCTCTCTGCGGAGTCGGCATGGGAGGTGTTGGCGTGGGCTTGCGTCTTGGGCATGGGGGAGGACAAGGCAGAGATGCGGTTGTGGGCGACAATCATACGGGTCACGCCCCCTGGCTTGCTTTGCATGCTTTGCGCGGGGCGCCCCACTCAGTGAAGCCATGAACCCAAGCCACGATTTCCAGGACGACGACGATTTCGACCGTCCGAGCAAGACCCAGAAGAAGAAGGATAGCCACGAGCTGCAATCGCTCGGCGAGGATCTTATGTCCCTGCCCGACAGCCGCGTCGAGCCCCTGGGCCTGCCCGAAATCCTGCTCGACGCGGTCAAGGCCGCGAAGAAGATCACCAACTTCGAGGGCAAGCGCCGCCAGATGCAGTACATCGGCAAGCTGATGCGCAGGGTCGACCCCGAGCCGATCCGTGAGGCGGTGGCGGCCTTCAAGCTCGGCCATGCCAAGGACAGCCTCGCGCTGCATGAGAGCGAACGCTGGCGCGCGCGCCTGCTGGCCGAGGACGATGCCCTGCAGGACTTCATCAACCAGCACGCTGGCATCGACGTGCAGCAACTGCGCAGCCTGGTCCGTGCGGCCCGCAAGGACGCGGCCGGCGCACCTGAACAACGCAACGGCCGCGCCTTCCGGGAGCTGTTCCAGTTCATCAAGGCCGAGCAACTGCGCGTGGAGCCGGAAGATGAGTGAAGCCTACGATGCGGTCCGCATCGGCATCGTCTCGATCAGCGACCGCGCCTCCAGCGGCGTCTACGAAGACAAAGGCCTGCCGGCGCTGCAAGATTGGCTCAGCCGTGCGCTGCAAAACCCGATTGAGTTCTTGCCACGCTTGATCCCGGACGAGCGTGCGCAGATCAGCGCCACGCTGCGCGAACTGGTCGACCAGGCGCACTGCGACCTGGTGCTGACCACCGGTGGCACCGGACCCGCGCCGCGCGACGTGACACCCGAGGCGACGCTGGACGTGGCCGACAAGCAGATGCCCGGCTTCGGCGAGCAGATGCGCCAGATTTCGCTGCACTTCGTGCCCACCGCCATCCTCTCGCGCCAGGTGGCGGTGATCCGCGGCAAAGCCTTGATCATCAACCTGCCGGGTCAGCCCAAGGCCATCGCCGAGACCCTGGCCGGCCACGAGAAGGCGCAGGGCATCTTCGCTGCGGTGCCTTATTGCATCGACCTGATCGGCGGCCCTTACCTCGAAACCCGTGACGAGATTTGCAAGGCCTTCCGCCCCAAGTCCGCCATCAAGCCCAACAACAGCAAGACCTGACCCCGATGAAGATCACCAAAGACACCGTCGCGACCCTGAAACTCAAAGTGGCGGACAGCCTGGGGCGCTTGATCGAGAACGCCAAGGAGCCAGCGGCCGTGCTGATCGGCGGCTATGGCAACACCCTGCCCGCGATCGAAGCGGCGCTGGAAGGCCAGGAGCCAGGCTTTGAAGCCACGCTGAACCTGCCGCCGGAGCAGGCCTTTGGCCAGCGCGACGAGAGCCTGCTGCGCAGCCTCGCCAAAAAGGATTTCCCGCCGGGCGTCAAGGTTGGTGGCCAACTGGAGATCAGCGAGGGCGAAGCCGGCGAATTCAGGCTCTACCACGTCAGCAAGATCAAGGGTGACACCGTGCTGCTGGACGGCAATCACCCGCTGGCCGGCATGAGCCTGAAGATCAGCCTGAAGGTGCTCTCGGTGCGCGCGGCCAGTGCCGAGGAAATCGCCCATCACCACGCCCACGGCGAACACGGCCATCAGCATCACTGAGTGAGGACCGAGGACAAGTCCTGCGGCTTGTCCGACGCCTCACGAAGGGCTGCCCATGTCTCGCATGGGCAGGCTGAGTGATCACCGACAAGCCCTGCGGCCGTGGCCCCAAAACGCCGACGGCCTACTTCACCAGCCGACTCAGCTCAGCCGCGTCAAAACGCTCGCTCTGCTGCGCATCGACTGGCACGCAGTCGCCGACGGGCTGCGCCGAGGCGGCCGAGAGCTTGCACACCGCCTGCCACAGCAAAGCAATCTGGTGCTCGTGGCCGGCAGCGTTGTCAATCAACCCCTTCATCGCCTGCGCCACCGGGTCATCGCCTTGGGTCACGCCATAGGCTGAAAACCCCATCTTCGCCGCCAGCTCCTCACGCTGCGCGTCCAGCTTGGCCTCGATGACGCGCGCCGGATTGCCCACCGCTGTGGCTCCTGCCGGCACCGGCTTGGTCACCACAGCACCCGAGCCGATCTTGGCACCGGCGCCGACCGTGAATCCACCCAGCACACAGGCATGGGCGCCCACGATCACCCCGGCTTCAAGCGTGGGATGCCGTTTGGCGCCCTTCACCAGCGAAGTGCCACCCAAAGTGACACCCTGGTAAATCGTGCAGCCCTCGCCGATCTCGGCCATCTCGCCGATCACGACACCCATGCCATGGTCGATGAAGACCTTGCGCGCGATCGTGGCACCGGGATGGATCTCGATCCCGGTCAGCCAGCGCGAGAGGTGCGAAATGAAACGCCCCAGCCATTTCAGGCCATGCGTCCAGCACCAGTGCGCACGCCGATGCAGCACAAGCGCATGCAGCCCCGGATAACAGGTCAGCACCTCCCAAGCCGACCGGGCAGCCGGGTCGCGCTCAAGGATGCAGGCGATGTCTTCGTGGAGGCGCTGAAACATGGGCAGGGAGAGCTAGTCGTTCGTGGTTTTCAGGGACGGCCAGTCTAGCCGGGCGATTCAATCCTCGCTGCCGCCCGACTTGACCATCGCACGCGCGATGCCGCGCAGGATATGCACTTCCTCAGCGGTGAGCTGCGCCCGGTTGAAGAGCTGATTCAGGCGCGGCATCAGCTTCTTCGGTGCCGCCGGGTCGAGATAGCCGATTTTCTGGAGTCCTTGCTGCAAGTGCGTCAGCAGGCCCTGCACGGCCTGCGCATCGGCCAGTTGCGGGTCCGCGGTGCGGGGCACGACGCCGAACCCGCCCAGTGCCTGGCGCAGGTCATAGGCGAGCAGCTGGACCGCCTGGGCCAGATTCAGCGAGCCGTAGTCAGGATGGGTCGGAATCGACAGCACCGCATGGCAGCGGTAGACGTCCTCGTTGCTCATCCCATAACGCTCGGAGCCGAACACCAGTCCCAATTTGTGCTGTTGCATCGCCAGTTCGGCAAACGCAGCGCGGGGCTCGCGCACCGGCGGCCCGAAGTCGCGCGGCGTCATGGCGGTGGCGCAGGCAAAGCTCACGCCGTCGAGTGCCTGTTCCAGCGTCGGCACGATGCGGGCACGCGCCAGGATGTCGGCGGCACCACTGGCCATCGCGATGGTTTCCTCCTGGCACAGCACATCGGCGAATCGAGGCGCCACCAGCACCAGTTCGGAGAAGCCCATGACTTTCATGGCTCGCGCTGCCGCGCCCACATTGCCCGGGTGGCTGGTCTGAATCAGAATGAAGCGTGTGGAATCCACGGTCGGCCCAGCCGGCATCGGCTAAAATGCGCGATTATCGTGGGCCGCAATGCACAAACTGCTGGCCCACCCGCTCTTTTCCTCCGCCAGCCACCTCACTTTTTTCTTGCAGGGTCACCGCATGACGCAAGTTGCACTCCATCCCATGCTCAACGTCGCCATCAAGGCCGCACGCGCAGCGGGAGCCATCATCAACCGCGCGTCGATGGACCTCGATATCCTGAAGATCAACTCGAAGTCGCCCAACGATTTCGTCACCGAGGTGGACCACGCGGCCGAAGAGATCATCATCGATACGCTGCTGCAGGCATATCCTGAGCACGCCATCCTCGCCGAAGAGTCGGGCCGCACACGCGGCGCCAAGCATTCCGAGTTCGTCTGGATCATCGACCCGCTGGACGGCACCACCAACTTCATCCACGGCTTCCCGGTCTACTGCGTGTCTATCGCGCTGGCGCACCGCGGCGTGGTGCAGCAGGCGGTCGTCTATGACCCGACACGCAACGACCTCTTCTACGCCACCAAGGGCCGCGGCGCCTACGTGAACGACAAGCGCCTGCGCGTCTCCAAGCGCACCCGCATGGGCGACGCGCTGATCGGTACCGGTTTCCCCTTCCGCCGCGGCGACAACTTCAAGCGCTACGTGAAGATGTTCGAGGAGGTCATGACCCAGTGCGCCGGCCTGCGCCGCCCGGGTGCTGCCGCGCTGGATCTCTGCTACGTCGCTGCCGGTTACTACGACGCTTTCTTCGAGACCGGGCTGAACCCCTGGGACGTGGCTGCGGGCTCGCTGATCATCACGGAAGCGGGCGGCCTGATCGGCAACTTCACAGGCGAAGCCGACTTCATGAACCAGCGCGAGGTGGTGGCCGGCAGCCCCAAGATCTACGGCCAATTGGTGCAGATCCTGGCGCCTTACACCCGTGTCATCAAGGCCGAAGAGGGAGCAGAAGCTGACGCCGGTGACGCAGGCGCTGCCGGGGATGCCGCTGCGGCGGCAGCAGGCGAACCCAAGAAGCGTGGCCCGGTGCGAATCAAGAAGGCCGGCGGCGACGACGCGCCGATCTAAACTCCGGCCCAAGCTTTTCTTCAGTCCTGCAAAGCCCTCGCTCGAGGGCTTTGTCCATTTCAGCATCCTTTTCATGAGCCAGCCCCAGGACTTCAGCGCCCACACGCCGGTGATGGCGCAGTACTTCCGCCTCAAGGCCGAGCACCCGGATGTGCTCGTGTTCTTCCGCATGGGCGACTTCTATGAGGTCTTCTACGACGACGCCCGCAAGTGCAACGCTCTGCTGGACATCACGCTGACCCAGCGCGGGCAGAGTGCCGGCCAGCCGGTGGTGATGGCTGGCGTGCCGGTGAACGCGCTGGAGAGCTATCTGGCCAAGCTGATCCGCCTCGGCGAGGCGGTGGCGATTGCCGAACAGGTGGGCGATGTGGCCACGGCCAAGGGGCCGGTGGAGCGCAAGGTGGTGCGCGTGGTAACGCCCGGCACGGTCACCGATACCGAACTGCTGGCCGACAAGCAGGACTCCATCCTGCTGGCCGTGGCAACACAGGGCAAGACGCTGGGCCTGGCCTGGCTGTCACTGACCCAAGGCCAGCTTGGCTTGTCGGAGTGCAGCGAACGCGAGCTGCCGTCTTTCCTGGCTCGCATGAGCCCAGCCGAGGTGCTGGTTGATCGCGAGCGCCAGCCGCAGGCTGTGCTGGCCGCGCGGCTGCCCATTACCAATAGGCCAAGCTGGCAGTTCGACACCCAGCTTGGCGCGCGCAAGCTGTGCGAACAGCTGGGTGTTGCCAGTCTGCAGGGCTTCAATGCGCAGGATCTGAAGGCCGCACAGGCCGCCGCCGCCGCACTGCTGAGCTATGCCGAGCACACGCAGGGCCGGGCGCTGGCGCATGTGAAGAGCCTGCAGGTGCAACGCAGCACCGAGCTGCTGGACCTGCCGCCGGCCACGCAGCGCAATCTGGAGCTGACGCAGACGCTGCGCGGCGAGTCTTCGCCCACCCTGCTCTCCGTGCTCGATAGCTGTCGCTCCGGCATGGGCAGCCGTGCGCTGCGCCATTGGCTGCTGCATCCCAAGCGCGAACGCAGCGAGGCGCTGGGCCGCCATGCAGCGATTGGAGCGCTGATCGAGAACGGCTTCGAGCCACTGCGCGAGGCGCTGCGCCATGTCTCGGACGTGGAGCGCATCGCTGCGCGCATTGCGCTGCGCCAGGTGCGTCCGCGCGAACTCACCGGCCTCCGCGCCACGCTGCAAACCCTGCCGGACCTGCGCCACACACTGCCGGGCGGGGAACAGGGCAGCGCCCTGATCACCACCTTGGCACAACACCTGACCCCGGCTCCGGATATCGAGGAGCTGCTGAGGCGCGCCATCGCCGACGAGCCGGCCGTCCTGCTGCGCGATGGTGGCGTGATCGCCATAGGCTTCGACGAGCAGCTCGACGAGCT
Organism: Methylibium sp.; assembly: GCA_013824165.1. Taxonomy (GTDB): domain Bacteria; phylum Pseudomonadota; class Gammaproteobacteria; order Burkholderiales; family Burkholderiaceae_C; genus JACDQM01. The sequence goes on along the minus strand of PNNH01000018.1, from coordinate 57,894 downwards.
GCGCGGCATCCAGCAGAACTGCGACAGCTTCCTGCTCGACTTGGAGACCCGTGAGCGCGCCCGCACTGGCATCGCCAATCTGCGCGTGCAGTTCAACAAGGTGCACGGCTTCTACATCGAGGTGACGCAGGGCCAGGTGGACAAGGTGCCGCTGGATTACCAGCGCCGCCAGACGCTGAAGAACGCCGAGCGCTACATCACGCCCGAACTCAAGGCCTTCGAGGACAAGGCCTTGTCCGCTCAGGAGCGTGCGCTGGCGCGCGAGAAGCTCTTGTTCGAGATGGTGATCGACCAGTTGACCGAGGCACTGCCGACGCTCACCGCGCTGGGCCGCGCGCTGGCCAGCCTGGACGCCCTGGCCGCGCTGGCCGAGCGCGCTGCGACGCTGAACTGGTGCTGTCCGGACTTCGTCAACCAGCCGGCGATCGACATCACGGCCGGCCGCCATCCAGTGGTGGAGGCCCGGCTGCGCGAGACCGGCGCAGGCGAGTTCATGGCCAACGATTGCCGGCTTGATGCGCGCACCAAGATGCTGGTGATCACCGGCCCGAACATGGGCGGCAAGAGCACCTTCATGCGCCAGGTGGCGCTGATCTGCCTGCTTGCCGCCATCGGCTCTTATGTGCCGGCCACGGGCTGCCGCCTGGGGCCGATGGACGCGATCCACACCCGCATCGGTGCGGCCGACGACCTGGCCAATGCGCAGTCCACCTTCATGCTGGAGATGACCGAGGCCGCGGCCATCCTGCACAGTGCCAGCGACCAATCGCTGGTGCTGATGGACGAGATCGGGCGCGGCACCTCGACCTTCGACGGTCTGGCGCTGGCCGGCGCCATCGCCAGCCATCTGCACGACAAGACGCGCGCCTTCACGCTGTTTGCCACGCACTATTTCGAGCTGACCGAGTTTCCTGCCAAGCATGCACAGGCGCTGAACTGCCATGTGGCTGCGGTGGAAAGCGGTGAGGACATCGTCTTCCTGCACGAAATCCAACCCGGCCCCGCCAGCCGCAGCTATGGCGTGCAGGTGGCGCGGCTGGCGGGCATGCCGGCCAGCCTGGTGCGGCAGGCGCGAACCACGCTGGAGGCGCTGGAAGCCAAGGCCAGCGCGGGCGAGGCGCAGATCGACCTGTTCGCCGCGCCGCCTGAGCCTGAGCCGACACCCACCACTGTCGCCACCGAGACCGACGCGGCGCTCGCAGCGCTGCATGATCTCGACCCTGACGCATTGACCCCGCGTGAAGCGCTCGATGCGCTGTACCGCCTGAAGAGCCTGAGCCAGAAAATCCACCCATGACCGCGAGTGCCACCGCCCTGCCCAAGACCCTGGTGTTCTCGCACGCGAACGGCTTCGGCGCCGGCTGCTACCGGGTGCTGTTTGAGATCTGGCGCGCTGCGGGCTGGCAGGTCTTTGCCCTGCCCGAGTTCGGCCACGACCCGGCCTATCCGGTCAGCAGCAACTGGCCCCATCTGCGCGACCAGCTGATTCATTTCATCGAACGCGAGGTTCAGCCCCAGATGGCGCATCCCGGCCCGGTGATGCTGGTCGGGCATTCCTTGGGCGGCATGCTGAGCCTGCTGGCTGCCAGCCGCCGGCCTGACCTGGCACAAGGTCTGCTGATGCTGGACTCTCCCGTCGTTGGCGGCTGGCGGGCGCACAGCATTCGGGTCGCCAAGGCCACGCGCCTGATCCAGCGCGTCTCGCCAGGCAAGGTGTCGCGCCACCGCCGCCACGAATGGCCGTCGCGCGAGGCGGTGCATGCGCACTTCGCCAGCAAGCACAAGTTCGCCCGCTGGGACCCGCGCGTGCTGGCCGATTACGTGGCCAGCGGCTTCGAAGAGCGCGACGACGGACTGACGCACCTGAAGTTCCGCCGCGAGGTCGAGACCCGCATCTACGACACCCTGCCCCATCATCTGGACGGTTTGTTGAAGCGTCGGCCCTTGCGCTGCCCGGTCGGCTTTGTCGGTGCCACGCAGTCCGAGGAGTTGCGCCAGGCCGGCGCAGCCGCATCCAAGGCGCTGGCGAGGCGGCATTTCATCTGGATCGAAGGCGGCCACCTGTTTCCCTTCGAGCGTCCAAACGATACTGCGGCACTGGTGCTGCAGTTGATGGATACCTTGCGCGCCGAGCACAGCCGAGCCTGACGGCATCGCTATAATCGCGCTTTACCACCACAGCGTTCTTGAACCCGAGGCGCTGCAAGACATGACCAAGTACGTCTTCGTCACCGGCGGTGTGGTGTCCTCTCTCGGCAAGGGCATCGCATCAGCCTCTCTGGCTGCCATCCTCGAATCGCGCGGCCTCAAAGTCACCCTCATCAAGCTGGACCCGTATATCAACGTGGATCCGGGGACGATGTCGCCCTTCCAGCATGGCGAGGTCTTCGTGACCGATGACGGCGCGGAAACCGACCTGGATCTGGGCCACTACGAACGCTTCATCACCACGCGGATGAAGAAGAGCAACAACTTCACCACCGGCCAGATCTATATGTCGGTGCTGGAGAAGGAGCGTCGTGGCGACTATCTGGGCAAGACGGTTCAGGTGATTCCGCACATCACCAACGAGATGCAGGACTTCATCCGTCGCGGTGCTGGTCATGGCACACCGGATGCGGTGGATGTAGCCATCGTCGAGATCGGCGGCACCGTGGGTGATATCGAGTCGCTGCCCTTCCTTGAGGCGGCGCGCCAGATGAGCTTGAAAGCCGGCCCCAACAATGTGGCCTTCGTGCATCTGACCTATGTGCCGTGGATTGCCGCAGCCGGCGAGCTGAAGACCAAGCCGACCCAGCACACGGTGCAGAAGCTGCGCGAAATCGGCATCCAGCCCGACGCACTGCTGTGCCGCGCCGACCGCCGCATTCCGGACGATGAGCGCGAGAAGATCTCGCTGTTCACCAATGTGGCCGAGTACGGTGTGATCTCGATGTGGGACGTGAACACCATCTACAAGGTGCCGCGCATGCTGCACGAGCAGGGTCTGGACCAGTTGATCTGCACCAAGCTGCAACTCAACACCAAGTCGGCGGACCTGCGACGCTGGGACACCCTGGTGCATGAGGTGGAGAACCCGGCGACGAACGTCACCATTGCGATGTGCGGCAAGTACACGGACCTGTCGGATTCGTACAAGTCCTTGAACGAGGCGCTGCGCCACGCCGGCATCCACAACCACGCTGGCGTGAAGATCGAGTACGTCGACTCGGAGATGCTGACGGCGGACAGCATCGATCAGCTGGCTCAGTTCGATGCCATCCTGGTGCCCGGCGGTTTCGGCAAGCGCGGCGTGGAAGGCAAGATTCTGGCCGCGCAATACGCTCGCGAGCACAAGGTTCCGTATTTGGGCATCTGCCTGGGCATGCAGGTCGCGACTATCGAGTACGCGCGCCATATGGCCGGTCTTGAGGGCGCCAACTCCACCGAGTTCGACCCCGACACCAAGCACCCGGTGATCGCGCTGATCGATGAATGGCAGGATGCTGACGGCACGATTCAGCGTCGCGATGAAAAGTCCGATCTGGGCGGCACCATGCGCCTGGGCGCGCAGAGCTCGGACGTCAAGCCCGGCACGCTGGCGCACGAAATCTATGGCCCGGTGGTGACTGAACGCCATCGTCATCGCTACGAGGCCAACGAGCACTATCTGGATCGCCTGCAGCAGGCCGGCCTGGTAATTTCGGCCATCACCCAGCGCGAGAAGCTGACCGAAGTGGTCGAGCTGCCGCGCGAGGTTCATCCCTGGTATGTGGGCGTGCAGTTCCACCCGGAATTCAAATCCACGCCCTGGGATGGACATCCTCTGTTCATTGCCTTCATCAAGGCAGCCTTGAACCACAAGAAGGCCTGACAAGAAAGCAACCCATGAAGCTGTGCGGATTCGACGTCGGGATCGACAAACCCTTCTTCCTGATTGCTGGCACCTGTTCGATCGAAGGTCTGGACATGTCCCTGGATGTGGCAGGCCAACTGAAGGAAGCCTGCTCCGCCCTGGGCATTCCCCTGATCTACAAGGGATCCTTCGACAAGGCCAACCGCTCTTCCAGCAGCACCAAGCGCGGCGTGGGCATGGAGGCCGGCCTGAAGATTTTGGACGAGGTGCGCCGCCAACTTCAGTTGCCCATCTTGACCGACGTTCATGATGAGTCCCAGGTGGCCGAGGTGGCCAGCGTGGTCGACGTGCTTCAGACCCCGGCCTTCCTGTGCCGCCAGACGGACTTCATCCGTGCCGTGGCCAAGTCGGGCAAGCCGGTCAACATCAAGAAGGGCCAGTTCCTCGCGCCCTGGGACATGAAGAATGTCATCGACAAGGCGCGCGAGGCGGCTCGCGAGGCAGGTCTGTCGGAAGACCGCTTTCTGGCTTGCGAGCGCGGCGTGAGCTTCGGCTACAACAACCTCGTGGCCGACATGAGCAGCCTGGCCGAGATGCGCAAGACAGGTGCCCCGGTGGTGTTCGACGTGACCCATTCGGTGCAGAAGCCCGGCGGTCAAGGGACCAGCAGTGGCGGCGCCCGCGAGATGGTGCCGGTGCTGGCCCGTGCCGGCGTGGCAGCAGGTGTGGCCGGTCTCTTCATGGAAACCCACCCGCGTCCGGCCGAGGCCTGGTCTGACGGTCCGAATGCCGTGCCACTCAAGCACATGAAGGCGTTGCTCACGCAACTGGTCGCACTGGACCGCGTGGTCAAGTCCCAGCCGCTGCTAGAGAACGACTTCAACGGCTGAGTCGAAGCCACTTCGCCAGAACCACCACTCCTGCCGAACCAAGCAAGAAAGACCCTGCAGATCATGGCTGCCTACATCATTGCCGACGTCACTGTCACCGACCCTGAGCAGATGGCCAAGTACCGCGAGTGGTCGACCAAAGCGATGCAAGAGCATGGCGCCGAAGTGCTGGTGCGCGGCGGCGAGTTCGAGGTGCTGGAAGGCCCATGGACGCCCAGCCGCATCGTGCTGCTGAAGTTTGCCAACCGCTCCGCGGCCAAGGCCTTCTACAACTCCCAGACCTACCAGCATGCCAAGTCGCTGCGCGAGCAGGCCGGCATCATGCGCATGGTGGTGGTCGACGGCGTCTGAGGCACTTGCTGCGCGCGCATCTTGTTCAGCGCAGGTAACGATCTGCCGCCATCATCTGCCCCACAAAGAATTCCTGACCTTTTGGAGACCTTGAATGAGTGCCATTGTTGACATCGTCGGACGCGAGATCCTGGACAGCCGCGGCAACCCAACCGTCGAGTGCGACGTGCTGCTCGAATCGGGCGTGATGGGCCGCGCCGCCGTGCCAAGCGGCGCCTCGACCGGCTCGCGCGAGGCCATTGAGCTGCGCGACGGTGACAAGAGCCGCTACCTGGGCAAGGGCGTCCTCAAGGCCGTCGAGCACATCAACACCGAGATCTCCGAAGCCGTGCTGGGCCTGGACGCCTCCGAGCAGGCCTTCCTGGACAAGACCCTGATCGACCTGGACGGCACCGAGAACAAGAGCCGCCTGGGCGCCAACGCAATGCTTGCGGTTTCGATGGCCGTGGCGCGCGCCGCCGCCGAAGAATCGGGCCTGCCGCTGTACCGTTACTTCGGCGGCATGGGCGGCGTGCAGCTGCCGGTGCCGATGATGAACGTCATCAACGGTGGTGCCCACGCGAACAACTCGCTGGACCTGCAAGAGCTGATGATCATTCCGGTCGGCGCACCGACCTTCCGTGAAGCGATCCGCTGGGGCGCCGAGGTGTTCCACGCACTCAAGAAGATCATCCACGACAAGGGCATGAGCACAGCGGTCGGCGATGAAGGCGGCTTCGCGCCCAGCGTCGAGAGCCATGAGGCTGCGATCCAGCTGATCCTGCAAGCGATCGACCAGGCTGGCTACACCGCTGGTGAGCAGATCGCCCTGGGCCTGGACTGCGCCGCGAGCGAGTTCTACAAGGACGGCAAGTACGTCCTGGAAGGCGAAGGCGGTATCCAGCTGACGAGCCAGGAATGGACCTCGATGCTGGCCACCTGGGTCGACAAGTACCCGATCATCTCGATCGAAGACGGCATGGCCGAAGGCGACTGGGACGGCTGGAAGCACCTGACCGAGGTGCTGGGCAAGAAGGTTCAGCTGGTGGGTGACGACCTGTTCGTCACCAACACCAAGATCCTGAAGGAAGGCATCGACAAGGGCATCGGCAACTCGATCCTCATCAAGATCAACCAGATCGGCACGCTGACCGAGACCTTCGCTGCCATCGAGATGGCCAAGCGCGCCGGCTACACGGCTGTGATCTCGCACCGCTCGGGCGAAACGGAAGACTCGACGATTTCCGACATCGCCGTGGGTCTGAACGCTGGCCAGATCAAGACTGGCTCGCTGAGCCGCTCGGACCGCATGGCCAAGTACAACCAGCTGCTGCGCATCGAGGAAGACCTGGGCGAGATCGCCGTCTACCCGGGTCGCTCGGCCTTTTACAACCTGCGGTGAGCGTGGACATGCGGCAAAACTTGCGTTTTGACGCATGTCTCGCAAGCGCCCGGACCCTCTGGGTTCGGGCGGATACCGCCTTGGCTACACTTCGCTTGTGAAAGTCATCGGCCTCATCCTGGCTGCCTTCTTGGTGGCCATCCAAGCCCAACTCTGGTTTGGCAAGGGCGGCCTTGCGCGCGTGGTGCAGCTCAAGAGCGAGGTCGCTGCCCAGCAGCAGGCCAATGAAGCGGCTCGGGCACGCAACAACCAGATCAGCGCTGAACTCCGCGATCTGCGCGAAGGCCTGGAGATGGTCGAAGAGAAGGCCCGCCTGGAGCTGGGCATGGTCAAGCCGGACGAAATCTTCGTGACCGTGCGTCGCTGAGTCAGCACGCTCCCACCCTCGATGGACGCGCTGCTGCAGTCACTCCAACCGCTGTTTGCGCCGGCCTTCCAGGTCCTCGGCAGCCCCATCAGCTGGACCGAGTTGCTGGCCTTTTCGCTGGCGATCTGGATGGTGGTCTGCAATATGCGCGTGCATGTGCTGGCTTGGCCCCTCGCGCTCACCAGCTCGCTGCTGTACTTCCTGCTGTTCTGGAGCGGCAAGCTCTATGGTGAAGCGGCCTTACAGCTCGTGTTCGCCGCGCTGGCCATCTGGGGCTGGTGGCAATGGCTGCGCGGGCGCGATCAGCAAGGGCACGCGCTCAAGGTGCGCGTCATGAGCGCACGGGCACGCTGGATGGCCCTCTCAGCCGTACTGCTGGCCTGGCCCTTGCTCGGTCTGTGGCTGGATCGCCAGACCGATTCAAGCGTGCCGTACTGGGACGCCTTCCCGACCGTGGCCAGCCTGCTGGGCCAGTACCTGCTCGGGCGCAAGTACCAGGAGAACTGGGGCGTTTGGCTGCTGGTGAATGCCGTCAGTGTCAGCCTGTTCGCCTACAAGGGCTACTGGTTGACCGTGCTGCTCTACGCCGTCTTCATTCCGATGTCGGTGGCGGGATGGCGTGCTTGGCAGCGCCAGTTGCAGCCGGCTTGAGCGGCATCGCGATGTCGGCACCAAGCGCGCCGGATCGGGCAGGCGGATTGCGTATTGCGATCGTGGGCGCCGAGAGCACCGGCAAAAGCACACTGGCCCAGGCCTTGTGCGCCCGATTGGCTGACGAGACCGGCCTGCGTTGCACCCACGTCACTGAACACCTGCGCGATTGGTGCGCTGCTGCTGGACGCACACCGCGCGCGGATGAGCAGTTCGCCATCGCGAGGGCACAGGCCCAAGCCGTGCAAGCCGCCGCCCAAACGCACCAGATCGTGCTCTGCGATACCACGCCGCTAATGACGGCCATCTACAGCGCACTGCTGTTCGGCGACCACAGCCTGTTCGAGTTCGCGCTTGAGCAGCAGCGGCTTTGTGCTCTGACCCTGCTCACTGCGCTCGACCTGCCCTGGGTTGCCGATGGACTTCAGCGCGACGGCCCCCATGTGCAGACGCCGGTTGACCGCCTGCTGCGCAGCACATTGATCGAGGCCGGTCTGCCTTGGTCCCTGATCAGCGGCCAAGGTGAAGCGCGAACCGAAGCTGCGCTGAGTGCGCTCACCCCCTTGCTGCTCGCCCGCAGCGGCCCGCGCCAAGGCTTGTTCACCCGGTTGGAGCAGCGCCAGCAGGCCATGCCCGAGCAGGCCTGGTTCTGCCAGAACTGCGATGTGCCCGAATGCGAGCACGCCAGCCTACGGCGCTCGGGTCATCAGGCTTGACGCGATGGCCAGCTGACGCAGACACTAGCGGCCACATCAGCTGCAAACGTTTGCTCATGGAGCCCAGCGCATGAAGATCCGAACCCCTTTCCGCCTCAGGCTTCTGGCCTCTTTGCTGCCCGTCGTCGCCCTCGCCGGCTGCGCCGGCTTGGTCAACGCGCCACCGACGACGCCAGTCGCCGTCAAGGTTCTGGCGATCAACGACTTCCACGGCAACCTGAAGCCGGCCTCCGGCGGCATCCGGATCAAGGACCCGCAAGATCCCAGCAAGACCATCACCGTGCCGGCTGGCGGCGCCGAACACCTGGCCACCGCTGTGGCCGAGCTGCGCAAGGCTAACCCCAACCATGTCTTCGTCGCTGCCGGCGACCTGATCGGCGGCAGCCCGCTGCTGTCGGCCTTGTTCTATGACGAGCCGACCATCGAGTCGCTGAGCCTGATGGGCCTGGAGATCACGGCCGTGGGCAATCACGAGTTCGACTCCGGCCTGGCCGAGCTGCTGCGCAAGCAGTACGGAGGTTGCCATCCCAAGGACGGCTGCAAGGGCCCGACCCAGTTCAAGGGGGCCAGTTTCAAATACCTGGCCGCCAGCACCTGGGACACCAGGACCAACAAAACCGTCTTGCCGGCCTACCACGTCAAGAGCTTCGAAGGCGTGCCCGTGGCCTTCATCGGCCTGACGCTCAAGGGCACACCGGACATCGTGACGCCAGCAGGTGTGGCCGGACTGCGTTTCGATGACGAGGCCGAGACCGTCAATAAGCTGGTGCCGGAGCTTCGAGCCAAGGGGATCGAGGCCATCGTGCTGTTGATCCATGAAGGCGGTTACCCGACCGGCGACTACAACGAGTGCCCGGGAATTTCCGGGCCCATCGTCGACATCGTGAAAAAGCTCGACAAGGCCGTTGACCTGATCGTCAGCGGCCACACGCACCGTGCATACCAGTGCCAGGTCGATGGTCGCCTGGTCACCAGCGGCGACAAGTACGGCACCGTCGTCAGCGAGATCGATCTGCAGCTGGACCGCAAGACCCGCGATGTCATTGCCGCCAAGGCCAACAACGTGATCGTTCGCACCGCAACTTATGCCAAGGACCCGGCGCAAACACAGCTGATAACCGCCTATGAAAAACTGGCCGAGCCGCTGGCCCGGCGCGTCGTCGGCCGCATCGACGCCAGCATCTCCCGCGACGCTGACGCTGCAGGCTCGATGCCGATGGGGCAGCTGATTGCCGATGCACAGTTGGCCGCCAGTGCTGCCGCAGCAGACGGTGGGGCGCAGATCGCCTTCATGAACACCGGCGGCGTGCGCGCGGCCTTGACGCGCAGCGCCAGCGGCGAGGTCAGCTACGCGGACGCGTTTGCGGTTCAGCCCTTCTACAACAACCTGGTGACGATGACGCTGACCGGCGAGCAGATCCGCCGACTGCTGGAACAGCAGTGGCGCAGCGAAGAGCTGCGCGGCATCTTCCTGCAGGTGTCACAGGGTTTCAGCTACAGCTGGGATGCGAGCAAGCCGCTGGGCGCGCGCATTGTGGCCAGCAGCATGATGCTGAACGGCCAGCCGATCGATCCCACAGCCAGCTACCGCGTCACCGTCAACAGCTTCCTGTCCAGTGGCGGCGATGGTTTCCGCGTGCTGACCGAAGGCAAGGCGCTGCGCACCGGCATCATGGACGTGGATGCGCTGGAGCGTTACCTGAGCGCCGGCCGCAGCATCCGCCCGCCCGCGCTTGATCGGGTCAAGCGCATCAACTGAAGAAGCGCGGCCGCGACCCTCACGGTCATCAGCCAGGAGGGTCGCTCGCACCGGCCAGCGGGCGGCTTATTGCAACGTGCCGCTACCCGGCTGCTGTTGGTGGCCGGCGGTGAAGAGCTCGCCGACGTCCACCGCATCGAAGCGGTAATGCGCGCCGCAGAAGTCGCAGGCAATCTCGACTTCGCCACGCTCCTCCAGCACCGAATCGACTTCCTCACGCCCCAGCCCTTGCAACATCGCGCCCACGCGACCGCGTGAGCAGGTGCAGGCAAAGCGCGGACGCAGCGGCTCGAAGCGCTCCAGAGGTTCCTGCCAGAACAAGCGCCGCAGCACCGTCTCCGCATCCAGATCGAGCAGCTCTTCGCGCTTGGCACTGGCCGCCAGAATGCCGATGCGATTGAAGGCGTCCGCCAGCTCCGGGTCTTCCTCGGCATGCGTGGCACCCGCCAGGTTGCCCTCGCCCTGCACCGGCAGATGCTGGATCAGCAGGCCGGCAGCCGTCTCATCACTGGCCGCAAGCACCAGCCTGGTGCTGAGTTGTTCAGACTGGAGCATGTAATGCTCGATCACGGCGCTCAATGACTGCAAGGGCGCGCCTTTCTCATCACTGAGCGGCACCACCCCCTGATAGGGCTGCTGGCCCGGCAGCTTGTCCTTGGGGTCCAGCGTGATCGCGCAGCGCCCCTGGCCATGGACATTCAGCATCGCCGGCAGACCGGCACCCGGTGGCACCTCGCCGACCACCTTGGCCGTGGCGCGGTAGCTCAGGTCCTGCTGCACCTCGACCACCGCCAGCTTGACCGGGCCATCGCCGAAGATCTGCAGCACCAGGGCGCCGTTGAACTTGATGTTGGACTGCATCAGCACCGCAGCGGCGGCCATCTCGCCCAGCAGCTGGCGCACCTCGGGCGGGTAATGCGCATCGGGCTCGCGCCGGCTCTGCAGCTCTTTCCAGCTGTCGGTCAGGCGCACCAGCTGGCCGCGCACCGGCAGACCCTTGAAAAGAAACTTGTGCAATTCACTCATTCGGCGATCTTCTTCAGTTCGGACGCATAGCGCTGTCCATTGCTCACATAGTGCAGCGCGCTGAGCTTGAGCCCGGCGATCTGCTCGGGCGCCAACTCGCGCACCGCCTTGGCCGGGCTGCCGATGATCAGCGAGCCATCCGGAAACTCCTTGCCTTCGGTCACCAGGGCACCTGCGCCGACCAAGCAGTTCTTGCCGATGCGTGCGCCGTTCAAGACCACGGCGCCGATGCCGATCAGCGAGTTCTCGCCCACGCTGCAGCCATGCAGCATCACCTGGTGGCCCACCGTCACGTTCTCGGCCAGCACCAGCGGAAAACCGGTGTCGGCATGCAGCACTGAGCCGTCCTGGATATTGCTGCCAGCGCCGATGGTCAGTGAGTCGCTGTCGCCTCGCAACACGGCGTTGAACCAGACACTGACATGCTCACCCAAGTTCACTTTGCCGATCACCTGGGCGCTCTCAGCCACCCAAGCAGATTCAGGAACAGTGGGACGGTGTTCGCCCAGTTGATAGACAGCCATTGAGTTCTCCCGGGCAGGCCCGCATCGAGGCAAAGGGATAATTGTAAGAATGGAACTCCGTGATCGTGCGCTGCAGGTCTTGTGTCTCGTGCCTCCGGCCGACAAAGCACAGGCCGCGCGCAGCCTTTTCGACGCCGCGCAGGCTGGCTTAGCGCTGGACGCGCAGCGCGTATTCGAGCAGCCGCCGGCCCTGCCCGGCCGTCCCGAACGCCCGCGGCTGGTTCCCACGCTGCAGGTGCCCAAACGTTCGCCCTTTACGATCGAAGGCCGCGCGGCCCTGCTGCATGCCATCGCGCATATCGAGTTCAACGCCATCAATCTGGCGCTCGATGCAATATGGCGCTTCCCCGGCATGCCCGACGCCTTCTACCGCGACTGGCTCAAGGTGGCGGCCGAGGAGGCCTTGCACTTCACGCTGCTGAACGATCATCTGCAGACCCTGAACCACAGCTATGGCGACTTCGACGCCCATGATGGGCTGTGGACCATGGCTGAGCGCACCGCCGGCGATGTGCTGGCGCGCATGGCCCTGGTGCCGCGCACGCTGGAAGCACGCGGCCTGGATGCCACGCCGCCGCTGCAGGCCAAGTTCGCCCGCGCCGGCGATCAGCGTGCGGTGGAGATCCTGGAGGTGATCTTGCGCGACGAGATCGGCCATGTCGAGATCGGCAACCGCTGGTATCGCCATCTGTGCCGGGAACGCGGACTCGATCCGCTTGGTTTGTATCCGCAGCTGGTGGCGCAGTACGAAGCGCCGCGGCTGCGTCCGCCCTTCAATATGGCCGCGCGCAGCGCCGCTGGTTTCAGCGCGGAAGAACTCGCCTATCTGCAGGCGGGCTGAAGCCACGCCGCTCTCCTATCTCTCACCCATTCAATTCCTGTGACCCGTATCCAAGCCAACCTGCTGCTGACCGTCATCGCCCTGATCTGGGGCTCCGCCTTTGTCGCCCAAAGCCATGGCATGGCTGATCTCGGACCGATGGCCTTCACCGGCGTGCGCTTTCTGATCGGCACGCTGGTGGTGGCGCCGCTGATGTGGCGCGAGTGGCAGGCCTTGCAGCGCCAAGGCAAGCCCCTGCAGCGCACCGATGCGGCCAAAATTGCCGGCCTGGGCGGCTTGTTGCTGATGGGGGCAGCGATGCAGCAGATCGGCATCGTCAGCACCTCGGTCACCAATGCCGGCTTCCTGACCGCCCTGTATGTGCCCCTGGTCCCACTGCTGGGCTGGCTGCTGATGCGCCATCTGCCGCATTGGTCGGTATGGCCGGCAGCGCTGGCCTGCCTCGTGGGCGCATTCCTACTGTCAGGTGCCCACGAGTTGAATATCGGCACCGGCGACCTGTGGGTGATCGGCTCGGCATTCCCCTGGGCTTTGCATGTCTTGCTGGTGGGCCGCGTTGCCGACCGCATGGCGGCGCCGTTCCTGGTGGCTGGCGGCCAGTTCCTGTTCTGTGGCCTGGTGGCCCTGTGCTGGGCCTTCGCCTTCGAGCCCTTTGCCTGGTCGGATGTCCAGGCCGCCGCGGCGCCGCTGCTCTATGCGGGCATCCTCTCGGTCGGCGTCGCCTTCACGGCGCAGGTGGTGGCTCAGCGCTATGCGCACGCGGCGGATGCCGCCATCATCCTGTCGTCAGAGACCCTGTTCGCCGCACTGTTTGGCTACCTGCTGATGGGTGACCGCTTGGGCGCGGCAGGACTGGCCGGTTGCGCGCTGATCTTGACCAGCATGCTGGCCATCCAGTTGCTGCCGCTGCTGCGCCGCACGGCTCGCGCGACCGCCTGAGCGGACGCGACCATTGTCATAGGGTTTTCACTAAGTGCTGTCACAGTCGAACCCAATCCACCTGAGGTCCAGGTGGCTGGGAGAGCCTGATGAGTACCGTTCCGCTGTTTCTGAGCCAGTCGCAAGCCTATCTGACGAGCACACCGTCCGCCAAGCCGCGTTTCGCCGGCTTCACCCGCAAGGTTGAAAGCCTGGGCTTTGCCGGCGCGCTGGGCTTGTTCGCCGCGTCCGTGCTGGTGGCGCTGGCCGGCGCCTGAGGCCAGCCCTCAAAGCTCGAAAGCCGTCGTCTTCTTGATGGTGCGCAGCACCAGCATCGAGTTGGAGCGCGCCACCTCGGGCAACTGCATCAGCACATGGGTGTGAAAGCGCTCCAGGTCCTCGGCATCCCTGTAGGCAAAGCGGATCAGGTAGTCGTTGGTGCCGGCGACGTAGAAGCAGTCCAGCACGTCCGGGCTGTCCTGGATCGCCTGCTCGAAGGCCGCCAGCGCCGCGGTGGTCATGCGTTCGAGATTGATGATCGAGTAGCAAGTGCCCTGTTTTCCCACCGCTTTCGGATTGACGAGAGCGACATAGCCGGCAATCACGCCCGCATCTTCAAGCACCTTAACCCGGCGCAGACACGCCGAAGGTGACAGGTGGACCCGCTGCGCCAGTTCCACATTGGAGAGCCGGCCGTTGTGCTGCAACTCGTTCAGGATGGCGCGGTCGATCGCATCCAGTTGCACTTCAGAGCTCATGTTTGATTTTTTATGCGGAAACGAGGCCATCCTACCGCATGAAGTTGCGAAACCTGGGGTTTGCCCAGAGCCAAAGCGCCAGCACATTGCGTGACGCCCTGACTAGACTGCATGCTGTCGGGAGTTCACGACAACAACGCTTCGGGAGCACGCAATGAGTCAGCCGATCGTCGACAAGCTCGACGCCTACTGGATGCCCTTCACGGCCAACCGCCAGTTCAAGAAGGCGCCGCGCTTGCTGACTGGCGCCGACGGCATGTACTTCACGGATGACAAGGGCCGCCAGGTGCTGGACGGCATTGCCGGCCTGTGGTGCGTGAATGCCGGCCACAACCGCCCGAGGATTGTCGAAGCGATCCAGAAGCAGGCGGCTGAGCTTGACTTTGCGCCGCCCTTCCAAATGGCCCATCCCAAGGCTTTCGAACTGGCCGAGCGGCTGGTGGAGCTCACCCCCAAGGGTCTAAGCAAGGTCTTCTACACCAACTCCGGCTCCGAGTCGGTCGATACAGCGCTGAAGATGGCCATCGCCTACCACCGCGTTCGCGGCGAAGGTGCGCGCACCCGGCTGATCGGCCGTGAGCGCGGTTACCACGGAGTCAATTTCGGCGGCATCTCGGTCGGCGGCATGGTCGCCAACCGCAAGATGTTCGGCACCATGCTGGGCGGGGTGGACCACATCCGCCACACGCATGACCCGGCCCGCAATGCGTTTTCGGTCGGCCAGCCAGCGCATGGCGCCGAGTTCGCCGACGATCTGGAGAAGCTGATTGCGCTGCACGACGCCTCCACCATCGCCGCGGTGATCGTCGAACCCGTGGCGGGCTCGACCGGCGTGCTGATTCCGCCCCAAGGCTATCTGCAGCGCCTGCGCGAGATCTGCGACAAGCACGGCATCCTGCTGATCTTCGACGAGGTCATCACCGGCTTCGGCCGCACCGGCAACCCCTTCGGCGCGCAGACCTTCGGCGTCACACCTGATCTGATGACGGTCGCCAAGGGCCTGACCAATGGCTGCGTGCCGATGGGTGCGGTATTCGCCAAGCAAGGCATCTACGACGCCTTCATGAACGGCCCCGAGCACCTGATCGAGTTCTTCCACGGCTACACCTACTCGGCCCACCCGCTGGCCTGCGCCGCGGCACTGGGAACCCTGGACACCTATGCCGAGGATGGTCTGCTGACCCGCGCCGGCGACATGCAGGACTACTTCGCACAAGGCGTGCACTCGCTCAAGGGCGAGCCCAACGTCATCGACGTGCGCAATATCGGTCTGGTCGGGGGCATCGAACTCAGCCCGCTGCCGGGCGAGCCGGCCAAGCGCGCCTTCAATGTGTTCCTCGATTGCTGGGAGCAGGGTGTGCTGGTCCGCACCACCGGCGACACCGTGGCCCTGTCGCCACCCTTGATCATCGAGCGCGCGCACATCGATCGCATCATCGACACCGTGCGCGCAGCCTTGCGCCGCGCGGCCTGAGCTGCGCGCCAGACTAGCACCCACCGCACCGAAGGACTGCCTAGCGCTGACCTATGAGCCTGCTTGAGACCGACCGCGAACTCACGCGCGACTCCTACTACGTGGCCACCGCGGCGCGCAGCCTGGATTTCGCACCGTTGCGAGAGAAGGTGACGGCCGATGTGGCCATCGTGGGCGGCGGTCTGGCCGGCCTGTCGGCGGCCATCGAGCTCGCGGATCGTGGACTCAGCGTGGTGCTGCTGGAAGCCAGCCAGGTCGGCGCCGGCGCGTCCGGACGCAACGGTGGCCAGGCCATCCACGGCCTGGCCTGCGACCAGAGCACCATCGAAGCGCAGCTGGGCATGGACGAAGCCCGGCGCATCTGGAGCATGAGCCTGGAAGCGCTGGACCTGATCCGCGCGCGCTGCCAGCGCTTCGACATCGACTGCGAGTGGCAGGACGGCTACCTCGGCCTGGCCACCAGCGAGAGCAAGGGCCGCGATCTGCAGGCCTGGGCTGAGCGCATGGCAAGCCACTACGACTATCCGATGCGCTGGATCGCACCCGGCGACATCCAGCAGTGGATTGCCAGCCCGCGCTTCAAGGCCGGCGTGCATGACCCGCGCTCCGGCCATCTGCATCCGCTCAAGTACTGCCTCGGATTGGCACGCGCCGCGCACGGCCTGGGCGTGCGCATCTACGAGCACAGCCCGGTCACCCGCATGCAACAGGGCCAGACCGTCGAGCTGGGCTGCGCTGAGGGCAGCGTGCGCGCCAAGCAGGTGCTGCTGGCCGGCAATGTCTATCTGCAGGAGTACGCGCCCGAGCTGGCAGAGAAGCTGGCGCCACGCATCATGCCGGTCGGCACCTATATCGTCTGCTCCGAGCCCATGGACAAGGATCGCGTCGATGCCTTGATCCCCAGCCGCAGCGCGGTGTGCGACACCAACTTCGTGCTCGACTACTTCCGGCCCACGGCCGATCAGCGTCTGCTTTACGGTGGACGCGTCAGCTACAGCACCGTCACGCCACGTTCCTTGCTGGCCAGCATGCGCGAGCGCCTGCTTCTGAGCTTCCCGCAGCTGCAGGACCTGGGCATGCAATATGCATGGGGAGGTTTCGTGGATATCTCGATGAACCGTGCCCCCGATTTCGGCCGCCTTGGCGCACACAGCAATGTGTACTACCTGCAAGGCTTCTCGGGCCATGGCCTGGCGCTGACCGGCCTGGCCGGCCGCGTGGTAGCCGAAGCCATGCACGGCGATGCCAGCCGCTTCGACAGCTTTGCCCGCCTGAAGCATCGCCCCTTCCCGGGCGGGCGCCTGATGCGAATGCCCGCGCTGGTGCTGGGCATGGCCTATTACCGACTGAGGGACATGCTGTGAGTGCCCCGTTGATGCAAAGAAAGCCCGTGGTGCTGGTGCCGGCCTGCAACCGCATGATGGGCGACCATCCCTTCCACATGGCCGGCAAGAAGTACATCGACGCGGTGCGCCTGGCCGGCTGCCTGCCGCTGATCGTGCCCAGCAGCTCGCCGGACGAACTGGACGAGTTGCTGGACCTGGCCGATGGCGTGCTGCTGACCGGCTCGCAGTCGAATGTGCATCCCAGCCATTTCGACGAGGCCGTGCACAACCCGGCCCTGCCGCTGGACCCGGCTCGCGATGCCTGGACCCTGCCGCTGATTCCCAAGGCGATCGAGCGCGGCATGCCGCTGTTCGCCATCTGCCGCGGCTTCCAGGAAGCCAATGTGGCGCTGGGCGGCTCCTTGCATCAGGCGGTGCAGGAGCAGGCCGGCCTGGCTGACCATCGTGCGCCGCCGGACCAGCCGCCTGAGATCGCCTATGCCGAGCAGCACCCGGTGCAGGTGCTGCCCGGCGGCACCATGGAGGCCTTGCTGGGCCACCGCCAGATCCAGGTCAATTCCCTGCACGGCCAGGGCGTCAAGACCCTGGCACCAGGCCTGCGCATCGAGGCGGTGGCGCCTGACGGCCTGGTGGAAGCGTTCACAGTGGAGGCCGCGCGCGGCTTCAACCTGTGCGTGCAATGGCACCCTGAGTGGCAGGCAGCCAGCAATCCGGTCTCGATGACTCTTCTGAGCGCCTTTGGCCAGGCCTGCCGCGATTACAGCGCGCAGCTCCACGAACCCCGCCACGACTACAAGCGCGACCCCGAGACCTAGCGCCGCTGACCCCATCCCCGAATTCTTGCAATCCGCAGCCCCGGGCGATGTCGCCCTGGGCCAAGACCAGAAGACAGAGGTGAACCATGGTGGTCAGAAACGAATTCACATTCAGCGAGCTCGAACAATGGTTTCGAGAACATCGCGTCACCGAGATCGAGTGCCTGGTGCCCGACCTCACCGGTGTTGCGCGCGGCAAGATCCTGCCGCGCGAGAAGTTCACCGAAGACCGCGGCATGCGCCTGCCCGAGGCGGTGGTCGCGATGGGCGTGACAGGCGAGTTTCCCGAAGAGGGGCCCTACTACGATGTCATCAGCCCGAATGACCGCGACATGCATCTGCGCGCCGACCCGACCACGGCACGCCTGGTGCCCTGGGCCGTCGACCCAACTGCGCAAGTCATCCACGACTGCTTTGACCGCGACGGCAAGCTGATCCCGTTCGCGCCGCGCTCGGTGCTGCGCCGCGTCTGCGACCTGTTCGACGCCGAGGGCTGGGACCCAGTGGTCGCCCCCGAACTAGAGTTCTATCTGGTGGCGCGCAACACCGACCCCGACATGCCGCTGAAGCCGCCGATCGGCCGCAGCGGCCGCGCCGAAACCTCGCGCCAGGCCTATTCGATCGACGCGGTCAACGAGTTCGATCCGCTGTTCGAGGATGTCTACGCCTACTGCGAGAAGATGGAGCTCAATGTCGACACGCTGATCCACGAGATCGGCGCCGGCCAGATGGAGATCAACTTCTTCCACGCCCACCCCATGGGCCTGGCCGACGAGGTGTTCTTCTTCAAGCGCACGGTGCGCGAGGCTGCGCTGCGCCACGACATGTTCGCCACTTTCATGGCCAAGCCCATCGCCGGCGAGCCAGGCAGCGCGATGCATATCCACCAGAGCGTGATCAACAAGAAGACCGGCCGCAATCTGTTCAGCAACGAGGACGGTTCGCCCAGCCAGGAGTTCTTCTGGTACATCGGCGGCCTGCAGAAATACATCCCGGCCGCGATGGCGCTGTTCGCCCCCTATGTGAACAGCTACCGCCGCCTGGCGCGCTTCACCGCCGCGCCGATCAACATCCAGTGGGGCACCGACAACCGCACCGTGGGGATCCGCTCGCCGGTGGCCCCGCCGGCCGCGCGCCGAGTGGAGAACCGCGTGATCGGCGCCGACGCCAACCCCTATGTGGCGCTGGCCGCCACGCTGGCCTGCGGCTATCTGGGCATCAAGAACCGCATCGAGCCCTCGCCCGAATGCAAGGGCGACGCCTACCTGGGCGACTACCAGCTGCCGCGCAGCTTGGGCGAGGCGCTGGAGCTGCTGCGCAACGAGAAGGACCTGGCCGCCGTGCTGGGCGAATCCTTCGTCACCGTCTACACCGAGATCAAGGAAATCGAGTACGCCGAGTTCATGAAAGTGATCTCGCCCTGGGAACGTGAGCATCTGCTGCTGCACGTCTGAGCCCCGAGTCAAGGAAACCCCATGAGTGCAATTCAAGTCCAGCAGGCTGCGCGCGCAGAATCGCGCAGCACGAAGGAGTGGCAGCAGGCCGACTCCAGCCATTTCATCCATCCCTTCACCGATCACGGCGGCCTGGCCAAGAAGGGCGCACGCATCATCACCCGCGCCGACAACATCTACCTCTGGGACAGCGAGGGCCACAAGATCCTCGATGGCATGAGCGGCCTGTGGTGCGTCAATGTCGGCTATGGCCAGCAGGCCCTCGTGGATGCGGCCAGCCGGCAGATGAAGGAGCTGCCCTTCTACAACGCCTTCTTCCAGACCTCCACCACGCCCGCCATCGAGCTGGCGGAACTGCTGGCTGAGGTCTCGCCGCCGCAGTTCCAGCATGTGTTCTACACAAGCTCCGGCTCCGAGGGCAACGACACCGTGGTGCGCATGGTGCGGCGCTACTGGGACATCCTGGGCCAGCCGGAGCGCAAGGTCATTATCAGCCGCAACAACGGCTATCACGGCTCCACCATGGCCGGTGCCTCGCTGGGCGGCATGAGCGGCATGCATGCGCAAGGTGGGCTGCCGATTCCGGACATCACCCATATCGAGCAGCCGCATTGGTTCGAGCTCGGCCAGGGCATGAGCCGCGAGGACTTCGGCTTGAAGGCTGCGCGCTGGCTGGAGGAGAAGATTCTGGCCGTCGGCCCTGAGCGTGTGGCGGCTTTCATCGGCGAGCCGGTGCAGGGTGCCGGCGGCGTCATTGTGCCGCCCTCGACCTACTGGCCCGAGATCCAGCGCATCTGCGACAAGTACGGCATCCTGCTGGTCAGCGATGAAGTGATCTGCGGTTTCGGCCGCACCGGCAACTGGTTCGGCTGCGAGACGATGGGCAGCAAGCCCGATCTGATGACCTTTGCCAAGGGCGTCACCTCGGGCTATGTGCCGCTGGGCGGCGTGATGGTGGGCGAGCGCATTGCCAAGGCGCTGATCGCCGACGGCGGCGAGTTCAACCACGGCTTCACCTACTCCGGCCACCCAGTGGCCTGTGCGGTGGCGCTGGCCAATATCCGCCTGATCCAGCAGCTCAATCTGGTAAGCCATGTGAAGCACAACATCGGCCCCTATCTGGCCGAGCGCTTTGCCGAGCTCGATGATCACCCGCTGGTGGGTGAAACCCAGACCTGCGGAATGATGGGTGCGGTGCAGTTGGTCAAGGGCAAGGGCAAGGCCGGCAGCACGGGCACGCCTTTTGCGAGCGATTTGGAAGTCGGCATGCTGTGCCGCGCCCACTGCTTCGGCAACGGTCTGATCATGCGCGCCGTCGGTGACCGCATGATCGTCGCGCCTCCGCTGGTGATGACCCGCCCCCAGGTGGACGAGATGATGACGCTGATCAAGCGCTGCCTCGACCTGACCCTGGACGAGTTGAACCGCAAGGGCTGGCTGTGACCGACCCAGGGTTTTGGGGCATGCGCGCAGCAGACCCTCGATCTAGACTGATTTCATTCCCTTCATCCTGCACTCGACTTTCCCGGAGAGCCCTGTCATGAAACTCAAGCTATCGCGTCGTCTGACTGCCTCTTTCAGCCTGCTGTTCGCCGCTGGCGCCGCCTTGCTGGGCGGCTCGGCCCTGGCTCAGGAAGAGGAGAAGGTGCTGAACATCTACAACTGGAGCGACTACATCGCCGAAGACACGATCCGGAACTTCGAGAAGGAAACCGGCATCAAGGTGCGCTACGACAATTTCGACAACAACGAGATCGTCCATGCCAAGCTGGTGGCTGGCAAGACCGGCTACGACATCGTCGTGCCTTCGTCCTACTGGGCCAAGCTGCAGGCCGACGGCGGCCTGCTGCGCAAGATCGACAAGTCGCTGCTGCCGAACTACAAGAACCTTGACCCCGACGTGCAGGCCCAGTTGGCCAAGCTCGATCCCGGCAACGAGTTCATGGTGAACTGGCTCTGGGGTTTCACCACGGTCGGCATCAACGTCGACAAGGTCAAGGCCGCGCTGGGCAGCATGCCGATGCCGGACAACGCCTGGGATCTGGTCTTCAAGCCCGAGTACATCAGCAAGCTCAAGAGCTGCGGCGTCAGCGTGCTGGATTCAGCCACCGAGGTGATTCCTGCCGCCCTGCACTACCTCGGCAAATCGCCCTACAGCCGCAGCCAGGCCGACTATGCCGGCGTGCCGGCCCTGCTGAAGAGCATCCGCCCGCATGTCAGCCTGTTCAGCTCCTCCGGCTACATCAACGACATGGCCAATGGCTCGATCTGCCTGGCGCTCGGCTGGTCGGGTGACATCAATATCGCGCGTCAGCGCGCCATCGATGGCAAGACCGGCCAGAAGATCGAGGCGCTGATTCCCAAGACCGGCGGCCTGATCTTCATGGATGTGATGGTGATCCCCGCCGACGCGCCGCGCCCGGGAAATGCCCACAAGTTCATCAATTACATCCTGCGCCCCGAAGTGCACGCCAGCCTGACCAACAAGGTCTTCTACGCCAACCCGAACAAGGAGTCGAAGAAGTTCGTCAAGCCCGAGGTGGCCAGCAATCCCACGGTCTTCCTCAGCGATGCCGACATGAAGAAGATGGCTGCACCGGACGCCATCAACAACGACGTGCGGCGCACCATGACGCGCATGTACACCTCGTTCAAGACCGGCATCTGATGCGCTGCATCTCAGGGGGAGCAATCGCATGAGCAGCGTGGCCGCGGCATCGCCGTACTTGCAGATCCAGAACGTCGTGAAAGACTTCGGCGGCGGCGCGGTGGCCGTCGACAACGTCTCGATCGACATTGCCAAGGGCGAGATATTCGCTCTGCTGGGATCTTCCGGCTGTGGCAAGACCACGCTGCTGCGCATGCTGGCCGGCTTCGAGACGCCGACCAGCGGACGCATCGTGCTGAACGGCCAGGACCTCGGCGGCATGGCGCCGCATGTCCGGCCGATCAATATGATGTTCCAGAGCTATGCGCTATTCCCCCATCTGAGCGTCTGGGACAACATCGCCTTCGGCCTGCGGCGCGAAGGTCTGCCCAAGGACGCAATCGCGGCGCGCGTCGAGGCCATGCTCAAGCTGGTGCAGCTGTCCAAGTTTGCCAAGCGCAAGCCGCACCAGCTCTCGGGCGGGCAGCAGCAGCGCGTGGCGCTGGCGCGCAGCCTGGCCAAGAAGCCGCAGCTGCTGCTGCTTGACGAGCCGCTCGGCGCGCTGGACAAGAAGCTGCGTGAGGAAACGCAGATCGAGCTGGTCAACATCATCGAGGAGGTCGGCGTGACCTGCGTGATGGTGACGCATGACCAGGAAGAGGCGATGACGATGGCTTCGCGCATCGCGGTGATGAGCGAGGGGCGTTTCCTGCAGGTGGGCGCACCGGCCGAGATCTACGAGACCCCGGCGAATCGCTTCGTTGCCGACTTCATCGGCAACGTCAACCTGATGGACGGCGCACTGACCTGCGACAACCCCGACCACGTCATCATCGACAGCGCCGACTGCCGCCACTATGTGGGCCATGGCATTACCGGCACCGAGGGCATGGCCGTTACCGTGGCGCTGCGGCCGGAAAAGATCCACCTCACGCGCAGCAAGCCTGAGGACCCCTTCAACACCGCCTGCGGCGTGATCCAGGATCTGGCCTATTTCGGCAGCTTCACCGTCTACCGCATCAAGCTGAGCAGTGGCGCCATGCTCAAGGTGTCGGTCAGCAATGTTCAACGCCATCGCGACGACGAACTCAGCTGGGGCGACGAGGTCTGGGCCCACTGGTCGCGCAATGCCCATGTGGTGCTGACGCACTGAGGCCATGAGCATCGCCACCCTCCTCCAAGGTACCCGGCAGCGGCTCAAGCGCCTGCTGAGTGGCCGCACGGCCGTCATCAGCCTGCCCTACGCCTGGCTGCTGCTGTTCTTCGCCCTGCCCTTCCTGATCGTGCTGAAGATCAGCGTCTCGGAGATGGAGACGGTCCATTTCAAGGACCTGATCCGCTATGCCGACGGCATGCTGCAGCTAACGCTCAAGCTGGGCAACTACATCTTCATCACCGAGGACGAGCTCTACGTCACGGCCTACCTCACCAGCCTGAAGTTTGCGGCGCTGACCACGCTGGGCTGTCTGATCATCGGCTATCCCTTCGCCTACTTCATGGCCCGCGCTCGCGCCAGCCTGCAGCCGGTGCTGCTGATGCTGGTGATGCTGCCCTTCTGGACCTCATTCCTGCTGCGCGTCTATGCATGGAAGGGGCTGCTGTCCGACCATGGCTGGGCGGCCGACCTCATCATCGGCCTGGGCCTGGACCAGCTGCTGCTGGCCGGCGGCCTGATCAGCGCGCCGGGCAAGCTGATGAACACGCCCTTCTCACTGCTGCTGGGCATGGTCTACACCTACCTGCCCTTCATGATCCTGCCGCTGTACGCCAATCTGTCCAAGCTGGATCTGCGCCTGCTGGAGGCTGCGGCCGATCTGGGCGCCACGCCCTGGGTCGCGTTCTGGAAAATCACCGTGCCCCTGTCCAAGGCCGGCATCATCGCCGGCTCGATGCTGGTCTTCATTCCCTGCGTGGGCGAGTTCGTGATTCCCGAGCTGCTGGGCGGCCCGCAGACCTTGATGATCGGCCGGGTGCTGTGGGATGAATTCTTCAGCAACAACGACTGGCCGATGGCGTCGGCCGTTGCGGTGGTGATGGTGCTGCTGATCATCGTGCCGCTGGCGTTGTTCAACAAGTACCAGGCCGAGGCGCAAGACCGGCCGGGAGGGCGTCCATGAGCGGCACCTCCACCCAGATGACCCGCTGGTTCGGTCGCAGCTGGCTGGGCCTGGGCTTTGCATTCCTCTACCTGCCCATCTTGGCGTTGATCATCTATTCCTTCAACGACTCGGCCTTGCCCTCGGTCTGGGGCGGTTTCACGCTGAAGTGGTACGCCAAGCTGGCCGAAGACCGCGAAATGCTGACGGGCTTGTGGCTGTCGCTGAAGATCGCCTTCTTCACCGCCTGCGCCTCGGTGGTGCTGGGCACGCTGGCCGCCTTCGCGCTGGTCAAGTACCGCCGCTTCAAGGGCCGCACGCTGTTCGCCGGCATGATCAGCGCGCCGCTGGTGATGCCCGAGGTGATCGTCGGCCTGTCGCTGCTGCTGATGCTGGTATCGATGCAGCGCGCGCTGGGATTCCCGGAGCGCGGCCTGCTGACGATCTGGATGGGGCACCTGCTGCTGGGCATGGCCTATGCCACCGTGGTGGTTCAGGCGCGGCTGTCCGAGCTGAACCCGCAGCTTGAAGAAGCAGCGCTCGATCTGGGCGCGCGCCCGCACCAGGTCTTCCTGCTCGTCACACTGCCGATGATCATGCAAGCCCTGCTGTCGGCCTGGCTGCTGACCTTCACGCTGTCGCTGGACGATGTGGTGCTGTCAGCCTTCCTGTCCGGCCCCGGCTCCACCACGATGCCGCTGGTGATCTTCTCCCGCGCACGCCTGGGCATGAGCCCCAGCATCAATGCCGTGGCCACGCTGATCATCGTCACCGTCTCGATTGGCGTCATCGTCGCCAGCTACCTGATCGCGCGCGCCGAGCGCCGTCGCTCGCAAGACATTGCAGCGGCCCAGCGCGGTGCCTGAAGCGAACACTTTTCAACCGAACAACCGATCTCAACGATTCAACACAGAGGAGTTCTGCATGAAAGCCCCCCAGCTCGCCGCCCTGACCCTCGCTCTTGCCGCCGCCTTTCCCGGTGCGGCCCAGGCACAGAGCAATGAAGAGCTTCTCAAGGAACTGCGCGCCCTGCGCGACCGTGTCACGCAGCTTGAGAACCGCCTGAAGACTGCAGAATCCAAGCCCGCGACCAGCCAGCCGCAATGGGGCATGACACCGCAGCAGGTGCAGGAATTCAACCGCATCGCGATCAAGACCGAGGCGCTCGAAGACGCCCAGGAAGCCCAGGGCTACAAAGGCCTGAAGATCAGCGGCTATATGGAGCCCGCCTACATCTACAACAAGGCGCAGAACCGCGCCGGCTTCCAGTTCATCAACAACGTCGGCGACGACGGCTACAACTACGACAACTCCTACTTCGGCACCGTCGCGCTCGAGTTCGCCAAGGAAACCGAATCCGGCACCCGCTACAAGCTGACGCTGAGCCCGAACCGCGGCACCGATGCGGTGATCGGCAACGGCGGCTTTGTGCATGAAGCCAGCGTCTCGGTGCCGCTCGGCGACCTGCAGACACGCATGATCGCCGGCCACATCCCGGACTGGTCGGGCTATGAGTATCTGCAGCCCACGCTCAACAAGCTGATCACGCACAACCTGCTGTTCGACTTCACACTGCCCACCGCCTACACCGGCGCCGGCATGGAGTTGACGCGCGGCAAATGGGTCAGCAAGGCCGTGCTGGCGAACATGAACGCGTCCAAGAATGCCGCTGGAGAGAAGGCCCCGGTTCTGGCCTACCGCGTCGATTACGCGCGTGGCGAGTTCCAGGGCTTCGGCTTTGCCGGCGTGCATGGCAAGGCGGCCAATCTGGTCGGCGGCACACGCAACACGGCGCTGGATCTGTTCGAAATCGACGGCTACTTCATCCGCGGCGACTGGACCGTGCAGGGCCAGTTCAGCTATGGCCAGCAGAAGCAGGCCGCCATCACGCCCGACCCCGATACCGGCGATCTGCGCACCGCCAAGTGGATGGGTCTGTCGGCACTGGCCGCCTACAAGCTGACGCCGCGCCTGGAGCTGATCGCTCGCGCCGACTATCTGAAGAACAACAAGCACGGCGGTGGCCTTCTGGGCTATGGCGCTGACCAGCGCAACGGCATCGGCCCCGAGGTGCTGGGCTACGACGCCGTCACCGGCGATCTGGTGTTCGGCGATACCGAGAAGGGCGTGAACCGCACCGCGCTGTCGCTGGGCCTGGGCTATGCCTACGACCTGAACACCAGCTTCAAGCTGGAATACCGCCTGGACCGCGCCAACGCCGCCGTGTTCGAAGACGTCAAGGACGGCAGCTTCCGCAAGAGCAACAGCGTCTTCGGCGCCTCGATGGTCGTGAAGTTCTGAGGTCGGCATGAGTGCGAACCGGATCAACTGGCATGAACGCGCTGCGGCGCTGCGCATCGACGGACGCCCGCTGATCGGCGGGCGCAGGGTCGACACGCAAAGCGGCGAGCAGTTCGACTGCATCTCGCCGATTGACGCGCGCGTGCTCGGCTCAGTGTCGCGCGGCCAGGCGACCGACATCGATACGGCCGTGCAATCCGCGCGCGCCGCCTTCAACGATGGCCGCTGGGCGGCCCGCGCGCCGGCCGCGCGCAAGCGCGTGCTGCAGCGCTTTGCCGAGCTGATCCTGGCGGCCAAGGACGAGTTGGCGCTGCTGGAGACGTTGGACATGGGCAAGCCCATCCAGTACGCGCTCAGCGTCGACGTGCCGGCCACCGCACGCTGCATCGCCTGGTATGCCGAGGCGGTGGACAAGATCTACGACGAGATCGCGCCCACCGGCGCCAATGCGCTGGCCTTGATCCAGCGCGAGGCGATGGGCGTGATCGGCGTGATCGTGCCCTGGAACTACCCGATGATCATGGCCGCCTGGAAGCTAGGCCCCGCGCTGGCGGCCGGCAACTCGGTGGTGCTCAAGCCCAGTGAAAAATCGCCGCTGACCGCGCTGCGCCTGGCTGAACTGGCCCTCGAAGCCGGTTTGCCCGAGGGCGTCTTCAACGTCGTCCCGGGCTTCGGCCATGAGGCCGGCGAAGCGCTGGCGCTGCACATGGATGTGGATGCAATCGGCTTCACCGGCTCCACACGTGTCGGCCGCAAGATGCTCGAGTACGCAGGCCGCTCCAACCTCAAGCGGGTCTACAACGAGCTAGGCGGCAAGTCAGCATTCCTGGTGTTCCCGGACTACGAAGACATCGCACTGGCCGCCAAGACCGTGGCCGGCGCGATGTTCTTCAACCAGGGCGAAAGCTGCAACGCGCCCTCGCGCGTGTTCGTGCACGAGAGCATCGCCGATGAGTTCGCCGCCGTCGTCGCGGCCGAGGCGCCGAAGTACGCGCCGGGCGATCCGCTCGACCCGCGCACGGTCATGGGCGCCCTGGTCGACGAAGGCCAGCTGCGCACCGTGATGGGCTATATCGAGGCAGGTCGCGCCGAAGGTGCCACGGCGATGGTCGGCGGCAGCCAGGCCCGCAGCGAGAGTGGCGGCTACTTCGTCGAGCCCACGGTGTTTGATGGCGTCAACAACCAGATGAAGATCGCCCGCGAAGAGATCTTCGGCCCGGTGATGTCGCTGCTGCGCTTCAAGGACGAGGCCGACGCGCTGGCGCAGGCCAACGACTCCAGCTACGGCCTGCAGGCCAGCGTCTGGAGCTCCAATATCGACCGCGCCCACCGCGTGGCACGCCAGCTGCGCGCCGGCACCGTGCACGTCAACCAATACGACGAGGACGACATCACCGTACCTTTCGGCGGCTACAAGCAGAGCGGCAACGGACGCGACAAGTCGCTGCATGCCTTTGACAAGTACACCGAGCTGAAGACCACCTGGCTGAAAATCAAGGCCTGAGCCCATGCTGAGCCAAGCTCTGCAAGACCAATTGCGCGCCGCCGGCGTGCACACCTTGCTGGCGCAGTTCACCGATCTGCATGGCGTGGCCAAGGGCAAGTACCTGCCGCTGGAGCAGCTGGACGCCTTGCTGAGCGAAGGTGCTGGCTTCTCCGGCCCGTCGATCGCCGGGACCGGTCTGGCCCGGCAGGGCCCGCGCAGCGAGTATTGGGGGCGGGGCGACGCCAGCACCGCGCAGGCCCTGCCCTGGATGCCCGGTTACGCCCGTCTGGTCTGCGACGGCTTCGTAGCCGGCCAGCCTTTCGATGCCTGCCCGCGCCAGGTGCTGCGGCGCGCTGAGGCCCGGCTGAGCGCGCGCGGCTGGCAGTTGCGCACCGGCATCGAACCGGAGTTCTTCCTGCTGAAAACCGATGGTCGCGGCAGCTACGTGCCCATCGACGACGCCGACCGGCTGGACAAGCCCTCCTACGACCTCAAGGCCCTGCCGCGCCAGGCGGCACTGCTGCGCGAGCTGCACCTGGCGCTGCAGGGCTGCGGCCTGCAGGTGCTGCAGATCGACCATGAGGATGCACAGGGTCAGTACGAACTCAACTTCGCCTACGACCGCGCGCTGCACAGTGCCGACCGCATCATGCTGTTCAAGCTGGCGGCCCAGGCCATCGCCGAGAAGCATGGCGCGCTGTTCTCGATGATGCCCAAGCCCTTTGCCGACCAGCCGGGCAGCGGCATGCACTTCCATGCCTCGCTGTGGACGGGCGAAGGCCCCACTGAGCGCTGCTTGTTCGACGGCGCCGAGGGGCAGGTCTTGCTGGGCCACTTCATTGCCGGAGTGCTGGCGCATGCGCCGGCGCTGTGCGCGCTGGCAGCGCCCACCGTCAACAGCTACAAGCGGCTGACGGTCGGCGAATCGCTGTCAGGCACCACTTGGGCGCCGGCCTATATCGCCCACGGCCCCAACAACCGTACAGCCCTGGTCCGCACCCTGCCCGGTCGCTTTGAGTGGCGCCTGCCGGATGCCGCGGCCAATCCCTATCTGGCCAGCGCCGCGCTGATCGCCGCAGGCCTCGACGGCATCGACCGTGAGCTGCAGCCTCCGGCAGCCTGCGAGGACGATCTGTTTGCGCTGTCGCTGCGGCAGATCGCTGATCGCGGTATCGCGCTGCTGCCACAAAGCCTGGACCAAGCGCTGGAAGCGCTGCTCGCCGACGCGATGATCTGCGACGCTCTGGGCGAGACGCTGACGCAGCAGTTCCTAGCCCTCAAGCGCGAGGAATGGCTGGGCTATGCCCGCCATGTCAGCGCTTGGGAGATGCAGCGCTACGTAGCTGCTTTCTGACCCTTGCTGACCAGGTGCCCGAGCGCCGCCACGCCCACCGGCGGCTCGGCCTGCCAGGGCAACACGAAGCAGCGCTGCGCCAGGCCGCCCTGCACCCGCTGCCACTGGCGCCACTCGCCCTGCTTGCGTGCCAGCAGCAGCGCATCCTCGGTCTCGGCGGCCAGGATGCTGCGGTTCAGCAACCAGGCATAGGGCTCAATACCGGCGCGGCGCAGATCGGCCTGCAGCGCCTCAGCCTGCGACACTGGCGTGGTCTCGGGCAAGCTCACCAGCACGATGCGGGTGTAGTCCGGGTCCTGTAGGCGCATCAGCGGCGTGGTGACACGGCCGCCACCCATCTTGCCCTCGAACTCGCGCAGCATCTGGCGGTGGTAGGCCCCGGTCGCATCCATTAGCAGTAGCGAATGGCCGGTGGGCGCGGTATCCAGCACCACAAAAGCGCTGCGCGCCTCGCTGACCACGCGCGAGAAGGCATGGAACACCGCCACCTCCTCGGTGCAGGGCGATTGCAGGTCTTCCAGCAGCAATGCGCGCGAGGCTGCATCCAGACCGGCACCGCGGCTGGCCATGATCTTGTCGATATGGCGTGCCGTCTCGGCCTTGGGGTCGATGCGGTCGACCTTGAGACCCTCCAACTGGCCGGCCAGTGTCAGCTCCAGATGCGCAGCCGGATCGGTGGTGCTCAGGTGCACCGAATGGCCGCGCTGCACCAGGCCGATGGCCAGCGCGGCGGCCACCGTGGTCTTGCCCACGCCGCCCTTGCCCATCACCATGATCAAGCCTCGCCCCGGCGCCGCCAGCTCGTCGGCCAGCCGGTCCAGACCGGGCATGGCGGCTGCATGGGCGCGCAAGGCGGCCTGGGTCAGCACAGCCTGCTGTGTGAGCACGGCGGCCGTCGGCTCGCCGCCAGAGAGCAAGGCCCGCAGCGCCGGCAGGCCGATGGTGTCGAAGGCACGCAGCGGCACTTCGGCGCGCGGCAAGGCGGCCAGGGCCGCTGGCATCTCGGCCAAGGCCTGGCGCCCTGCCTCGGCGATGGCACGCGAGACTGCGTCGCTGGCGGCCTGCGGGCTCAGCACGCCGTTGATGATCAGGCGCTGACTGTTGAGCCCAAGCTCCTCCAGTTCGCGGCAGGCGCGGTCGGCTTCCAGCAAGGCGCTGCGCTCGGGCCGGCTGACCAGCACCACACGCGTCTGCGCGCCATCGGTCAGCGCCGCCAGCGCCTCCCGAAAGCGCTGTTCCTGCATCTTCAATCCCGAATGCGGCCCCAGGCAGGAAGCGCCACGGTCGTTGTCCTCCAGGAAGCCGCTCCAGGCCTTGGGCAGGCTCAGCAGGCGCAGCGTGTGGCCGGTGGGCGCGGTGTCGAACACCACATGGTCATAGCCCGAGCCACCAGCAGCCAGCAGGCCGGCGAACTCGTCGAAGGCGGCTATCTCGGTGGTGCAGGCGCCTGAGAGCTGCTCACGCACCGTAGCGCGTTCCTCGTCCGCGGCTTGCTCGCCCAGCTGCGCGATGACCCGCAGCCGGTAGGCCTCGGCCGCCGCCTCGGGGTCGATGTTGATGACGGCCAAGCCCGGCACGCCCGGCACCGGCATGGCCTGGTTCGACAGCGTGACGCCCAGCATCTCGTCCAGGTTGGACGCCGCATCGGTGGACACCAGCAGCACCCGCAGGCCCTGCTCGGCCAGCGCCAGCGCCGTGGCGCTGGACAGCGAGGTCTTGCCGACGCCGCCCTTGCCGGTGAAGAACAGAAACGGAGGAACCGGCTGCAACAGCGCCAGCACAGCTGATGTCGATGAGGTGCCCATGGTTTCATTGTGCGGCCAGCGCCGCACGCACGGCTCGCGCTGGATCAAAGCGTTGCGCGCAGCAGGCATGATGCGCACTGCTCAACGCTTGGTCTGCGATGTCCCGTCCTGAACCCTCGTCCGCGATTCCATGGCTGGCCTACGCCAGCCTGGCGCTCAGCACCAGCCTGGTCGGCAGCTATGTGGGCCTGTCCAAGCTGCTGGTGCTGGTGTTCCCCGTCTTCCTGCTGGCCTGGCTACGCTTCGGCATGGCGGCCGTGTTCATGCTGCCCTGGCTGCGGCGTGCGCCGCACGAGCCGCGCCTGGATGGGCGCACGCGCGGCCTGTTGTTCCTTGAATCCTTTCTCGGCAACTTTCTGTTCTCGATCTGCCTGCTGTACGGGCTGCGCGCCAGCTCAGCCGTGGTGGCCGGCGTCATCCTGGCGGGCATCCCGGCGGCGGTCGCCCTCCTCAGCCGCATCGTGCTGGGCGAACGCATCGCGCCGCGCGTGGCCGCCGGCATTGCGCTGAGCGTGGCCGGCATCGCGCTGGTGGCGCTGGGGCGCAGCGGTGACGCGATGGCCGGCACCTCGACTTGGGGCGCGCTGCTGGTGCTGGGCGCGGTGTTCTGCGAAGCCTGCTATGTGGTGATCGGCAAGCGCCTGACGCAGGATCTGCCGCCGCGGCGCATCAGCGCACTGATCAATCTGTGGGGCCTGGTACTGGTGACGCCGCTGGGCCTGTGGCAGGCCATGAGCTTCGACTTTGCCGCGGTGCAGCCCGGCAGCTGGGGCCTGCTGCTGTTCTACGCGCTTGCCGCCAGCATGGTGACGGTGTGGCTGTGGATGCACGGCCTGCAGCAGGTGCCGGCCGCGCGTGCCGGCGTCTTCATGGTGTTTCTGCCGGTGGCCACGGCGCTGGTGGGCCTGCTGTGGCTGGGCGAATCAATCAGCCTGCTGCAGGCCCTGGCCTATGCGCTGGCGCTGGCCGGCGTGCTGCTGGCCACCTGGCCCGACAGCCCGGCCCGGCCGCAGCGCATGACTGCCCCATGAAAAGTGATGGTGGCCAGCTCAACAAGCCCCAACGCATCGCCGACAATCAGCGCCGCTTTCTTGCCGACGCCAGAGCCCGAATGACTGACACGTTCCCCGCTGCCTGCTGCGCGCCCACCGATGCCGCGTCCTGGCACCACTGGGTCGGCCGCTTCGCCGAACTGCTGCAGGCCGCGCCCGAGGGCGCAGCGCCGCCCACCCGCTCGCGCGACGCGAAACGCCAGTGCCTGGTCTTTGCCCCGCACCCGGATGATGAATGCATCGTCGGCGCCTTGCCGCTGCGCCTGCAGCAGGAGAGCGGCTGGCAGGTCACGGTGGTGGCTGTCACGCTAGGCAGCCAACGCGAACGCCGTGCGGCTCGCCGCGCCGAGTTGGGCGCGGCCTGCGCGCATCTCGGCTTCGAGCTGTTGATACTGGGCGACGAAGGCCTGGAGCGCGTGCGCCCCGACACCGCGGATGCCGAACCCGCGCTGTGGCGCAGCCATCTCGACCGCGTGGGGCAACTGCTGACGCGCGCCAGGCCCGCGCTGGTGCTGGCGCCGCATGGCGCCGACGCCAACGCCACGCATATCGGCGTGCACCAGCTGATCATGCAGGCGCTGGCGCAAGCCCACTATGCCGGGCTGCTGGCGCAGACCGAGTTCTGGGCGCCTCAGGCCGCACCCAACTGCATGGTGCAGACCAGCATCGCCGACACGGCACGGCTGGTGCAGGCGCTGGCCTGCCATGTGGGCGAAGTGGCCCGCAACCCGTATCACCTGCGCCTGCCGGCCTGGATGGCGGACAACGTGCGCCGCGGCGGTGAGCTGATCGCCGGTGCCGGCAGCGAGCCGCCCCGCTATGCCTTCGCCACGCTCTACGGCCTGAGCCGCTGGGCCGATGGCGCCTGGCAGCAAGACCTGACCCCGATGTTCTGCGACAGCGCGACCGCGCTGGAACTCTGACCCTGCAAGGCCTGACCCCGATATGAGCACCCCACCGACCCATCTGCGCATCCACCAGCTCGCCGGCCTCAAGCCCGGCCCGCGCCTGATCGTCACCGCTGCCGTGCATGGCAACGAGGTGTGTGGCATCAGTGCCATCCAGCGCGTCCTGGCTGAGTTCGACAGCGGCGCGCTGACGCTGCTGCGCGGCACGCTGAGCATGATCCCCATCGTCAACCCGCTGGCGCACCAGAAGGGCCAGCGCGAAGGCGAACGCAACCTGAACCGCAATCTGCGCCCGGCGATGATTCCGCAGGACTTCGAGGACCGCATCGCGCGCCAGCTCTGCCCCTGGCTGGCACAGCACGATGTGCTACTGGACCTGCACTCCTTCAACAACCCCGGCCCTGCCTTCGCGATGCTGGGCCCGCGCGACAACGACGGCGAGCTTGAGCCCTTTGCGCACCAGTTGGCCGAAGGCCAGCTGGCGGCCTGTGTCGGCACCGGCCGCATCGTCGAAGGCTGGCTGTCCACCTATGCGCTGGGGCTGCAGCGGCGTGCCGAACGAGGCAGCGACGGCTCACGTCAGCAGGCCTTGGTGCAGGACCCGCATTACGGCGTCGGCACCACCGAATACATGCGCAGCCAGGGCGGCTACGGCATCACGCTGGAATGCGGCCAGCATGCCGACCCGCAGGCCCCCGAAGTGGCTTACAAAGCCATCCTGCGCACGCTGACGCTGCTGGGCATGATTGCCCCGGGCGCGGTGGAGCCGGCCGAGCCCAAGCGCGCCATCGAGCTGCTGCAGCTCTACGAGGTGATTGACCGCGCGCATCCGGATGACCGCTTCGAGCACGAATGGGCCAGCTTCGACGCCGTCAGCGCCGGCCAGACCATCGGCACGCGGCATGACGGCACGCCGGTGCTGGCGCCGTCCGAGGGCCGCATCGTCTTCCCGAACAGCCGCGCCCAGCCCGGCCAGGAGTGGTTTTATCTGGCACGGCCCAGCCAGCGCCAGCTTTGACCTAGACTGCAGCTATTCATTCAGCGGCAGTCGGGGACAAACAGCGATGGAATGGTCTCAGCATGGTCAGTTCCGTCTCAGCTGGCAGGGCGAGGTCCTGATCGCCCATTACAGCGGCGCCTGGAATGATGTGGCCGTGCGCAATCTGCACCGCGACGCGCGCGCCCTCTGGCAGCAGCATGGCGGCCAGGGCTGGGGCATGCTGAGCGATCTGCGCGACTGGGACGGTGCCACCCCCGAGGCGCTGACGCTGTGGTGGTTCTTTTTCGAAGATGCTGTGCAGCATGGCATGCGCGCCGTCACCGACATCCTGCCCAGCCATTTCCATGAAGCCATGGTCAAGGAACTGGCCGAGCGGGCCGGGCGCCTGGCCACCTATTGCCACCACCGAGAGATTCAGCCCGGGCTTGACTGGCTGGCAGCCCAGGGGCTTCGCACGGCATGAATGCCCTGGGCCTGCACAAGGCTCGGACAGGCCGGCTACAGTGCCAATCATGAAGATCGATTTCGTCTCCGACGTCTCCTGCCCCTGGTGCGCCATCGGGCTCAAGTCCCTGGAACAGGCGCTCAGCCGCCTGCCCGAGCTGCAGGTCGAGCTGAACTTCCAGCCCTTCGAGCTGAACCCGCAGATGGTGCCCGAGGGCCAGGACATCAACGAGCACCTGGCGCAGAAGTACGGCGCCGGACCCGAGCAGCTGGCCCACACGCGCGAAGCCATCCGCCAGCGCGGCGAGGCGCTGGGCTTCACCTTCACGATGGGTGCGCGCAGCCGCATCTACAACACCTTCGACGCCCATCGCCTGCTGCACTGGGCGCACACCCAGGGCGGCAGCCTGCAGCGTGATCTGAAGTTGGCGCTGTTCACTGCCTATTTCACCGAGGGGCGAAATCCTGGCGCGCACGAAGTGCTGCTGGGCGCCGCCGAAGCCGTTGGCCTGGATCGCAGTGCCGCCGAAGCCGTGCTGGCCAGCGGCGCCTTTGCCGACGAGGTGCGCGAGGCTGAAGCTTTCTACCAATCGCAAGGCATCAGCTCGGTGCCGGCGGTCATCATCAACGATCGCCATCTGATCTCCGGCGGACAGCCGCCCGAGATGTTCGAGCAGGCACTGCGCCAGATCGCCGCAACGCCGGCCTGAGCGACAATCTCTCCAACAGCGCCGCCCCGTGTTCCGGGGCGGTCTTTTTTGTTGGTGACACCGCACGCATCCGAGATGTTCAAGAACCTGACGATTTACCGCGTGGGTCCGGGCTGGCAGCCCACCCAGGACGAAGTTGAAGCCGCTCTGACCAAAGGGCAATTCCTGCCCTGTGGCGCCACCGAGGCGCTGTCGCTGGGCTGGGTGCCGCCACGCGGCATCGAACACGCGCCGCTGATCGAGGTGATCGACGGCCATCTGCATCTGCGCCTGCAGATCGAGCAGCGCGTGCTGCCCGGCTCGGTGGTCAAGGAGCGAGTCGATGAGATTGCCGCGCAGATCGAGGAACAGACCGGCCGCAAGCCTGGCAAGAAGGCGCTGAAGGACCTGAAGGAACAAGCCACGCACGAACTGCTGCCGCTGTGCTTCAAGAAGCGCAGCAGCATCCGCATCTGGATCGCGCCGGCCGAGCGCCTGCTGATGATTGACGCGTCAAGCTCCTCGCGCGCCGAGGAAGTGGTGAGCCTGCTGATCAAGACCCTGGATGGCCTGGCTCTGCATCTGGTGCAGAGCGCCGAGACGCCGGCTGCCTGCATGGCGGCCTGGCTGATGGACGGCGTGCCACCGGCCGGCTTCACCATCGACCGCGAGTGCGAGCTCAAGAGCGAGGACGAGATGAAGTCGGTGGTGCGCTATGCCCGCCACGCGCTGGACATCGACGAGGTGCGCCAGCACCTCACCAGCGGCAAGCGCCCCACCCGCCTGGCGATGACCTACCAGGACCGCGTCTCCTTCCTGCTGACCGACACGCTACAGCTGAAGAAGATCAGTTTCCTGGACGTGGTCTTCGAAGGCCGTGACAAGGGCGATAAAGACGAGGCCTTCGACGCCGATGCGGCAATCGCCACTGGAGAACTGAGCCAGCTGATCCCGGCGCTGATCGAGGGCCTGGGCGGCGAGCACGACTTCCTGGGCTCAATGCCGGTGTCGGAACTGGTGGCGCCAGACAAGGACGTGCTGGATCTGGACCAGCCTGCCACACAAATCGGCGCCGAACCGGCGCCCTGGGAGTAAACGCGCCGCAGCTCCTGGCCGGCCTCAGCCCGCCAGGATCTTGCGCAGCGCCCGCTCCAGCGAGGCCACGCTGCGCTGAGGGTTGTGCAGCTTGTCCAGGCCGAACAGGCCGATGCGGAAGGTCTTGAACTCCGGGCCCTCGTCGCACTGCAGCGGGACGCCGGCGGCGGTCTGCAGACCTTCGGCGAGGAAGGCCTTTCCGCTGTGCAGCCCGGCGTCATGGGTGTAGCTGACCACCACGCCTGGCGCCTCGAAGCCCGGCGCAGCGACGCTGGGCAGACCCTGCCCGGCCAGCAGCGCGCGCACCTGGCGGCCTAGCTCCAGCTGCTCAGCGCGCAGCTTCTCGAAGCCGTAGTCACGCGTCTCCAGCATCGCATCGCGGCAGGCCGCCAGCGCGTCGGTCGGCATGGTGGCGTGATAGGCATGGCCACCCGCCTCATACGCTGCCATGATCTGCTGCCACTTCTTCAGGTCCATGGCGAAGCTGCTGGACGTGGTCTCCTGCAGTCGCGCATGGGCGCGCTCGCTGAGCATCACGAAGGCACAGCAGGGCGAACCGCTCCAGCCCTTCTGCGGCGCGCTGATCAGCACGTCGACGCCGGTGACCGCCATGTCCACCCACATCGCACCCGAGGCGATGCAGTCCAGCACAAACAGACCGCCGACCTCATGCACCGCATCACTCACGGCACGCAGATAGCTGTCGGGCAGCATCAGGCCGGCCGCGGTTTCCACATGCGGGGCGAACACCACGGCCGGACGCTCGGCCCGGATCGCGGCCACCACCTCATCGACAGGCGCGGGCGCGAACGGCGCCTGCGCACCCGGCCCCGTTTGCCGGGCTTTGAGAACGGTGTGGGCTGCAGGGATGCCGCCCATCTCGAATATCTGCGTCCAGCGGTAGCTGAACCAGCCGTTGCGGATCACCAGCACCTGCTGCCCGGCCGCGAACTGGCGCGCCACCGATTCCATGCCAAAACTGCCGCTGCCGGGCACGACGATGGCCGTGTGCGCCTGGTAGACGCTCTTCAGCGTGGCCGACAGGTCGCGCATCACGCCCTGGAAGCGCTGCGACATGTGGTTCAGCGCGCGATCGGTGAACACGACCGAGTATTCGAGCAGGCCGTCAGGATCGATGGTGGGCAGCAGGCCGGGCATGGCATTCCTCTCGCAGGGATTGGATCAGCGGTCCAGCTTAGCACCGGCGCAAAGCCGACTCAGTCGAACAGGGATTGCTGCACAGCGGTGGCCTGGCCGGCTGCGCGCGCCTCGATCAGTTGCAGCCGCTGCTTGGTCTGCAGCCCACCATGCGCCGAGAAACCCACGCCCTGCCCGGCCGCGCCGGTGACGCGGTGGCAGGGCACGATGGGCGCAAAGGGGTTGCCCGCCTCGGCGCGGCCGACCGCACGCGCGGCGCCAGGCTGGCCCAGCGCGCGGGCGATATCGCCGTAACTGCGCGTCTGCCCCACGGGGATCTGGCGTGTCAGTGCCAGCACGCAGCGGTTGAAGGTGGGCAGCGCCGTCTCATCCAGCGGCAGGGCCAGCAACTCGCGGTGATCGGCGCTCTGGCCGGCCAGCAGGCGCTGTATGCCTTGCACGGCTTGCTGCACAAAGGGCGGCGGCATCAGCTTCTCTTGCGCGCTCGGGAATCGCTGGCGCATGCGGTCGCGCGTGGCGCGCGCGTTTTCCTCGGGCAGCTGCGAGCCGACGATGCCTTCGCTGCTCCACACCAGGGCGCAGCGGCCCAGCGCGGTGTCGAAGCACAGCAGGCCCAGCAGCGGCGGCGGCGCTGTGATGCTCATGTACGGCGCTTGAGCTCAGCCCGCGGACACCGCCGTGGCATGCACGGCCGCATGGTGGGCCTGATGCTCGGCCACATGCGCGGCGATGCCGCTGCGCGCGCTGCTGGCCATCGCCGCCACCTCGGCCGGCGGTAGCTCCTTGAGCTTGTGGTCAGACCAGACCTGGCGCCAGCGCCGCGCGCCCGCCTCGCCGTTCCACAGGCCCAGCGCATGGCGCATGGCCTGCGACCAGGGCCGGCCCTTTTCGACCTGCGCCTGCAGATAGCGCAGCCATTCGGCTTCCACCTGCTCACGGCTGCCGGCCGGGCCGGCGGTGCCGAAGAAGCGCTCGTCCCAGCCGGCCATCTGCCAGGGCTCGTGGTAGGCCTGGCGGCCCACCATCACGCCGTCCACATGCTGCAGCTGTTCGGCGATTTCATCGTCGCCCTTGAGGCCGCCGTTGATGACGAGGGTCAGCTGCGGAAACTCGCGCTTGAGCCGATGCACCAGCTCGTAACGCAGTGGCGGAATCTCGCGGTTGTCCTTGGGCGACAGGCCCTGCAGCCAGGCATTGCGCGCATGGACGATGAACACCTCGCAGCCGGCCTCGGCAATCGTGCCGACGAAGTCACGTACGAACTCGTAGCTTTCGACCTTGTCGATGCCGATGCGATGCTTGATCGTGACCGGAATGCTGACGGCGTCCTTCATCGCCTTCATGCCTTCGGCCACCAGCTTGGGCTCGGCCATCAAGCAGGCGCCAAAGGCGCCGCGCTGCACCCGCTCGCTGGGGCAGCCGCAGTTCAGGTTGACTTCGTCATAGCCCCAGCGCTCGGCCAGCTTGGCACAGGCGGCCAGATCGGCTGGCTCGCTGCCGCCCAGCTGAAGTGCCACCGGATGCTCTTCGGTGTTGAAGTCCAGATGGCGGCCCTGGTCACCATGCAGCAGCGCGCCGGTGGTGACCATCTCGGTATAGAGGCGGGTGTGGCGGCTCAGCAGGCGATGGAAGAATCGGCAATGCCGGTCGGTCCAGTCGAGCATGGGCGCCACGCTGAGGCGCCAGGGATTCAAGGGAGTCTGTTGCACCCCGGCATTATCCCAAAGAGCTCCCCAGCAAACGCTCAAAGGCCTCTGCCGGCACCGGCTTGCCGAACAGATAGCCCTGGAAGCCTTCGCAGCCCTGCTCGGCCAGAAAGTTGCGCTGGCCTTCGGTCTCGACGCCTTCGGCAATCACACTCAGGCCCAGGCTGTGTCCCAGCGCAAGCACGGTGCGGGCGATGGAGGCATCGTTGGCATCGGTCAGCACGTCGCGCACGAAGGAACGGTCGATCTTCAGCTGGTCCAGCGGCAGGCGCTTCAGATAGGCCAGCGAGGAGTAGCCGGTGCCGAAGTCGTCGAGCGAGAAGCCCACCCCGAGGGCACGAAGCTCGTGCATGCGCGCGATGGTGGCTTCGACATCCTCCAGCAAGAGGTTCTCCGTCAGCTCGAGCTTGAGCAAGTCCGGGCTGGCGCCGCTCTGGGTCAGAGCTGCCATCACGCTGGCCACGAAGTCGCTGTGCCGGAACTGGCGCGGGCTGACGTTGACCGCCAGCGTGAGCCCGCTCGTCGCCGCATGTCCCGACCAGGCCACCAGCTGGCGGCAGGCGGTCTGCAACACCCACAGCCCGAGCGGCTTGATCAGACCGCTCTCCTCCGCCACGGGAATGAAGTCAGCGGGCGAGACCAGTCCATGGCCTGGCCGCGTCCAGCGCACCAAGGCTTCAGCGCCGACGATGCGGCCATCCGCCAGCACCTGGGGCTGGTAATGCAGCACAAATTCGCCCTGCTGCAAGGCACGGCGCAGATCCAGTTCCAGCGCTGCGCGCGCCTGCACGATGGATTGCATTTCCGGGTCGTAGAAACACAAGCCGTTGCGACCGGCCGACTTGGCGCGATACATGGCCAGGTCGGCGCGCTTGAGCAGTTCGTCATAGCTGTCCGCGACGCCAACGAACAGCGTCACCCCGATGCTGGCGGTGATGGCGTGCTCCACCCCGTTGAGCGTGAACACGGGCTCCAGCGCGGCCAGTACCTTGTCGCCCACCACCTTGGCTTCCGCGGCAGCGCGCGAGGACTCCTCGTTCAGTTCTTCGAGCAGCACGACGAATTCATCGCCGCCCAGCCGGGCCACCGTATCACCGGCCCGCACGCACAGCGTCAGGCGGCCCGCCACCTGCTGCAGCAACTGGTCGCCAATCTCATGGCCGCGCGTGTCGTTGAGGGTCTTGAAGTGATCCAGGTCGATGAAGAGCAGCGCCCCATGGCGCTGGCTGCGCGCACTGACGGCCATCGCCTGCTGGGCGCGATCCTGCAGCAGCTTGCGATTGGGCAGCTGCGTCAGACCGTCATAGAAGGCCAGGCGGTTGATCTCGGCCTGCGCCTGCATGCGCTGGCTGATGTCGCGCGTGACGCCCATCATCACCAGCTCGCCAGCGGCGTTATGCACAAAGTGCGTCACCGATTCGGTCCAGACCCGCTGTCCGTCCTGTCGGATCAACTCCAGTACATCGATGTAGCGACGCGGCTCATCAGGGCGCTCCCGCTGCTTCTGCGCGCGCGCCCGGCCATTGGCATCGAAACGCTCAAAGGTCTGCGCCTCCATCACCGCCTTCATCGATGCGCTGAGCAGAAACTCGGGCGTGTGGCCCAGCAGCGTCTGGGCCGAGGGGCTGAGGTATTCCAGCGCGCCGCGGTCCATATTGAGCACCCACAGCACGTCCGACATATTGTCGGCCAGCAGCTGATAGCGCGACTGGCTGGTGCGCGCGTCGATCTCGGCACGCAGGCGCCGGCGGCTTTGCATGGCCAGGGCCAAGGCCAGCGCGGACAGGGCCCCCAGTGCCACCACGGCACCGATCACATAGCCGCGGTACTGCCCCCACAGGCTGGGCGGCCGATGCAGATAGACCGTGTCTGCCGGCAGGCGGCTCCAGTCCCCACCCCAGCGCTCGATCTGGCGCCAGTCGAACATGGACACGGGCTTGGAGGTCTGCACCGTGAATCCGGCGCTGTCAGCGGGCGCGGCGGCCAGCAAGGCCAGCACGGATTGCGCCATCGAGCGCCCCTCGTCCTCCAGCACCGACACCATGCCGCCGATCGGCCCCTGCCCCATCGAACCGGCATAGACCGGGAACACCGGAGCCTTGGCGGTCTTGGCAATTCGCACGATGCTGTCCACCGGCACCATGACCTGGCCGCGGCCGTCGCGATTCACACCCGGCGCGATGACCACGGCATCGGCCGGGGCCTGCGCCAGTTCCTGCTCGATCTCCTCGATTGCCTTGCCATCGAGAAACCTGAACTCCAGGCTCTCCACCCAGGGCTGGAACTGGCGTCGGGCATCCTGCAGGCGCTCCTGCTCGACGGCGCTGCTGCCGGACAGCACATAGACGATGCGTGTGCGTGGAAACAACTCCAGCGCGCGCTCCAGCGTACCGGCGAATGCCAGCCTGGGCGTCTGCAGATGGAAGCTGCGTTCGCTGGCGGCTGCATCCTTGGGCAGACGCGCCTGCGCCACCAGCGCCGGCGCCTCAGGTGCCAGCTGGTTGCCCTCCTTGAGCAGGAATTCCAAGGCCACCGGCTGCATCGTCACGATGGCGCGCAGGGGCTTGTCGCTGTACTTGTGCAGCAGCAACTCGCTGAGTTCGTGCCGGTAGGCCTCACCCGGGTTCTTCACCAGATCCAGGTACTCGACATGGATGCGGTTGAAGCGCACGCCGTTCTCGCGCAGCACCTCATAGAAGCCCTTGACATAGCTGTCGATACCCGCCTGCCCGTAGCCGGTTGACAGCATCACCAGCACGCCCGGCGCGTCAGCGGCCTGGGGCGCCGGCGCCGGCTGGGCCGCGCTCAGCGAAGCCCAGACAAAACAGACGCCCAAAACCAGCCAGCGAAAACACCGAGATCCGAACATCTGGACAGCTTTCTCTCGGAACAGCGTGCGACGGGCAGCTTGCCCGCACCGGGGGGTCAAGCCGGCTGCTTGCCTGTAGCAGCGCAGCGCGGCTGAATCCGCTTGATTGTGCAATGGCCCTTGAGCGCCCACGCAGCTGAAGAGGCGGGGTTAACACCGCTTAACAGCGCGCCGGCTCAATGCTCTAAGCGCGGTCCTCGGGCGTCACGTCTGGGCCGAACAGCTCTGGGTGCTTGCGGCCATACCAACCCTGCACCGACTCGTGGTCCAGGTTGAGCAGCGTCTTGAAGTCCGGCACCAGCAGGTAGCCCAGCGCCGACGCGCCGGCCAGCAGACCGAAGGCGATATAGACCACGCTGACCGATGCATGCAGCAGTGCCAGCCCCGCCAGGGCCGGCCCAAGGGTGGCGCTGATCTGTGAACTCATCATTCCCACCGCGCTTAGGCGGGCCCTGAACGCCTGCGGAATCGCCAGCAGGCGATGGGTCTGTCCAACCAGCACGCCGCAGGAGTTCGCGAACCCGACAAAAAACAGAGCCGCCACCAGCAGCGGGCCGTTGTCGCTCCAGCCGGCCAAGGCGAGTCCCAGCCCCTGCGCTGCCGTGGCAGCGATGCGGGTGGCGTAGCGGCCCCACAGCCGTGTCACCACCGCTGCACCACCCAGCGCGCCTGCCAGCATGCCCAGCGAAAGGCCCGCCTCGGCGCCACCCAGCCACACGCCGGACAGGCCTAGATCCTTGACCTTGAGCGGCACCAGCAAGGTCAGCGCGGGGAACATGAAGATCCACCCCGCGAAGTTCACCAGCATCCAGCCGCGCTCCAAGGGCATGCGCCAGGCTGCACGCAGGCCCTGCTGGAGCTCACCGTGCCAGCGCCGCCAACCCTGCACGCCAGCCGCAGCGGCCGGGCGTGTGAGCGGCAGGCTGCGCGCCACCATGAAGGCCGCCAGCAGCAAGCCCAGTTGCAGCCACAACGCCACGCCTGTGCCCAGACTCAGGGCAGCACCGCCCAGGGCCGGGCCGGCCACGCGCCCGATGGCCTGAGCACTGCGCTGCAGGCTCAGCGCCCGCGGCAGGTCAGCCGCGGGCACCAGCTCGGCGGCGATCGTCAAGGTGGCCGGCAGCAGCACGGCCATTGCAACCGCACTGATCCCGCCGGTCAGCAGCACCCAGGACAGCGCGTACAGATCCAGGCTGATCAGGCTGGCCAGCAGGGCGGCCACCGCCATCTGCAGCGCCAGACCCAGGCGGATCAGGCGGCGCTTGGGCAGCCGGTCCCCCAGTGGCGAGAGTGCCGGCGCGCTGATGAAGGAAACCGCCGAACTGCTCAGCCCGTAGACCGCCAGATCGTGCGCCCCGCCCTGCGTCGCAATCCACCAGGGGACGGCCACGTAGCCGACCATCAGCGACAGCCAGGTCAGCGCATCGCTGAGCAGCAGGCCTCGAAACGGCAGGCCCAAGGCCGCAGCACGCTGCGCCAGGGCATCAAGAAACACGCATCCTCCCTGCGGGCCATCAAGGCGCCCCTATGCTTTTTCTTGAGCGGCTTGGCCGCCATCCTTTTTGTACTGGCAAGGGTATCAGAACAGCCCGCTGATCCGGCCTTGCGCA
Source organism: Methylibium sp. (assembly GCA_013824165.1). Lineage (GTDB taxonomy): Bacteria > Pseudomonadota > Gammaproteobacteria > Burkholderiales > Burkholderiaceae_C > JACDQM01. Next base: position 14,568 of record PNNH01000018.1, on the reverse strand, counting down.
TCGACGTCGATACGCTCGGCGGCCGGCCGCTTGGGCAGGCCTGGCATGGTCATGATGTCGCCGCAGATCGCCACCACGAACTCGGCACCAGCGGCCAAGCGCACCTCGCGCACGCGCAGCACATGCCCCTCGACGGCACCGCGTGCCTTGGGGTCGGCGCTGAAGCTATAGGGCGTCTTGGCGATGCACACCGGCAGATGGCCCCAGCCTCCCGCCTGCCACTCGTGCAGCAGCGCCAGCGCGGCGGGCTCGAAGGCCACGTCCGCGGCGCGGTAGATCTTCTGCGCCACGCTGCGGATCTTGTCGACCAGCGGCAGCTCATCGGGATAGAGCAGCGTCGGTCGTGCCAAGCCGGATTCGCAGGCCCGCACCACCGCATGGGCCAGCTCGGTGGCGCCAGCGCCGCCGTCGGCCCAATGTGTGGCCAACACGCAGGGCAGGCTGTCATGCTCGCAATGGCGCGCGATCAGCTCGATCTCCTCAGCGCTGTCGGCTGCGAAGCGGTTGATGGCCACCACCACCGGCAGGCCCAGGTGCTGGCGCAGGTTCTGCGCATGGCGCTGCAGATTGGCCAGGCCGCGCTCCAGGCTGCCCAATCCGCCGGCATGGGCCTGGCCCGCATCGTCGCCGCCGTGGTAGCGCAGCGCACGCACGGTGGCCACCAGCACCGCGCAGCCCGGCTTCAGTCCGGTCTTGCGACATTTGATGTCGATGAACTTCTCGGCCCCCAGGTCGGCGCCGAATCCCGCCTCGGTCACCACATAGTCGGCCAGCTTCAGGGCGGTGCGCGTAGCGATCGCCGAATTGCAGCCATGCGCGATATTGGCAAAGGGCCCGCCGTGCACCAAGGCCGGCGTGCCGTCCAGGGTCTGCACAAGATTGGGCGCCAGTGCGTCGCGCAGCAGCGCTGCCATCGCACCCTCGGCCTGCAAGTCGTGCGCCGTGACCGGGCGCTTGTCCTGCGTGTAGCCGACGACGATGCGCGCCAGCCTGGCTTTCAGATCCATCAGGTCGCTGGCCAGGCACAGGATGGCCATCACCTCGGAGGCCACCACGATGTCAAAGCCATCTTCGCGCGGGAAGCCGTTCGCCGGCCCGCCGAGGCCAACCGTGATGTGGCGAAGCGCACGGTCGTTCATGTCGACCACCCGCTTCCAGACGATGCGGCGCAGGTCCAAGCCGAGCGCATTGCCATGGTGGATGTGGTTGTCGATCAAGGCCGCCAGCAGGTTGTGCGCCAACGCAATGGCGTGGAAGTCGCCGGTGAAGTGCAGATTGATGTCTTCCATCGGCACGACCTGGGCCCGACCACCACCGGCGGCGCCGCCCTTCATGCCGAAGCTGGGGCCTAGCGAAGGCTCCCGCAGGCAGATCACCGCCTTCTTGCCGATGCGCTGCAGCGCATCGCCCAGGCCGACGGTGGTGGTGGTCTTGCCCTCGCCTGGCGGCGTGGGGCTGATCGCGGTCACCAGCACCAAATGGCCATCGGGTCGCTCGCGCAGGCTCGCAATATGGCTGAGCGAGAGCTTGGCCTTGTAGTGGCCGTAGGGGACCAGGCTTTCAGCAGGCAGGCCAAGCTGCTCTTGTGCGAACGGGATGATGGGCTGCAGCACCGCAGCCTGGGCTATCTCGATGTCGGTAGGCATCTGCTGTTCCCCTGGATCAGGACAAGGCAATCAACGAAAAACGCGGCAGGCCCCGGTGGGGGCGCTGCCGCGATTATGGGCGGGGCCAGGTCTTGTCAGGCCAGTGCGCGCAGCGGATGTTGGTCAGCCGGCCAGGGGCTGGCGAAGAAGGCCTGCACCATCGCAGGCGTCACGTCCTCGATGCGCGCCGGGTTCCAGCGCGGCGTGTGATCTTTGTCGACCGCCAGCGCGCGGATGCCCTCGACCGTTTCGCTGGCCGCACCCGGACGCAGATGGAAGCAGCGGTGCACCATGTCGCGCTCCATGCGCAGGTCTTCCGCCAGCGTCATCGAACGAGCGCGGCGCAGCTGTTCCAGCGTCACAGCCATCATCAGCGGCGAACGCTGGCTGAGCATCTTGTGCGTGTGGCGAGACCACTCATCATCGGCGGCCGCCAGCGAGGCCATGATCTCGGCCACGCTGTCCTTGGCGAAGTGGGCGTCGATGCGGCTGCGCAGTTCCAGATGATCGGGGGACGGCGCCAGTTCGGCCCGCTCCATGACCTCGGCCACCACATGCTCGGCGTTCGGCTGTTTGCCATGGCGGAAGGCCTCGATCATGGCCGGCAGTTCCTTGCTGGGCACGAACACATCGCCCAGGCCCAGCTCGATCGCATCGCCAGCGGCGATGACCTGCCCCGTCAGCGCCAGCCATTCACCGACGCGCCCAGGGCATTGGGCCAGGAACCAGCCGCCGCCGACATCGGGGAACAGGCCGATATTGGTCTCGGGCATGGCGAGCTTGGAGTGCTCGCTCAGCACGCGCAACTTGGCGCCCTGGCTGATGCCCATGCCACCGCCCATCACCACGCCGTCCATCAAAGCGATATAGGGCTTGGGGTAGCTGTGGATCAGGTGGTTGAGCGCATATTCCTCGGTGAAGAAGTCCTCCAGCGCGGTGTCATTGGCCAGCGCCGCCTGGTGGAAGAAGCGGATGTCGCCACCGGCACAGAAGGCCGCGGGCTTGCCTTCACGGCCGGCACCAAGCACCACCACCGCCTGGATCGCGGGCGTCGCGGCCCAGTGCTTCAGAAGCGCGGTGATGTCGCGGATCATGGCCAGCGACAGGGCGTTCAGCGCATTGGCGCGGTTCAGCGTGATCAGGCCCAGGCAGCCGTTGACTTCAGCCAGGATCTGGCCCTCGGATTGCAGCGCGGGAATCAATGCGGCGGACATGCCAACTCCAGTTTCGTTCTTGCTTTGTTCTCAGCGGGTCGGCGCGGCCGCACGGCGGCCTCCCATACCCAGCAACTCATTGCCCAACAAGGCAAGGATCACCATAGCACCGCCCACGAGCGTCGCGGTAGACGGGGCTTCCCCAGCACCGAGCCAGGCCCACAGCACGCCGAAGACGACTTCGAGCAGGCCCAGCAGGGCAATCTCTGGCGCCGCCAGCACGCGGGTCAGAGACACGGCGAGCAGACAGGGCAAGGCCAGCTGAAACACGCCCAGGCCCGCCAGCAGCGAGATGTCGTGCCACGAGGCCTGCAGCGGCCAGGCCAGGGGCAAGGTGAGCGCTGCCGAAATCAAGGCGCCCAGCAGCACGGCGGGCAGCATGTCGTCGCCCGCGCCCTCCTCGGCCGCAGCGGCTTGCGCCTTTGCGTGGCTGTGCTGCAGCAAAGTCCAGTTGGTTGCGGCCGCCAGCGGCACGCCGAGCGCCACGGCCATGCCAGCCAAGCCGCTCAAGCCGGACTGCATCTCATGGCCGAACATCCACGCGATGCCAGCGCTACCTAGCAGGATGGCGGCCCAGGTGCGCGCCGGCAGCCGGTGGCGCAGGAACAGGCGCGCGAACAGCGCAGTCAGCAGCGGGCCGAGCGACATGGTGACCAACACATTGGCGACGCTGGTCAGAGTCAGTGCCAGCATGAAGGCGGTGAACATCACCGCCCAGCACAAGCCCGAGATCCACACATCGCGTCCAGCACGCAAGAGCTGACCCCAGAGCCCGCGGCCGCGGATCAGCGACAGCGCCACCACCAGACCCAGCGCATTGAAGGCGCTGCGCCAGAAGGTCACCTCAAAGCCCCGCGCCGCCTCCAGATGCCGCGACACCACGCCCGCCGTGCTCCACAGCAGCGTGACCACGATCATCAGCAGGACAGCACGTCGATGCGTCATCGAAAGAAGAGCGACCCCAGAGGGGTCGCGGGCCATTGACTGACTAGAGCCCCCCTCCCGGAGGGGGACTAGGGGGAGCCCAGGTCCGGCGCACAGCGCGCGGCGCCAGGTGGCGTTCAGCCGCCGCGCGCCGCACGCTTGCGGTCGTGCTCGGACAGATGGCGCTTGCGCAGACGCACGCTCTTGGGCGTGATCTCGACCAGCTCGTCGTCGTCGATGAAGTCCACGCCGTATTCCAGCGTCAGCTCAATCGGCGGGGTGATCTTGATCGCATCTTCCTTGCCAGAGACGCGGAAGTTGGTCAGCTGCTTGGTACGGGTGGCGTTAACGACCAGGTCGTTGTCGCGGCTGTGGATACCGACGATCATGCCTTCATAGACCGGGTCGTTCGGCTTGACGAACATGCGGCCGCGATCGTCCAGCTTGCCCAGTGCGTAGGTGAAGATTTCGCCGTCGTCCATCGAGATCAGCACGCCGTTCTTGCGGCCGCCGATCTCACCCTTGTGGGCTTCGTAGCCGTCGAAGATCGACGAGATCAGGCCCGAGCCACGGGTCAGGTTCATGAACTCGTTCGAGAAACCGATCAGGCCACGGGCCGGGATGCGGTATTCCAAGCGCACACGGCCATGGCCGTCCGGCTCCATATTGATCATCTCGCCCTTGCGCAGACCCAGAGCCTGCATCACGCCGCCTTGGTGCACCTCTTCCACGTCGGCGGTCACCAGTTCCATCGGCTCGTGCTTCTCGCCGCCCACGTCCTTGAACATCACGCGCGGCTTGGAGACGGCCAGCTCATAGCCTTCACGGCGCATGTTTTCCAGCAGGATGGTCAGGTGCAGTTCGCCGCGGCCGCAGACTTCGAAGATGCCGTCTTCGTCGGTTTCCTTCACGCGCAGCGCCACGTTGTGCTGCAGCTCTTTCTGCAGGCGATCCCAGATCTGGCGGCTGGTGACGTACTTGCCTTCACGGCCGGCCAGCGGGCTGGTGTTGACGCAGAAATTCATCGTCAGCGTCGGCTCGTCGACCTTCAGCATCGGCAGCGGTGCCGGGTTCAGCGGGTCGGTCACGGTCACGCCGATACCGATGTCTTCAATGCCGTTGATCAGCACGATCTCGCCGGGGCCGGCGTCGGTGACCTGCACACGGTCCAGCCCGTGGAAGGTCAGCACCTGGTTGATGCGGCCGTTGACGGCCTTGCCGTCCGGGCCTTCCATCACGGCCACCTGCATGCCGGGCTTGATGGTGCCCTGGCTGATGCGGCCCACGCCGATGCGGCCGACGAAGGTGGAGAAGTCCAGCGCCGAAATCTGCAGCTGCAGCGGCGCAGCCGGGTCACCCGACTGGGCCGGCACATGCTTGAGCACGGTATTGAACAGGGCCGACATATCGGGGCCCCACTGCTCGCCCGGTGCGCCTTCTTCCAGCGAGGTCCAGCCGTTGATGCCCGAGGCATACACCACCGGGAAGTCCAGTTGCTCGTCGGTGGCACCCAGCTTGTCGAACAGGTCGAAGGCGGCGTTGATGACGGCATCAGGCTTGGCGCCCGGCTTGTCGACCTTGTTGACCACGACGATGGGCTTCAGGCCCAGGGCCAGCGCCTTCTTGGTGACGAAGCGGGTTTGCGGCATCGGGCCTTCCTGCGCGTCGATCAGCAGCACCACGCCGTCGACCATCGACAGCGCACGTTCCACTTCGCCGCCGAAGTCCGCGTGTCCGGGGGTGTCGACGATGTTGATGTGCGTGCCCTCCCAGGACACCGCGCAGTTCTTGGCCAGGATGGTGATGCCGCGCTCGCGTTCGATGGCGTTGTTGTCCATCACGGTGTCGACGATCTTCTCGTGGTCGGCGAAGGTGCCGCTCTGGCGCAGCAGCTGGTCCACCATGGTGGTTTTGCCGTGGTCGACGTGGGCAATGATGGCGATGTTGCGGATCTGGGTAGTCATACGACGCTTTCTAAAAATCTGTTCAGGCAGCTTGCAGGCTTTGCACTTCCTGCGGGCTCAGTAATCGATCGGCGATCAACTCGCCGCTTGTGATGTGCGCACTGCCCAGCAGGGCTTGATCGGGGCCGTAGACCCGGACCTGAGGCGCATCGGCGGATTTGACGCGGCGGCGCAGTCCGGTCAGGAACCGCGCCGCTTCGTCGGCCGGCAGGCTCAGCGCCGGCCAGTCCGCCAGCAGGCTGTCAGGTGGACGCAGCATGGCTTCGCGCTCGGCTTCGGTCATCGCAGCCAGCGCGTCCAGGCTGATGGCCTCGCCCACGTTCAGCGGGCCGCTGGCCGTGCGACGCAAGGCTGACAGATGGGCGCCGCAGCCCAGACGCTCGCCGATGTCTTCGGCCAGCGTGCGGATGTAGGTGCCCTTGCTGCAACGCACCGCGATGCGCAGCGTTTCATGCTGCCAGTCGAGGATGTCAATCGAGTGAATCGTGATGCGGCGCGGCTTGCGCTCGATCTCGACGCCCTCGCGGGCATATTCGTACAGCGCACGGCCCTCATGCTTGAGCGCCGAGTACATCGGCGGCACCTGCTCGATCTCGCCGAGGAACTGCGCGCAGGCTGCCTCGATCATTGCGCGATCCAAGGCGATGGCGCGCGTCTGCAGCAGCTCGCCCTCTGCGTCGCCAGTGCTGGTGCGCTCACCCAGGCGCAGCGTGGCCTCGTAGACCTTGTCAGCGTCCAGGCTGACCTGGCTGAATTTGGTGGCGGCGCCGAAACACAGTGGCAGCAGGCCGGTGGCGAGCGGATCCAGCGTGCCGGTGTGGCCAGCCTTCTCGGCACGCAGCAGCCACTTGGCTTTCTGCAGCGCGTTGTTGCTGGACAGGCCCAACGGCTTGTCGAGCAGCAGCACGCCGTGCAGAGCACGGCGCACTTGCTTGACACGCTGGGGCTTGACCTCAGTCACGGTGTTCAGTCCTCGCGGCTTTCATCGTCGTCCAAAGCCCGGCTGGCATTGGCTTTGGAGATCAGCGCGCTCAGCTCCGCAGCCCGCTCGATGCTGCGGTCGTAATGGAAGTGCAGGGTCGGCACGGTATGGATCTGCAGACGCTTGAACAGGCCGTTGCGCAGGAAGCCCGCCGCCTCGTTGAGCGCCGCTGCCGTCTCCTCGGGGTCGCCCACCAACACCGAGAAAAAGACCTTGGCGTGGGCGTAGTCCGGCGTGACCTCGACGGCGTTGACCGTGGGCATGCCGATGCGAGGATCCTTGAGTTCGCGGATCAGCTCCGACAGATCGCGCTGGATCTGGTCGGCGACGCGGAAACCGCGGTTGGGGATGACTCTTTTGTGACGCATGGACTGCTCCTAAACACAAACCCCGCCACTCGTCGGAGGGCGGGGTTGCTGGTTGAGGCCAACTCCGCTGTTACAGCGTTCGGGCGACTTCCTTGATCTCGAAGAACTCCAGCTGATCACCTTCCTTGATGTCGTTGTAGTTCTTGAGCTTGATACCGCACTCGAAGCCTTCCTTGACTTCCTTGACGTCGTCCTTCTCGCGGCGCACCGAGTCGACCTCGCCGGTGTAGATGACGATGTTCTCGCGCAGCAGGCGGAACTTGGCGCCACGACGGACCAGGCCGGAAGTGACCATGGAACCGGCGACGGTACCAATCTTGGAAGCGACAAAGACCACGCGGATCTCGGCCGTGCCCAGCGCTTCTTCGCGCTGCTCGGGAGCCAGCATGCCGCCCATCGCCGACTTCACCTCATCGACGGCGTCGTAGATGATGTTGTAGTAGCGCAGATCAACGCCATTGCCCTCGGCCAGCTTGCGCGCATTCGCGTCAGCGCGGGTGTTGAAGCCAATGATGATGGCCTTGGAGGCGATCGCCAGGTTGACGTCCGACTCGCTGATGCCACCCACGGCCGCGTGCACCACCTGCACCTTGACCTCGGGGGTCGACAGCTTGAGCAGCGACGTGGCCAGCGCTTCTTGCGAGCCCTGCACGTCGGCCTTGATGATCAGGGCCAGAGTCTGCACATCGCCAGAACCCATCTCGCTGAACATGTTCTCCAGCTTGGCGGCCTGCTGCTTGGCCAGCTTGACGTCGCGGTACTTGCCCGAACGGAAGGTGGCGATCTCACGGGCGCGGCGCTCGTCGCCCAGCACCATGAACTCGTCGCCCGCCTGCGGCACTTCGGTCAGACCCTGGATCTCCACCGGGATCGAGGGACCGGCCTCGGTACAGGCCTTGCCGTCCTCGTCCAGCATGGCGCGCACGCGGCCATAGGTCGAGCCCGCCAAAACCACGTCACCGCGCTTGAGCGTGCCGCTCTGCACCAGGATGGTAGCCACGGGGCCGCGGCCCTTGTCCAGCTTGGCTTCGATCACCAGGCCCTTGGCCATGGAATCCTTGGCGGCCTTCAGCTCCAGCACTTCGGCCTGCAGCAGCACCTGCTCCAGCAACTCGTCGATGCCTTGACCCGTCTTGGAAGACACGCCGACGAACGGCGACTCGCCACCAAACTCTTCAGGCACGACCTGCTCGCCAACCAGCTCGCTCTTCACGCGCTCGGCGTTGGAGTCAGGCTTGTCGATCTTGGTCATCGCCACGACGATGGGCACGCCCGCCGCCTTGGCATGGTGGATCGCTTCCTTGGTCTGCGGCATCACGCCGTCGTCCGCCGCCACCACCAGGATGACGATGTCGGTGGCCTTGGCGCCGCGGGCACGCATGGCCGTGAAGGCTGCGTGACCCGGAGTGTCCAGGAAGGTGATCATGCCGCGCGGCGTATCGACGTGATAAGCGCCGATGTGCTGCGTGATGCCGCCGGCTTCACCCGCGGCCACACGGGCACGGCGGATGTAGTCCAGCAGCGAGGTCTTGCCGTGGTCGACGTGGCCCATCACGGTCACGACCGGTGCGCGCGGCAGCAGCTCGTGCTCCTGCTCGGCGGCAACGCCTTCCTCTTCCAGGAAGGCATCGGGATCGTCCAGCTTGGCGGCGAAGGCCTTGTGGCCCATTTCCTCGACCACGATCATCGCGGTCTCCTGGTCCAGCTGCTGGTTGATGGTGACCATCTGGCCCAGCTTCATCAACTGCTTGATGACCTCGGAAGCCTTGACAGACATCTTGTGCGCCAGATCCGCAACCGAGATGGTCTCGGGCACATGCACCTCTTGCACCACCGGTTCGGTCGGTGCGACGAAGTTGGACTGCGCGTTGCCGCGGTCATGGCGGTCGCCACGACGGCCGCCAGTGCCGCCCTTGGGTGCACGCCAGCCCGCCGGACGCGCGCCGGACGGCGCAGTCGCGCCGATGGTCTTCAGACCACGCTTCTTGGCCGCGTCGTCAGCCCAGCTGGACGACAGCTTCTCCGACTTGACGGACTTCTTGTCGCCCGGCTTGGCACCAGCGCCAGCTGTGGCTGCGGGTGCGCCAGGCGTACCCGGCTTCTTGTGGATGGTGCCCTTGATTTCCTTGGCAGGCTCGGCCGGCTTGGGCTCTTCCTTCTTGGCCACCATCACCTTCTTGGGCGCGTTCATCATCGCGCGGATGGCGGCAGCCTCGGCCTCAGCGGCCTTGCGGCGGCGCTCAAGATCGACCTGCTTCTGCTTTTCCTCGGCGCCGACGTCAACCGCCTTGATCACGCGCAGTGCGGGCTTGGGCGGTTCGACCGGAGCGACAGGCGCAACCGGTGCAGGCGCGGGAGCCGGGGCCGGCTCGGGCGCAGCCACCGGAGCGGCAGGAGCAGGCGCAGCGGCGGCGGCCGGTGCGGACTTGCCCTTGCTCATGGCCTTGTTGATGGCTGCGGCTGCATCTGCTGCTGCATCCTTGGCACTGGCCCTGGCTGCGACGGCTGCCTTCTTGGCTGCCTCGGCGTCAGCGACGGCCTTGGCCGCGGCTTCTTCAGCAGCGCGGGCTTCAGCGGCCGCCTTCTCCTGGCGGCGCAGCTCTTCGGCCTCACGCGCGGCACGCTCGGCAGCCTCGCGTTCACGCATGCGGGCGGCCAGCTCTTCTTCCTGGCGGCGCAAGGCTTCGGCCTGCGCCTGGGCTTCTTCTTCGCGACGCTGCAGTTCGGCTTCCTCGGCGGCGGCGGCGCCGGCCTCGTCGAGGCCACCCGGCACGTCATCGCGCTTGACGAAGGTGCGCTTCTTGCGCACTTCGACCTGGATGGTGCGAGCCTTGCCGCTGGCGTCAGCCTGCTTGATCTCGCTGGTTGACTTGCGCGTCAACGTGATCTTCTTGCGATCAGCGCTTGCAGTGCCGTGCGCGGTGCGCAGGTAATCAAGCAGACGCTCCTTGTCGGCTTCGTTGAGCGCGTCATCGGCAGACGCCTTTTTGACGCCCGCAGCTTGCAGCTGCTCAAGCAGCGTGCTCGCAGGCCTTTGAAGCTCTGCAGCGAACTGGGCGACGGTAGTCACAGCCATTGTGGAAATCCTTAACTTATGCGTTCTATGCTGGTGCGGCCGGGCTTTCGAGCCTTAGGCGGTGAACCAATGTTCGCGAGCCTTCATGATCATGGCGCGGGCCTCAGCCTCGCCCATGCCGGCCAGCTCAACGAGTTCGTCGACGGCCAGATCGGCCAAATCGTCGCGTGTATGGATATTGCCGTCGGCGAGCTTGGCGATCAGTTCAGGCGACATGCCTTCCAGATCACGCAGGTCTTGGGACACTTCCTCGACCTTCTCTTCACGTGCAATTTCCATGGTCAGCAGCGCGTCCTTTGCACGGGTGCGCAACTCGTTGACCGTGTCCTCGTCGAAGGCCTCGATTTCCAGCATTTCCTGCATCGGCACATAGGCCACTTCTTCCAGGCTGGTGAACCCCTCGGCGATCAGGATGTCGGCGACTTCGGCATCAACGTCGAGTTTATCGACGAAGAGCTTGCGCACCGATTCCGATTCCTGTTCTTGCTTGGCGGCCGATTCCTCGGCCGACATGATATTGATACGCCAGCCGGTCAGCTCGGAAGCGAGCCGCACGTTCTGGCCGCCACGGCCGATGGCAATGGCGAGGTTTTCCTCGTCAACCACGACATCCATGGCGTGACGTTCTTCATCGACCACGATGGACTGCACATTGGCCGGAGCCAGGGCGCCGATGACAAACTGAGCCGGGTCTTCCGACCACAGCACGATGTCCACACGCTCGCCAGCCAGCTCATTGGTCACGCCGTTGACACGCGAACCACGCACGCCGACGCAGGTGCCGATCGGATCCACGCGCTTGTCGTGCGAGACCACGGCGATCTTGGCACGGCTGCCAGCGTCACGGGCGCAGCTCTTGATTTCGAGCAGTCCCTGTTCGATCTCAGGCACTTCCTGAGCGAACAGTTCCTTCATGAACTCGGGACTGGAGCGCGACAGCATGATCTGCGGGCCACGCAGGGTCGGGTCCACACCGAGGATCACCGCACGCACCCGGTCGCCGGTACGCAGATTCTCCTTGGGGATCATCTCGCTGCGCTTGAGGCGGCCTTCAATGCGGCCGGACTCGGCAATGATGTCACCCTTGTCCAGGCGCTTGACGGTACCGATGAAGACCTTTTCGCCACGCGACAGGAAATCATTCAGCAATTGCTCGCGCTCAGCGTCACGAATCTTCTGCAGGATCACCTGCTTGGCTGCCTGAGCACCGATGCGGCCAATGGGCAGCGATTCGACGGGCTCTTCGATGTGGTCTTCCACCTCGATGTCCGCGATCTGCTCTTGAGCTTCGAACAAGAGGATCTCAGCGTCCGGATTTTGCAGACCGGCTTCATTGGGGACCACATGCCAACGGCGGAAGGTCTCGTACTCGCCAGAGTCGCGATCAACGGTCACGCGGATGTCGACCTCACCGCCAAAGAGCTTCTTGGTGGCCGAGGCCAACGCCGCTTCCACCGCTCCGAAAACGACATCGCGCTCCACGCTTTTTTCGCGCGAAATCGCATCCACCAGCATCAACAGTTCGCGGTTCATTGATCGAGACCTCCGTCAACCTTGTCATCCTTGTCGGCCGCCGGCTCCGCTTCTAGCGGTTGCCGGGCCTTGGCATTGCTCTGCTTGCGTTTCGGCTTCGCAGGCTTGCCAGCCTTGTCCGCACCAGGCTCTGCAGCCTTGGCACTGCGCCCCTTGAAGCTGATCTGGGGCACCAGTTTGGCGTCCTTCACCTCTTCAAGGCTGAAATCCAGCGCTTGATCTGTCTTGCCGTCGTTGAACACGACGCGCCATCCGTCACCCTCTGCCGCCAGCAGGCCGCGGTACTTCTTCCGCCCCTGAAATGCCACACGCAGCGTGATTTCCACTTCCTGTCCAGCGAAACGCTGGTAGTCGGCGAGCTTCTTCAACGGGCGATCAATCCCCGGCGAAGACACCTCAAGCCGTTGGTAATCGCAATTCTCAACTTCGAGGACGTACTGCAACTGGCGCGTCACGCGCTCGCAGTCCTCGACCGTGATCAGCTCACCGGCCAGCGCCTGCTCGGGCAGCTTGTCGATGTACACGCGCAGCAATCCGCCGGCGCTGCGCTCGCAGTCCACCAGGTCGTAACCGAGCCCGGTCACGGTTTTCTCAACAGCGGCTTGCCAATTCATGCGTGAATATCTCTGGCTTTCTCAGGTCGAATCAAAAAATCGAAGAAGCAAAAAAAATGGGCTGGATGAATCCGCCCACCTTCGTCGCGAAGTCGCCGCCCCCATGGTCTAGCATTCCATGGCGCCACAGCCTCTCAGCGAAGCCGGGATTGTACTATGCAAGCACCATGCCCGCAAGCATCGAGCTTGTCAGCCGCTGTTGCCATGCGAAAATCCGCCGCATTCAATAACTAGGAGCATTTATGGGGTTTCTCGCCGGCAAGCGACTTCTGATCACGGGCGTGCTGTCCAACCGCTCGATCGCCTACGGCATTGCCCGCGCCTGCCATCGCGAGGGGGCCGAACTGGCCTTCAGCTATGTGGGCGAACGATTCAAGGAGCGCATCACCGAGTTTGCGGCCGAGTTCGGGTCGACCTTGGTGTATGACTGCGATGTTGGAGACGACGCGCAGATTGAGGCCCTGTTCAGCCAGCTGGGCGAAGTGTGGCCTGAGTTCGACGGCTTTGTGCATTCCATCGGTTTCGCGCCGCGCGAGGCCATCGCGGGCAACTTTCTTGATGGGCTCACCCGGGAGAACTTCCGCATCGCCCACGACATCTCGGCCTACAGCTTCCCAGCCATGGCCAAGGCCGCTGCGCCGCGTCTGCGGGCCGGTGCCTCGCTGCTCACGCTGTCGTATCTGGGCGCGGAGCGCTATGTCCCGAACTACAACACCATGGGCCTTGCCAAGGCCTCGCTGGAGGCGAGCGTGCGCTACCTCGCCTACAACATGGGCGCGCGCAACGTCCGGGTGAACGGCATTTCGGCCGGTCCGATCAAGACGCTGGCCGCCTCCGGCATCAAAGACTTTGGCAAGCTGCTGACGCACTTCGCGGCCAACACGCCGATTCGCCGCAACATCACGATCGACGATGTCGGCAATGCTGCTGCATTTCTGCTGTCCGATCTGGCATCCGGTGTCAGCGCCGAGATCATGTATGTGGACGGCGGCTTCAGCCACGTGGCACTCACTGACGAAGAAGTCTGATTCAGCGGTCGCGTCATCAAAGCAAAACGGGGCTTCATAGCCCCGTTTTTTCATGGTGCCCTGCAGCGCCGATCAGGCGGCCACACAGTCCACGTAATAGCGCGAGCGCCCATCCTCGCCCTTCTCCTCCACCAGACCATGCACGTCGGTGGCGAAGCCCGGGAAGGCCGCATTGAATTCCCGCGTGAACTTCAGATAGTCGACGATGCGCTTGTTGAAGCGCTCACCCGGAATCAGCAGCGGAATGCCTGGCGGGTAAGGCGTCAGCAGCGCGGTTGTGACGCGCCCTTCGAGCACATCGATCTCAACCCGCTGAGTCTTGCGATGGGCAATGTGCGCATAGGCATCGCTAGGCGTCATGGCAGGCTCAAGATCCGACAGGTAAACCTCGGTCGTGAGGCGGGCAATGTCACCCTTGGCGTACGCCTCGTGGACGCTTTGGCACAGGTCGCGCAGCCCCATGCGCTCGTAGCGCGGCTGGGCCGCGCAGAACTCGGGCAAGATGCGCCACAAAGGCGCGTTCTTGTCGTAGTCGTCCTTGAATTGCTGCAGCGCCGTCAGCAGCGTGTTCCAACGCCCCTTGGTGATGCCAATGGTGAAAAGGATGAAGAAGGAATACAGCCCCGTCTTCTCCACCACGACGCCATGCTCGGCCAGGAACTTGGTGACGATGCTGGCCGGGATACCCGTCTTGGCAAACTTGCCGCTCATGTCCAGACCGGGGGTGATGATGGTGGACTTGATCGGGTCCAGCATATTGAAACCGGCAGCGATATTGCCAAAACCGTGCCACTTGGCATTGGCCTTGAGCATCCAATCGCTGGGCTTGCCATAGCCCTCCTCCACCAGCTTGTCCGGCCCCCAGACCTTGAACCACCAGTCCTGGCCGTACTCCTCGTCAACTTTGCGCATGGCGCGACGGAAGTCCAAAGCCTCGCTGATGCTTTCCTCCACCAGCGCGGTGCCCCCTGGGGGTTCCATCATGGCCGCAGCCACATCGCAGCTGGCGATGATGGAGTACTGCGGGCTGGTGGACGTGTGCATCAGATAGGCCTCGTTGAACAGATGCTTGTCCAGCTTCACGTTCTGCGAGTCCTGCACCAGCACCTGCGAGGCTTGCGAGAGTCCGGCCAGCAGCTTGTGGGTGGACTGCGTCGCATAGACCATCGCCGTCTTGGGGCGCACGCGGTTCTTGCCCATGGCGTGGTACGAACCGTAG
>PNNH01000099.1 GCA_013824165.1 Methylibium sp. | reverse complement strand
TATCTCTGCCGCCACCAACGAGATGGCCAAGGCCATCATGGCCGATCCGGTCAAAGCGGTGGCCAGTGGCGCGGTGTTCAACTTCGTCAAGGAAGTCGAGAAGTCGACCACCCAGATCGATCAGCACCTGACCGACATCATGATGGCGCAGGACTTCCATGACCTGACCGGCCAGGTGGTGGCCAAGGTCGTGACGCTGGCCAATGATCTGGAGGACAGCCTGGTCAAGCTGCTGGTGCAGATCGTGCCGCCCGAGCAGCGCGAGAAGGTGGACCCGAACATCCTGCAGGGCCCCGTCGTCAACCCGGAAGGCCGCACCGATGTGGTGGCCAATCAGGGCGAAGTGGACGACCTGCTCGCCAGCCTGGGTTTCTAAGACCCCGCTCCTGCGCGCTGCGCGGGACGACAACGTGACCCGCTGCGGCGGGTCGCTTCATTTTCGGGCTGGCTGTGCTGCAGATCACGGCTGCTTTTGCCCGCCTTATCCAGCTTAAGTCTTCCACCCCCCCGGCCAACAATGACCGGGCGCCCCTCCAGGTGCCCTCATTGCCATGGCCGACCAAGACGCACAAGACAAAAACCTACCGGCATCAGCCAAGAAGATCGAGAGATCGCGGGCTGAAGGCCAGGTGCCGCGTTCCCGCGACTTGCCGCATTTCGCGGTGATGCTGGGCGGCGGTGCGCTGCTGGCCGCCTTTGGCCCGGAGTTGATGGCCTGGCTGCAGCGCATGCTGGCCAACAGTCTGCGTTTTGATGCACAGATGCTGGGCACGCCCGGCTTTCTCACCTCGCGCCTGTCCGAGTTGGCGCTGCAGGGCTTGCTGTTCAGTATGGGCATCGGCTTCGTGCTGATGCTGCTGGCGATTGCCAGCAACCTGGCAGCCGGTGGCTGGAACTGGACCTTCAAGCCGCTGGCGCCCAAGTTCTCCAATCTCAACCCCCTGACCGGCCTGGGCCGACTGTTCGGCTGGCAGGGTCTCAGCCAGGCGCTCAAGGCCTGCTTGCTGGCGCTGCTGCTGGGCGTCATCGGCGCGATGGTCTTGAAGAACCGCATGGCCGCCTACATCGGCATTATGAGCGTGCCGCTGCCGGCGGCACTGGCCTATGCCGGCCAGCAGCTGATGGGTGGCCTGGGCCTGGTGGCCTTGGCGCTGGCCCTGTTTGCCGTGATCGACGTGCCCCTGCAGCGTCATCTCTTCCTCAAGCGCCTGCGCATGTCGCGCGAGGAGGCGAAGAAGGAGATGAAGGAGCAGGAAGGCAATATGGAGATCAAGGCCAAGATGCGCGCCAAGATGCGCGAGATGGCCAAGCGCCGCATGCTGGCCGCCGTGCCCGAGGCCGACCTGGTGGTCATGAACCCGACCCACTATGCCGTCGCGCTGAAGTACGAGGAAGGCAAGATGGCCGCGCCCAAGGTGGTGGCCAAGGGCGCCGATCTGCTGGCCATGAAGATCCGCGATCTGGCCACCGATGCCAAGGTGCCGGTGCTGCAGTCACCGGTGCTGGCGCGGGCACTTTATGCCCATGCCGAACTGGATCGCGAGATTCCCGCCGCACTGTTCGCCGCCGTGGCGCAGGTGCTGGCCTATGTCTATCAGCTCAAGGCCGCGATGGCCGGCCGTGGCGCGACGCCCGTCATGCCGAATCCGCCGGTGCCGCCCGAGCTCGACCCGCACAACAAGCCGGTGCCAAAGCGCGACGGCGACGACGATCTGGAGGATGAGGCATGAATGCGCTGATGGCTCAAGTGCAGGCTTTGCTGGGTCCGCGTGCCGCGGTGATCAGCGCCCTGGGGGCGCCGCTGGCGGTGATTCTGATCCTGTCGATGATGGTGCTGCCGCTGCCGCCCTTCGTGCTGGACCTGTTCTTCACCTTCAACATCGCCATGGCCATCATGGTGATGATGGTGGCCTCGCACATGCTGCGGCCGCTGGACTTCGCCGCCTTCCCGACCGTGCTGCTGCTGACCACGCTGATGCGCCTGTCGCTCAACGTGGCCTCCACCCGGGTTGTGCTGCTGGAAGGTCATACCGGGCCGGGCGCTGCCGGTCAGGTGATCGAGGCCTTCGGCCACTTCCTGATCGGCGGCAACTTCGCGGTCGGCCTGATCGTGTTCGCGATTTTGGTGGTGATCAACTTCATCGTGGTCACCAAGGGCGCCGAGCGCATCGCCGAGGTCGGCGCGCGCTTCACGCTGGATGCGATGCCGGGCAAGCAGATGGCGGTGGATGCCGACCTGAACGCCGGCCTGATCGATGAGAAGGAGGCCAAGCGCCGCCGCGCCGAACTGTCCGACGAAGCGGACTTCTTCGGTTCCATGGACGGTGCCAGCAAGTTCGTGCGCGGCGATGCGATCGCCGGCATCCTGATCCTGTTCATCAACATCATCGGCGGCTTCATCATCGGCGTGGTCCAGCACGGACTGTCGGCCGGGCAGGCGGCGGATGCCTACATCCTGCTGGCGGTCGGCGATGCGCTGGTGGCCCAGATCCCGGGTCTGCTGATCTCGGTGGCCGCCGCCATGGTGGTGTCGCGTGTCGGCAAGGACAAGGACATCGGCTCGATGATCGGTCGCCAGGTGTTCGGCTCGATCAAGTCGCTGGCCATCACCGCTGGCGTGATCGGCCTGCTGGGTGTGATCCCCGGCATGCCGCACCTGGTCTTCCTGCTGATCGCGTCTGCGCTGGGCTATGCCGCCTGGTGGCTGCGCCGCAAGGAGCAGGCGGCCGAAGCCGCCGCCAAGGCGCCGGCCCTGCCCAGTGCTGCGCCTGAGGCCAATGTCGAGGCCAGCTGGGACGATCTGGTGCCGGTTGACACGCTGGGCCTGGAAGTCGGCTACCGCCTGATCACCTTGGTGGACAAGAGCAAGGAAGGCGATCTTCTCAGCCGGATCAAGGGCGTTCGCCGCAAGTTCGCGCAGGAAGTCGGCTTCCTGCCGCCGCCAGTGCACATCCGTGACAACCTGGAGCTGCGCCCCAGCCAGTACCGCATCACGCTGCGCGGTGCCGTCATCGGCGAGGCCGAGGCCTTCCCCGGCATGTGGCTGGCGATCAATCCGGGCCATGCCAACCAGAAGCTGATCGGCACCCAGACCACCGATCCGGCCTTCGGCCTGCCCGCGGTTTGGATCGAGGATCGCCAGAGGGATATGGCCCAAATGGCGGGCTTTACCGTGGTTGATTGCTCGACCGTCGTGGCGACCCATCTTTCACACTTGATGCAAGTCCACGCGGCCCGTCTCCTGGGTCGGGTGGAAGCCCAGCAGCTGGTGGAACACCTCACCAAGCAGGCCCCGCAACTGATTGAAGACGTGATACCCAAAATGGTCGGCATCGCCACACTGCAACGAGTTCTCCAGCTGCTGCTGGAGGAGGGCGTGCACATCCGCGACATGCGCTCCATCGTCGAGTCCATCGCCGAGAACGCCGCCGTGGTCAGCGACCCGGCCGAGCTGGCCCGCCGTATCCGTACCCACATCGCCCCCGCCATCGTCCAGCAGATCTACGGCCCCGTGAAGGAGCTGGATGTGATTGCGCTGGAGCCCGAGCTGGAGCGCCTGGTGACCCAGGCCCTGAATTCGCCCCACGGCGCCGCACTCGACCCGGGCGTGGCTGACACGCTGGCCCGCAGTGCTGCCGAAACCAGTCAGACGCAGGAAGACCGGGGTGTGCCGGCTTGCCTGCTGGTGCCGGATGCCATCCGCGCACCGATGGCGCGCCTGCTCAAGCGCGCTGCGCCGCGCCTGAAGGTGCTGGCGCACAGCGAGATTCCTGAAACCCACACCATCCGCATCGGCTCGATCATCGGAGGCACGGCATGAATGTCAAGCGCTTTACCGCCCGCACCTCCCGGGAGGCCATGGCCCTGGTTCGCCAGGCCTTTGGCGACGATGCCGTCGTGCTGTCCAACAAGCCTTGCGCCGAAGGCGTCGAGGTGCTGGCGATGGCCCCCGAGGGCATGTCCCAGATCGAGAAAGTGGCCGCCCAGGCGCCCAAGGTCAGCGCGCCCAGCCGCGTGCAGGCCCGCCCCGCTGCGGCTGCGCAGGCGCCCGCCGCCAAGGCCGGCCGACTGGCCGAGCGTGCGGCACGCCAGGTGCCCAATGTCGACGTCAATGACGATGTGCAGGCGCTGGCGATGAGCACCTTGTCCTTCCAGGACTATGTGCGCGAGCGCATGCTCAAGCGCCGCCAAGCCGAACTCAGCGGCCGCACCGAACCCAGCCTGGACGCCGCGACGGCTGCCGCGCAGCAGCCGGAACTGCCGCCCGAGGGCGTGGCTTCGCTGGCGAACTTGCGCAAGCAGCGTGCTGAAGCTGCGATGCAGGCCATGGCACCGCGCCGCCCCGAATCCAGCCCGCCACCGGCCCCGGCTCGCTCGGCGCCGCCGGTGCTGCGTGACGAGATCCGTGTGCCGCAGGGCACGCTGTCGCGTGAAATGCCCGAGCTGGCCCAAGGCTCTGGCCGGCGCGACCAGCAGGACATGATGAACGAGCTGCGCCAGGTGAAGGGCCTGATCGAGGAGCGCTTCGGCGCCCTGGCCTTCATGGAGAAGCTGCAGCGCCAACCCGCGCAGGCCCGCCTGACACAAAAGCTGCTGGACGTGGGCTTCTCGCCCGCTCTTGTGCGCAAGCTGGCCGAAAGCCTGCCGGCCGACTTCAAGCAAGGCGCCCCCGACGAAATGGGCTGGGCCGCCAATGTGCTGTCGCGCAACCTGATCACTGATGAGAACAGCCCGCCGCTGGAAGAGCAGGGCGGCGTGTTCGCGCTGATCGGCTCCACCGGCGTGGGCAAGACCACGACGACGGCCAAGATCGCCGCCGCTTTCGCCACCCGCCACGGTGCGGGGCAGCTGGGCCTGATCACGCTGGATGCCTATCGTGTCGGCGCCCACGAGCAGCTGCGCGCCTATGGCCGCATCCTCGGCGTGCCGGTGCATACCGCGCACGACCGCACCTCGCTGGAGGATCTGCTGGACCTGCTGGCGGGCAAGAAGATGGTGCTGATCGATACCGCCGGCATGGCGCAGCGCGACAGCCGCACGGCCGAGCTGCTGGACATGCTGTCGCACCGCAGCCTGCGCAAGATCCTGGTGCTGAACGCCGCCCAGCAAGGTGAGACCATCGAAGACGTGGCCCTGGCCTGGCGCGCTTCCGAGTGCCAGGGCGTGGTGCTGTCCAAGATCGACGAAGCCGTCAAGCTGGCGCCGGCGCTGGATACCCTGATCCGCCACAAGCTCAAGGTGCTGGGCGTCACCAACGGCCAGCGCGTGCCGGAAGACTGGCACCGCCTGTCGGCCCCGGCCCTGGTGCAGCGCGCACTGCGCAGCACGGCCGCCGCGGCCTGGCGCCTGGACAGCGCCGACATCAATCTGATTTTCGCCGGCGGTCCTGCGCTGGCCGCCGCCCAGCCCTCGGCCCTGGGCGCTTTCTGAACACGAAGCAGCAGCCAGCCATGCGTGACGCCTTCCGCCCCAATCCCGTGCAAGACCAAGCCGATGGTCTGCGCCGCCTGTTCGCCAGCTCCCGCGTGCGCTACATCCCGGTCTTGAGCAACCCGCATGTGCTGAGCTCCGGCGTGCTGCTCGAAGGCCTGTGCGCCGCGTTCGCCGAACTTGGCCTGCACACGCTGGTGGTTGATGCCGGCGAGATGTCGCCGCAGCCGACCGAGCTGGCGCAAGTGGACCTGGGGGCCTGCGTCGAACACCTGTCCGCGCATGTCTCCTACCTGGCCGCACGCGGCCTGCCGCTGCGCCACATCAATGCCCATGGCTCGGCCGCCCAGTTCCTTGAAGTCGTGGCCGATGCCGCACCGTTTGCGGATGTCGTGCTGCTGCACGCCAGCGCCGCCGAGCTGGCGCGCATGCTGGCCAGTCGCGAAGTGCGCCCGGTGCTGCTGGCCGATACCGATGCCCAGAGCGTCACGCACGCGTATGCCGGCATGAAGTGGCTGTCGCAGCGCGCCGGCCTGATGGTCTACAGCCTGCTGATGGCCTGCCCGCCGCAGCTGCGTCTGGCCGAACGAATTGCCCAGCAGATCAGCTCCTGTGCCGATGGCTTCCTCGGTGCGGTGCTGCGCGACTGGGCCTGCATGGACCCGCGCCAGCCGGCCTCGGCGCCGATGGCGCCCGAGTTGCGCTACCTGGCCCGCGAGTTGCTGATGGCCGCGCCCCCTGGGGCGATGCTGGAGGCACCGGCCGATGCGATGCCGTTGCGTCCGCTGCTGCGCAAGTCCCGTACCGACGCTGTCGCTGCCCTCTGAAAAGCCGCTGGAGCTGATGATGTATACCGCCAAAGGTCGCCTCGATAACTCCTCCCTGATCCGCCAGCACAGCCCGCTGGTGCGACGGCTTGCCCATCAGATGATTGCCAAGCTGCCGGCCAATGTGGAGCTGGATGATCTGATCCAGGTCGGGCTGATCGGCCTGACCGATGCGCTGTCGCGCTTCGATGCGGCGCAGGGCGTGCAGTTCGAAACCTTCGCCACCCAGCGCATCCGCGGCGCCATGCTCGACGAGTTGCGCGGCGGCGACTGGATGAGCCGCGGCACGCGCCGCCAGCAGCGCTCCATCGAGAGCGCCGTGCACAAGCTGGAACAGCGCCTGGGCCGCGCGCCGCAAGAAAGCGAGATTGCCGCCGAGATGGGCGTCAGCCTGGGTGAGTACCAGGACCTGCTGTCCAAGGTGCGCGGCACGCAGCTGGTGTTCCTGGAAGACATGTCGGGCGACGAGGGCGACGAGGACTACCTCGACCGCCACGTGGCCGACACGGCCAGCAACCCGATGGCCCTGCTGCAGGATCACCGCATGCGCGAGGCCCTGGTGGCCGCCATCAAGAACCTGCCGGAGCGCGAGCAGTTCGTCATGTCCATGTATTACGAACATGACATGAACCTGAAAGAGATTGCCGCTGTCTTAAAAGTGACAGAGTCACGGGTTTGCCAGTTGCATAGCCAGGCGATTGCACGCTTGCGCGTTAAGCTGCGCGACTGGTGAGGACACCCGAAGCAGCCACAACGAGCTGCACGGTCGCCAGGAGACAAGAGCCATGTTCGATCGCTTGCGCAGGCGCGGGTTGCCAGAGAGTGCGCCCGCACTGCTGACCGAAGTCGCTGATGCCGAGCGCAAGGCGCTAGGCACCGTCAAGAAACTCTCCAGCATGGTTTCCACGCTGGGGCGTGATGCCGCTGAAGTGCGCGGTGTGCTTGAGGACACCCAGAAGGCCGTGGAGTCGCAGGGCCATGCGATGCATGCCCTGGCGGAGCAACTGGGGCAGGTGCAGAGCGCCCAGCAAGCTATCGGCGCTGCCACCGGACAGACCCGCGACGCCGTGGCGCAGGCGCGCGCCGCGCTGGCCCATGTGGGCGAGGAAGTCGGCGGCATCGTGCAGACGCTGCGCAGTGTGTCGGATGCGGCCGCAGCCATCACCAAGATTGCCTTGCAAACCCGGCTGGTGGCCTTCAATGCCTCGGTCGAGGCCAAACGCGCCGGCGAGGCGGGCCGCGGTTTTGGGGTGGTGGCCGATGCGGTCAAGGACCTGGCGGGCCAGGTCGAGGCGTCGTCCAAGGCCATCATCGGTTCCATCGTGGCGCTGGACGCTCGCGTCGAAACCTTCAGCCGCGAATTGCGCGCCGATGCGAGCCAGGGCAAGAACCAGAGCAGCATCCACAGCGCCTTTGCCCTGGTCGAGCAGGATGTGAGCCTGATTGCGGCGTCTGCCGAGCAAAGCCGCAACACCAGTGCGAGCCTGAACGAGCGGGCGGCGGTGCTGGAGGGCGAAGTGCAGCAGGTGATCCGCGGCTTGCAAACCGCATTTGCCTGCAGCGACCGCTTTCTGCGCCTGTCCGAAGCATTGATCGAGCAGATCGCCGAGTCGGGCGTTGAAATCGACGACTCCATGTACATCCGCGGCGCTCAGCAGGCTGCGGCTGACGTCAGCAGTCTGCTTGAACAGGCAGTGGCCAGCGGCGCGATTCGGCTGGACCAGTTGTTCGATGAGCAGTACCGGCCCATCGCCGGCACCAATCCGGCCCAACATCAGACTGCCTTTGTCGAACTGGCTGACCGGCTTTTCCCGCAGGTGCAGGAGCGCCTGCTGAGCCTCAGCGACAAGGTGGTGTTCTGCATCGCGGTAGACCGCAACGGCTATGTGGCCGCGCACAACCGCAAATACTGCCAGCCGCAGCGTGCCGGCGATGTGGTCTGGAACACGGCCAACAGCCGCTACCGTCGCATCTTCAATGACCGCACCGGCCTGGCTTCGGCGCGCAATCAACGGCCCTTCCTGCTGCAGACCTACCGGCGCGATATGGGTGGCGGCAAGTTCGTGCTGCTCAAGGAGGCTTCGGCGCCGATCTCGGTGGCGGGGCGGCACTGGGGTGGCTTGAGGTTGGCGTTCAACTTCTGAAGCCTTTTGCCGCTATTGGTGGCTTGGCTGGCGCTCTCTCAAACGCAGCCAACCCCAATCGCGGATAGCGCCAGCAACACCAGAACGAGGCGAACTCAAGGCGCCACGCAGGCCCTGTTCTTCCCCGTGTGCTTGGCCTCATACAAAGCCACGTCCGCCCGGTCCAGCGCGACCTCCAGCGTCTCGCCCGGTCGGTACAGCGTGATGCCAGCCGAGAAGGTGACGAAAACGTCCTTGCCCTCGTGGATGAACAGCGCCGCCGACAAGGAGCGCTGCAGCCGCGTCAGCACCGCCTGCGCCTCGTCCAGTGGCGTGGCCGGCAGCATCAGCACAAACTCCTCGCCGCCGTAGCGCGCCACCAGATCGCCGGGCCGCAGCAGCTGTGACACCCGCTCGGCCAGCGACTTGAGCGCCATGTCTCCCGCCGCATGGCCCAGCGTGTCGTTGAGCTTCTTGAAGTTGTCGATGTCCAGCAGCGCCAGCGCAATGCGGCTGCCTTCGCGTTCCTGCTTGGCCTGCTCGATGCCGAAGGCGGCAATCAGGCCACGCCGGTTGGCGATCTGTGTCAGCTGGTCGGTCTGCACTTCCTCGGACAGGCGGCGCAGTTCGTCCTCAAGGTCGCCCACGCGCTTGTTCAGTTGCGCGGCACGCTCATGCTCGGTAGAGAGTCGCTGCTGTGTCTCGCGGACGAGAGCCTGCACGCTGCGGCTCTCTTCGACCATCTCGCGCACCACGCCGGTCAGGCTTTCCAGCGAGTCGGCCTTCTCGATCACCTCGGCATAGCGGCCCACGCTGTCCTGGAAGCGGTCGGTATGCGCGCCCAGCTCACCGAGTTCGGCCAGCATCTTGTGGATCAGCGACTTCAGCGAGTCGCGCGCCTTGGAGCGCTCGTCGCGCAGGGTGCGCTGGCGTTCGCGGGTGTTGGTCAGCAGCTCCGACACCGAGCGCACGCCGCGCGCCGACAGGCCAGTCTCCAGGGTCTGGTTCATGGCCTCGCACTGGCCGCGCGCCCAGGAATCATCCTCGGCAAGATCGACCAGGCTGCTGCTGAGCTCTCGGCACAGCAGGCCCAATTCGCCGAACAGGTGCTGGCGATGGTCGAGCAGCCGGCGCGCGCGCTGGCACAGCGCTTCCATCGCGAGCGCGCGCTGGGCATCGGCCCCATGGGCCGCCAATTCGGCCTGAGCAGACAGCAGCTCGCTCAGCAGATCGTCCACCAGGCTGTCCGGCTCCTGCGCAGCTTGGGCGTTGTGCAAGGCATGGCTGACGGTGGCCTGCAGGCTGCCTGAGATCTGCGTCCAGGCGACCGGCTGCACCGCCTTGCCGCTGGCATCGGGAAGGCGTGCAGCCTTGCCCTCCAGGTCCGCCGCAAACTCGGTGTCGGTGAAAAACTGGCTGGGAGCGCCCGCATTGGCCTCGTCGGCATCGCCGCTGCCGTCGTCGCCGCTGACCGTGATGCTGGCATCGGCCACATCGCTGTCCCAGCTCTGCACCATCTGCTGCAAGCGGGCGAGCAGGCGCTGCACATCGCTGCGGTTGCTTTCCAGCACGCGCTGCAGTCCGTCCTTCTTGCGCGCGACCGTCCATTGGCGCCCGCCGCGCTCAAGCCCGCGCACCAAGCGCTCCACGGTCGACGCCAGCGCTTCGGCCTGTGCGGAGGCGCCGGACTGCAAGGACTCCAGGCGGCGTTGCAGATCGTCCCAGCGCGCCTCGCGCAGCAGTTGGGCGATCTCGCCGCGCGATTGCAGATCGCTGATGGCCAGGGTTGCCAACTTGGTCAGCACCGTCTGCGCCCTCTCCGGCAAGGCGCCCGTCGCCGCGGGCGCTGCACCCGATTCAGCGGCATAGGCTGCGGCGTAGTTCTCCGGCGTGGGTTCCTGTTTGCTCAGGGCCAGGCGGCGCAGCGCTGCCTTGGCCACCTGGGCCGGGGGCATTGCCGAGTTGGCGCGGGCAGGGCGGTTCTCATCCATGGCTTGGGCGCTCTAAATCGGGTTAGCGCAGGCTGCCGCCGATGGGGCGCTGGCCGTTGCCATTGGGGCCGTGCATGTCCTCGGCACTTGCCTGGGCGATCCAGGGCGCCTTGCGCGGCAGCACGGTTTGCGCCAGCCAGCGCTCAAGGTCGTCAGGCAGCAGCGGCCGGCTGAACAGGAATCCCTGCATCAGGCTGCAACCCAGGCGGTGCAGCTCTTCCATCTGGCGCAAGGTCTCAACGCCTTCGGCGATCACGCGCAGGCCCAGCGAGCGGGCCAGCGCGATGATGGCGGTGACCACGGCCGAACTCTGCGGCGTGATGCCCAGATCGCGCACAAAGCTGCGGTCGATCTTGACCTCGGAGATGGGCAGCGTGGTCAGGTAGGCCAGCGAGGAGTAGCCAGTGCCGAAGTCGTCGATCGAGATTTCGACGCCGACCTCGTTGAGCCGGTGCAGGGCCGGGATCACGCTCTGCAAGTCCTTCATCAGTCCGGTTTCGGTGATCTCCAGCTGGATCGCGCGGTGCGGCACGCCATACGCGCTGACGCACTGGTGAATGTGCTCGACCAGATCCGAACGTTCGAACAGGCGGCTCGGCAGGTTGACGGCGATCGAGTCCGAGAAGCCGAAGTTCAGCTGCCAGACCTTGGCCTGGCGCGCCGCTTCCTTCAGCGCCCATTCGGACAGCGGCACGATCAGGCCGGTTTCCTCGGCCAGCGGGATGAAGTCGCCTGGCGGCACCAGGGTGTTGCCGCGCTGCCAGCGCATCAGCGCCTCGGCGCCCACCATGCGGGCCGCACGGACATCGATCTTGGGTTGGTAATGCAGAACCAGTTCGCCGCGCTCGATGGCCTTGTGCAGCGCACTTTCCAGCTCCAGGTTCTCGCGGCCGCGGCCGGACAACATGGGGGTGTACAAAGCTGAGGCGTTGCGGCCCTGGGTCTTGACCGCGTACATGGCCACGTCTGAATTGCGCAGCAGCTCGGCCGTGGTGAGTCCGTCGCGCGGATACATTGCGATGCCGACGCTGGCCGTGACGAAGCACTCTTGTCCGGCAATGAAGATGGGCTCGCGCATGGCTTCCAGCACGCGGCTGGCGACGCGCTCCGCGTCACGCTCATCAGCCACTTCCGGCAGCAGGGCGACGAACTCGTCCCCGCCCAGGCGCCCGACGGCTTCCAGCGTGCGGTGCGAACGCCCGCCCACTGACTCCAGCATGCCTTCGATGACCTGATCCGAGTGGCGCACGCAGCTGCGCAGGCGCCGGCCGACCTCCACCAGCAGCTCATCGCCAGCAGCATGGCCGAGCGTGTCGTTGATGACCTTGAAGCGGTCCAGATCGATCAGCAGCAGGCCCACTTCATGGCCCATGCGGCGAGCCTGTTCCAGCGCGCGCTCGGTGCGCCAGATCAGTTGCCGCCGATTGGGCAGGCCGGTGAGCGAATCGAAGTTGGCCAACTGGCGGATCTTGTCCTCGGCCATGCGCCGGTCGGTGACGTCCTGCAGCACGCCGGTATAGCCGCTGGTGTTGCCGTGCTCGTTGAACTCAGGCTCGGCCTCGATGTGGATGACGCGCATCCGGCCATCCAGCAGCGTCACCGACAGATCGGTCACCAGCACCGAGTTGTGGGCCAGCACGTCACGCAGCAGGTGCAGGAAGAGCTTGCGCTCGTCGCGCGGCACCATGCGCATCGCGCCGATGAAATCGAGCGAGTCATGCGCGCCCAGGCCGATCACGCGCAGCGCTTCCGCAGCCAGTGCGAAACCGCCCGTGCCCTTGTGCCATTCGAAACTGCCCATGCGGGCCAGGTCTTGCGCCCTGGCCAGCCTGGCCTTGCTGCGCTCCAGTTCGATGCGGGTGCGGGAGCTGCGCAGCAGATAGCGCAGGCGCCCGGCCAGCAGGCTCCATTGGGTGGACTTGACGAAGAAGTCAGTGGCACCGACCTGGTAGGCGCGATTGATCGAGGCCTCGTCGTCCAGGCCAGTCAGCATCAGCACCGGGATGGACTCGAAACCCGGTATGGCCCGCAGGCGCAAGCAGGTCTCGAAGCCGTCCAGCTCGGGCATCAGCGCGTCCAGCACCACCACGTCGGGGCTCCACTCGGACATCATCCTCAGCGCCTGCTCGCCGCTGCTGGTTTCGGTGATGTCAAAGCCGCGCTCCCGCAAGGCAACCGCCGTGAGCAGCAGGTTGACCTCGTCGTCATCCACCAGCAGCACGCGCGGCTGCTCGGGGAGATCATGTTCTGGGCCTGGATTCAGTGCATTCATGGCGAAGGGATCAACAACTCGGCCAGCGCGATCCGCGCTCGACCGAGCTCATCATGCATGGCGTCAAGCAGCTTGTCCAAGCCCTCGGTCTGGCCGTTGCGCGCCATGGTCTCGATTTCTGCACATCGTTGTGACAATTCCAACGCGCCCAGGCTGGCCGACGAAGATTTCAGCGTGTGGCTGACATGCCGCACCACGGCCAGATCCAGCCCGGCGGCGCGCGCCTGTTCCAGCTCGGGCAAGAGCCGGTCCAGCGACTTGGAGAAGGCCTGAACCACACGCTCCAGCAGCTTGTTGCTGCCATTCGGGTCAAGATCGCGCAGACGCTGCAGCGCCTGTGCGTCGAGCACGGCGCCCGCGCTCGGCGGGGGGATCAGTTCGGGCTGTGTTGACATTTTCAGAGCATCTCTTGGAGCCTGGTTCCTCAGGGGAGCTTGCACTTCTAGCGCCCGATTATTGCCGGGCCCGGGACCGTGCTCGCGCATCGGGGCGAACCGGACCTGCTGTAAGCCTTGGGTCAGTGGTCCACGCGCATGCCGCCGGTGCGGCCGTGGGGCTGATTTCATGCGGCTTGCGGCCGTTCGCATGCTTGTCCGAGCGCGCTAGCTCCGGCAGCCAGCGCTCTGGCGCGGCGCCTTCGGCCCGCCGCTGCAAGGGCAGCGCGACACCCGCTGCGAAGGGGCGGGCGAAGTGGGCAGGGAGCGGCGAGCGGGCTTGCATGGGCGGGGGCAACGGTCCGTTGATATCGGCCGCTGCAGGCTCGACTTGAGCAGCGCTGCGGCTCCTTACAATGCTTTGCATGAACAGCCTCAGCGATGCACGCCCGGCCGCGCGCCGTAGACCCTGGATCGGGGTGCTCGTTGCAGTCGCCTTGCTGGGCTTGGTGCTGACGCTGGGCTGGATGCTCGGGCTGACGCCGGGCAGCCTGCCGGTCGCTGTGATCGCGCTGCTCGCGGGTCTCGGCCTGGCCTTGCTCTTGCTGGCCTGTGCCGCGATCGGATGGCATGTGGGCGTGCGCCTGACGCGGGAACGCATGGGCGAGGCATTGCGTGAGGCGCGCTGCCAGGCGCACCTGCTGACGCAGCTCCAGGACGACTGGCAGTGGCAGACCGATGCCGAGCACCATCTGGTGCGCTGGCAGGCGCCGCAGGCGGCCCCCGCATCAACCTGGGTCGGCGCCGCAGCGACACAGGCCTTGTGGGAGCGATTCGGTCTTTCCGATGGCAGCGATGCCTCATTGCTGCAACGTCTGCAGGAGCAGGCCAACTTTGGCGAGGTGCTGGTGCACGGCCGGGTGGACGCGGGTGCGGCTGCCCAGTTCTCGGGGCACTGGTGGTTGCGCGGCGTCGCCCGCCAGGATGCGTCGGGCCGCTTCGCCGGTTTCGTCGGGACGGCCCGTCCGGCCATGCCGGGGGACCGTGCTGAGGCGCGCCGCCCGGAGACGGCCGCCGCCGCCAGCGCGCTGCCGGCCCCTGGCGACAAGACCGGCAGCACCGACTGGATCCACGCTTTGCCCGGTCCGGCCTGGCTGCTGGCCGAGGAGCCTGGGCGCGGTGCGGTGTTGAGCGAGCTCAACCGGGCTGCCGCGCAGCTGATGGGCGTGCCAGCGGACGAGTTGCGCGGCCAGTCCTGGCTGGCCTGTCTGGACGGGCTGCCGGCCGAGATCCGCGAGGCCGCCTGCGCGCCAGGGGCGACACAGGGCCTGTCCTGCAGCAACTGGTGGTTGTGCCTGTCGCCGGTGCCGGGCCATTCGGTCGCGATGCACCTGCTCAGCCTGTGGCCGCAAGGCGCGCTCGACACCATGCCGGCAACACTGGCCAGCGAGGCGGCAGAGGTGGCGCGGGCCGAGCATGAATCGTTCAGTTACACCGTGTCGCACGACCTGCGCGCACCCTTGCGCGTGGTCGAGGGCTTCGCCCGCATTCTCAAGGAAGACTACGGCCGCCTGCTCGACCGCATCGGCAACGACCATCTCGACCGCGTGATGGGTGCCGCGGCGCGCATGAACAGCATGATCGATTCCTTGCTGTCGCTGACGCGCCTGTCTTCGCAGCCGCTGCAGCATCAGCCGGTGCCGCTGTCACAGCTGGCCGAACTGGTGATCGACGAGTTGCGCCGCAGCGCGCCCGAGCGCCAGGTCAGCGTCCATGTGCAGCCGGATCTGCTGGTGCAGGGCGACCCGACGCTGCTTCGCATGGTGCTGGAGAACCTGCTGGGCAATGCCTGGAAGTACAGCAGCAAATGTGCGCAGGCCGAGATCCGCTTCGAGCGCCAGCAGCAAGGCGGTCAACT
Organism: Methylibium sp.; assembly: GCA_013824165.1. GTDB lineage: Bacteria > Pseudomonadota > Gammaproteobacteria > Burkholderiales > Burkholderiaceae_C > JACDQM01. The sequence goes on along the minus strand of PNNH01000099.1, from coordinate 77,040 downwards.
GGTCTACATGATTGCGGACAACGGCGCCGGCTTTGACATGCGCTTTGCCGAACGCTTGTTCGGCGTGTTCCAGCGCCTGCACAGCGCCAGTGATTTTCAAGGCACCGGCGTGGGCCTGGCCTCGGTGCGCCGCATCGTGCACCGCCATGGCGGCGAGATCTGGGCTGAGGCCGAAGTGGGCAAGGGCGCCCGTTTCTTCTTCACGCTGCGATGAGCGCGGGCCACAACGGCGGCTGACAGGGGCGCCGTTGCGTTTTAACGCCCCGGCATCGCCAGCAACTCGACCGCCTCGACCAGCCGCTGCGCGGCCTCGGTCAGGCTGCGGCCCTCGGATTCGGCCAGCTTCTCCAGGCGTTGCAGGCTCTCCTGGCGCGACAGCGAATAGCGGTGCATCAGCACGCCCACGGCCATCGGCACCAGCTGTGCCAGCGCCGCCTCGCCGCCAGCGGCCAGTCGCTCGGCCGGCTGCGGCGGCGCCACCGGGCGCGCTGGTCGATTGGCGAAGGCGGCCTCGACGGCCGGCACGATTTGGTGGATGTCCAGCGGCTTGACCAGATAGGCCACCGCGCCGAGCTCCTTGACCTTGGCCACGGTCTCCTCGTCGGCAAAGGCCGACAGGAACATGAAGGGCACATGCAGGTACTCGCGCAGATAGGCGGCGACGTCGAAGCCGCTCATGCCTTCCATGCGGATGTCCAGCAGGGCCAGATCGGGGCGGTGCTCGCGGGCCAGCAGGATGGCGTCATCGCCGTTGTCGGCATCGATGATCTCGAAGCCCGCCTGGCTCAGGCCGTGCACCAGCGTGGCCAGCACCAGCCGGTCATCGTCGACCACCAGAATCTTGCCTTTTGTGCTCACGTTTGCGTGTCCCTCGGCCTGCGCCCGGCATGTGACGCCGGGCATTTGTATGGATTCATTGTCGCTGAAACGCGCCAGCAGGCGCCGGCGCTGACTGTGGTCGCAACAACAGCAGCCGCGGCGCCATCCACAGCACTGTCTAGAGCGGCTCCAGCAAAGTGATGCTCGGCGGCAGCAGCTCGACGCTGCACAGCACCTGCGCCTCCTGCTGGACCAGGGTCAGCTTGGCGCTGCGCCGCGGCAGCAGGGCGCGCACCAGGCCCAGACCCGAGACGCCGCCCGGCACGCGTGCCAGTTCGAAGCCTTCGGGCAGCCGGCCGGCATTGCTGATGCGCAGCAGCACCCGGCCCGGCTCGCACACTAGCGCGCAGCTGACCGGCGACTGCTCGCCACCATGCTTGATCGCATTGCCCAGCAGCTCATTCAACGTCAGCGCGATCGGGATCGACTCGGCCTCCGGCAGCGCCCAGCGATGCGCTAGCCTGGCCGACGCGTCCTCGATCTCGAAGTGGATGCTGCGACCCGACATGCGCTGCACCGAGCCGACGATGGCCTCCACCACGCTGCGCACGCGCAAGGGGCCGGCGGAGCCGACCTGCAGACCGTAGACCTGGGCGATGGCCTGCACCTGGCCGACCGCTTCGCCGATCACGCCAGCGACTTCAGGGCGCCGCGAGGCGATCTGCTGCAGCAACCCGGCCACGCCCTGCAGGTTGTTCTTGATGCGGTGGTGTACTTCCTTGACCAGCAGCTCGCGCTGCGCGATCGCGGCTGCCAGGCGGGCTTCGGCGGCGGCGCGCTGCTCGGTCACGTCGCTGGCCACCAGCAGTAGCTGCTCGGGCTCGGTGTGCCCATCGGGACCGGCGATGCCGGCCAGGTGCAGATAGCGCGCGTCCCACAGGCGCGGCTGGCCATCCAGGTCGAAGCGGTATTCGCGCTGCGTGACCGCATCGACCTGCAGCGCCGCCTCCATGTCCTGGCGCACCACGGCGCCTTGTTCTGGGCCGAACATGGTCTCGGGCGTGGTGCCAAGCAGCTCTGCTTCGCTGCGGCCGGCCAGGGCGGCGGCAGCCTGGTTGGTCTGTTCGAGCTGCAGGGTCTTGGCGTCGAACAGGCTGATCGCCAGCGGTGCCGCCTCGATGATGCGGCGCAGGCTGGCCTGGGCCTGCAAGGTCTGCGCCTCGGCCTGACGGCGTCGCTCGATGTCCAGCAGCGCGTAGGTGATCTGCCGGCCCGAAGCCTCGTCGCTGGTCACGACGGCATTGCCGACCACCCAGAACTCGCGCCCGTCGAGGCCCCTGAGCCGGCATTCGAAGGTGTCGGCCTGGCCTTCGGCCAGCTCGTCGAGATAGCGATTGCGGCGGAAGGGATGCTCGGCCTCCGGCGTGGCGACGAGGCTGATCGGCTGGCCCGCGAAAGTGGCCAGATCGCCGCCGAACATGCGCCGTGCGGAACGGTTCATCCATTCGATGCCGCCGCGGCCCACGGTGACGATGCCCACCAGCACCGAGTCCAGGACCGCGCGCTCGCGCTCGGTCTGCAGCATCAGCGATTGCTGGGCACGCCAGCGCTCGTCCACATTGACATAGGTGGCAATAACGCCGGCATCGACCGCACCCGGCCGCATCACACGCTTGCTGACCTGCACCCACAGCAGGCTGCCGTCGCGCCGACGCAGGCGGCGCTCGCCACGCCACTGGCCGACTTCAGCCAGCGCCGCCTGCATCTCGGCGTGCAGATGGCGGTAAGCCTCGGGCGACTCGAACAGCTGGCTGTGCTCCAACGTGTTGAGCTCATGGATGCGGTAGTCGCTCATGCTCGCCAGCGCCTCGTTGGCGCGCTCGATGTGGCCCTGGCGCAGGATGGCCATGCCCACGTCGGACAGGCTGAACATCAGCTCGCGGTCCTGCACCAGGTTCTCCAGCTCGGCCTGCTGCGTCTTCAGGCGGCTGATGTCGCTGAGCACCACGATGGTCTCAGGCTGCTCCTCGGCGCCGACCGCCACCGGCCGCAGGCTCAGCGACAGCCAGCGCGGCCGGCCGACCTGGACGAACTCGGTCTCGAAAGGTTTGTCCGCCAGCCGCGGCAGCGCGGTCAGCACCTGCTGGCGCAGATCGGGCAGCGCGGCGAACAGCTGTGCCACCGGCGTGCCGGCGACCACCGCGTCTGGCAGACCCAGCATTTCCTCGAAGCCCCGGTTGCAGCGCAGCAGCTGCGCGCCGCGCAGATAGGCCAGGCCCAGGCTGGCGCCGTCCATGATGGTGGTCAGCTCGCGCAGCAACTGCTCGCTGCGGCGCTCGGCCTGGTGCTGGGCGCTCAGATCCAGCGTCACCACCGAGGTGGTGCGCTGACCTGAAGCCAGCTTGCCGGGTTCCACCCGGGTGAGCAGCCAGCGCCGGCCCAGCTCGGGGTGACGCACGGCATAACGCACCTCGATGCGGTCGCCACTCTTCAGCGCCTTCTGCAGGCGTTCGAACTCGGGCAGCGAGCCCGGCTCGACGATGTCGCGGCTGACGCCTTGCAGGCCGGCCAGGCTGTTACGGCCACTGCCGCTGGCTTTGACCGCGCGCGGCCGCAGCCAGCCGGCATCCTGCTGGAAGGTGGCCAGGCCGACGCCGGCGGTGTCCATCAGCGCGTCGAGTTGCTGGTGGGCCAGATCGCGCTCATGCTCCAGGCTGCGGTCCTCCAGCACGGCCATGTAGCGGCGCTGGCTGCCGCCCAGGCTGGCCACCGGACGCAGGCGCCCTTGCAGCCAGCGCGTGGTGCCGCCGGGTTCGATCAGCACGGCCTGGGTGACGAGCGGCTGTCCCGAGGCATGTGCCTGTTGCAGCGCCGGTAGCGGCTGATGCTGCGACCATGCCAGCAGGTGCTGCAGCTCGGGGCTGGCCTCATGCAGCGTGGCCGGCGGCGCCAGGCTCAGTGCGGCAAAGGCACTGTTGGAGCGCAGCAGCAGGCCGCTTTCGTCGAACAGCACCATCGGCAGCGGGCTGAGCTCGAACCATTGCGCCATCTCGGCCTGCGCGCGCTCTGCCTGCTCGCGCGCGGCCAGCTCGGCGGTGCAGTCCTGCAGCACACACAGCGTCAGCGTTGCCTGGCCTGGCGCGCTGATCAGATGCGGTGTGCTTCGCATGCTGCGCTCATGGCCCAGCGCATCGCGCAGGCGGAACTCGATCGGCGGTGTGGCCGGCCGAGACGGTGCCAGCAGCCGGGCGCGCTCACTCGCCCCCAGCAGCTCACCAAGGCTGCGGCCGGCCAGCGCTTCGGCGGCCTGGCCGCACAGCTCGGCAAACGCCGGGTTGACCGCCTGCAGCTGCAGGCGAGCATCCAGCACGAAGGCCGGGAAGGGCGAGGACCAGAAGATCTGCAGCAGCTCGCCGGCCCAGGCCGGAGCTTCGCTGGCGAGCGGCGGGGCGGTTTCGCTGCTGGCGCCGGTGGCGTCGAACGTCTCCGGCGATTTGGCGGCTGCGGGGCGGGCCGAGCGGCCGGGCTTGAGCGCCACCGGCTGGGCATGCAGCAACCAGCGTGCGGCGTCGTCCCCTTGCAGTGCCAGCAGGCTCAGCTGGGCGCGGCCACCATCAGCCAAGGCAAGCGTCGGGGTGGCAGGCGCGCGACGTCCGCCGTCAAGCGCCAGCGTGGCCTGGCGCAGCCAGTCCTGCAGGCGCCCGCCGCTGCCAGTGCGCAGGCTTTGCAGGCTGCGGTCGGCCTGGAGGCCCAGCAGGCGGTAGGCGCTGGTGTTGGCTTCCAGCACATGCAGGCCGGCATCGAGCAGCAGCAGCGGGTCGCTGAGCTGGCCCATCAGGCTGCGCAAGGCAGCCAGATCATGGGTCAGCAGGGGGAGCTGGGACGGCGCTTGGGACACGCGTTGGAGTGTAGATGAGGGGCTGCGACAGCCCGCTCACTCCAACTGCTGTGCCTTGGCCAGTGCGCGCAGCAGGCAGCTGTTGATTTCCTCGGCGCCCAGCATCAGTTGCTCGGCCGCCTGGCGGTAGTCGAATACCGACTCCGACTCGATCGCCCGCACCAGCTCCAGATACGGCTGGAAGGGGCCGCTGCCCTCGACCAGCGCCTGGCGCACGCGTTCGGGCATGGGGATGGCCTGCAGCAGCTTGGCGAAGGGCTGCTTGAGCATGTGGTCGAGCTGCGAGAACAGGCCGCAGATGAACATCTCGTCGCGTGCCTCGGCGTCACCCATGCCCTTGGCCAGCTCTTCCATCAGCAGGCCGCGGCGCAGCGCGCCGTACATCACCGGCCGCATCGCATGGTCCTTGCTGGCGGTGGCCAGCAGCAGGGCCAGCCATCGTTTCAGGCGTGCATAGCCCAGCAGCATGATGGCGTGACGGAAGGACGAGACTTCCACTGGCAGTCCGAAGGCCGCCGAATTCAGATAGCGCAGCAGCTTGAAGGCCAGGCTGGGGTCGCGCTTGAGCGTGGCTTCGAGCTTCTCGATGTCCTCACCCTGATCGAGCTGGGACATCAGCTGCACGATCACCTGCAGATCGGCCTGCACCTCGGTCTTGGGGGCGCCTTCGGGCGGCTCGTAGCTGCCTTCAACCGGCCAGCCCAGCACGGCCACGGCACCGCGCTTGAAGCTGTCTTCGACATCGGCCGCGCCGCGCACCGCCGACTGCAGCTTGGGCAAAGTCGTGGCCGGTGCCGGGTTGTTGCGATCATCGTCCAGGTCGATCACCGACTGCTTGAAGCAGCCGAGCATCTCGGGTGAGAGCGCGTTCAGCGGCCGGCCCTTGAGCAGCAGCGCCACGCCGCGCTTCTTCAAGGCCTGCAGCGCCGGCAGACGTTCGTCGTTGATCATGAAGGCCGGAAGCTCCAGCATCAGATTGCTGCTGAGCTCGCTTTGCAGCAGGCCTTCGAGCAGGCTCTCGCTGAGCACGCTCAGCACGGCCGGCTTGCCGCCCTCAGGCCAGACCTCGGCCAGTGCGGCCAGCAATTCGGCGGCATCCGGGCGCGCATCAGGGCGCAGCGGAATGACGGTCAGACGTGTGGCCAGCACCATGTGCTGGGGGTCGATCATGGGCGCGTAGCCCAGGGCCAGGGTGCCGAGAATGCTATGGAGTTGGGTCATCAAGGGTCACATGCTGATGTACTGGAACAGAGACATCTTCTGCACCATGGCATAGGTCTTCAGGGCCGCATCGTAGCCCGATTGTTGGTTCTGGAAATCGGAGATGCCTTGAACCATGTCCAGATCTTCGGCGGATGAGCGCTCGCTCTGGTTGTACAACTTGTTGTCGGCCATGCGCTGCTCGCTGCCGTCAAGATTGTTCAGCCGCTCGCCCACCTGGCTGCGCACATTCTGTAGGTTCACCATCACCGCATCGATGTCGCGCAGGCGGCTGGAGTTCGACTGGGCAATCTGGATGCTGCTGCGCTGCGGGCTGTTGAGCTCGGTGATGGCCTGGTCGATCACACCGAACACCGACATACCGGGCGCTGAGGCCTGCAGATTGAAGGCATCGCCATCTTCCGCGGCGCCGGACAGGATCACGGACACGCCGTCGAACTCGATCGACTTGCCTGAAATGAACGTGTCGCTCTTGACCACGGCGCCGGTGGTGGTGTTGGTCACGTTGTAGGTGGCGCCAGCACCGCTGCCGGAGATCTGGATCTGGTAGTCGTTGCCGGTCAGCTGCGAGGGGTTGGTCACGCGGCCGGCGTCGATCCAGGTCTTGGCCGGCAGGCCGGTGACGGTGTTGGGCAGGCTGCTGGTGCTGAAGGTGCCGTTGCCGCTGCGAGCCTGCAGCCAGGCCAGCCGGCCATCCACGGTCAAGGGGAAGTTTTCAAGGTTGCCGGTCTGCACCGCACCCGGCGTGCCGGTGTAGCGCACGCCGGTCGGTTCATCGAGGAAGGGTGGATCCGACGAGCCCTGACCGCCAAACAGGAAGCCGCCGGCACCGTCGCTGCGGTTAGCGATCGACAGCAGCTGTGTGCGCAGGCCGGCGATCTTGCTGGCCAGACCCTGGCGCTCCGGATCGCTGTAGCTGGCATTGCCGGCGGCCACCACCGCCTCGCGCACCTGCTGCAGCAACTCGCTGGCGTCGCCCAGGGCCGACTCGCTGAGTTGCATGCCGTTGCGGCTGGCTTCCAGCGCGCGCTGGTTGGCGTCGATGCGACCGATGGCGGTCAGCGCGCGCTCGGCGCGCGCGGCAGCCGTCGGGTCGTCGCTGGCCTTCTCGATGCGCTTGCCCGAGGTCAGGCGCTGCTGGGCATCCTGCATCTGCTGCTGGCGCTGCTGCAGCGTCAGGATGCTGGCGTCGAACATATTGGAGGTGCTGATGCGCATGGCGAGTCTCCGAAGGAGCGTTTCTATTCAGCGGCTTCAGCGCTGCGAGAGCTTGAGCAGTTCGTCGAAGATAGTCTGTCCGACCTGCAGCACCTTGGCGGCGGCTTGGTAGCCCTGCTGGAACTGCATCAGGCGCGCGGCTTCCTCGTCGAGGTTGACGCCGGCATTGCCGCTGCGCACCTGTTCGGCATTGCTGGCCACCGCGGTGGACACGCCACTGAGGTACTCGGCACCCTGCACACGCGAACCGATCTCCGACATCGCTGACGCATAGGCGTCCGTGATGGTGGAGCCGCGGCTGACGCTGCCGTCTGCCGCCACGGTGCGGCCGACGAAGGCTTCCTTCTGCATGTTCAAGAAGGCCTTGGCGTTGCCGTTGTTGCTGGAGGCGAAGGCCGTGGCCGCGACATCGATCACATCGCCGTCGCGCGGCACGCCGTTCAGGCGCAATTCGAAGCCTAGATCGATGCCCGCCAGGGGAAAGCTGCCGATGGCGGTGCCGGCCTTCCAGTTGCCGTTCACCACGCTGCCATCGGCCATTGTCACGCTGTAGCTGACGCTGTTGTCGCTCGGGTCGACCGCGCCGAACACGATCTGCATCGGCACCTTGGGCGCAGCCGGGTCGACGACGGACTCGATGTTGGCGTTCACGGCATACAAGGATTCGACCGTGGCCGTGCCCTTGTTGTTGATCGAGGTGACGGCGGTCACCGGCGATGCCGCGGCGATGCCGTTCGGCGAATCCAGCGAGCGCCGCATGCCGACCGCGGCCATGGCCACGGGTTCGAGTAGGAAGGAGTCGGTGGTGGTCATCGGGCCGCCACCATCCGTCAGGCGCAGGCCGTAGCGGGTCTCGACCTGGGCTGCATCCATCGATTCCGGCTGTCCGTCCGGGCGGATGCTCAGCAGGTAGGCGGCCGGGTTGTTGGGATCGCGGCGCACTTCGAAGGACTCGGCCGGAACCCGCGTGGCATCGACGATCTCCACCGACAGGGTGCTGACGAAGCTGCCGTCCGGATTGCGCGCATTGGTCTTGGCCGGCAGTGTGCGGGCGTCACCATAGTCGAACATCGGGCTGCCCAGTCCGGCGGGCGAGGACAGGTCCATCCCCAGGGCTTGCTGCGCATTGACACGCTCCGAGACGGCCATGGCCATCTGGCCGATCAGGTTGCGGGCGTCCTGCAGATCGCGGTTCTGGTAGGTCAGCAGCGCGGCCAGCGAGCCGCCGGTCAGGATGCTTTCGTCCAGCGGCCGCGAGCCGGCGGCTTCGATGATGTTGAGCTGTGCGCGCGAGCTGTCGTAGGGGTCGGCGCTGACTTCGAGCTGCTGGGCGATCGAGCCCAGCACCAGGCGCTGACCACCGCCGATGAAGACGCCCATCGTGCCGTCGTCCGAGGGCAGGGTGCTGACCTGCACATACTGGCTCAGCTCGGAGATCAGCTGGTCACGCTTGTCGAGCAGGTCGTTGGCGGTGTGGCCCGAACCATTCACCCGGGCGATCTGGTCGTTGGCGGTGGCAATCTGCTTGGCCAGCTGATTGAGCACGTCCACATTGGCGCGCAGATCGCTGACCACGCCCGATTGCAGCTCGGCGAGCTGCTGGCCGGCATTGGAAAAGCGGGCAGCCAGTTCCTGGGCGCGGCCCAGCACCACCTGGCGGGCCGAAGGGTCGGAGGGGCGGGTCGACACATCGACCATCGCATTGAGAAACTGGTTGGCCGCCTGACCCAGGCCTTGATCGCCGGGCGGGAACAGGCTCTCAAGCTGCTGCAGCTGGGAGAAGCGGGTCGAGTCCATGAAGGCCATGGACTTGGCGCTGGCCGCGTCCCGGGTCAGAAACTCGTTGTAGGAGCGGGTCACCGTCTCGACCTGTACGCCCTTGCCGAAGAAGCCGGCGCCGGTGAACTGGCCGGTGGGCGTGGTCAGCGCGACCGATTGGCGCGAATAGCCCGGGGTGTTGGCGTTGGCGATGTTCTGGCCGATGGTCTGCAATGCCGCCTGGTTGGCGAACATCGCGCGCATGCCCAGTGAAAGCAGTGCTGAGGTTCCCATGGCTGTTCCTTGCTCTTGTCGCCGCGCGGCTTCAGGCCAGGGCGCGCTGCACGCGCACCGTGGTGTTGATCACACGCGCCAACTTGCTGGCGTATTCGGGATCGGTGGCGTAACCGGCCTTCTGCAGACCCTGGGCGAAGGTTTCGGCGCCGCCACCCTTCTGGGCCTTGGCCACCACGTCGGCGTAGCGGGCGTTGTTGCCCAGCAGTCGGGCGTAGTCCTTGAAGGCTTCCTCGTAGCTGGCGTACGCGCGGAACTTGGCGGTGACTTTCTGCGGCTTGCCGTCGATGAATTCGGTGGTCTGCACTTCGGCGACCGGACCCTTCCAGTTGCTCGTGGCCTTGATGCCGAACACATTGAAGCTGGTGCTGCCGTCGCGCATCTTGATCTCGCGCCGGCCCCAGCCCGACTCGTGGGCGGCCTGAGCGATCATGAAGCTGGCCGGAATGCCGGTGGCCGTTTCGGCCGCCTTGGCGGCATCGTCGTGCTGCTGGATGAAGCTCTGCACATGCGGCGCCACATTCTTCTTGGCCAGCGCTGGCAGCGGCTGTAATGTCCTGGCCTCGGCCTTGTCGTCAGCGATGCCCATCTGGCGTTGCAGCTGGCGCGCGATCGCGTCGGATAGCCCGCCGGGCAGGCCGGTCATCTTGCCGGCGAACTGCGTGTCCAGCATCTCGGTGCCCATCTGGGTGGCCGAGTTGTCCATCATGCCGGACGCCAGCGTCGAGGCGCGCATGCTCTTCATCACCTCTTGCATGAAGAGCGATTCGAACTGGCGCGCGGTTTCGCGGATGCTGGACTTGGGATCCCGCGCGGCGGCGGCACGCAGCGACTCGACGCTGCGGGTGTCCGTGCTCAGCGTGGTGGATGCATTCAGGCTGAAGGGCGTGGTGGCCATGTCAGATCACCTCCAGTTCGGCCGAGAGCGCGCCGGCCGTCTTCATCGCCTGCAGGATGGCCAGCAGGTCTTGGGGCGTGGCACCCAGCGCGTTCAGCGCCTTCACCACGTCGGACAGCTTGGCACCTTCAGGCATCTGGATCAAGGAGCCGGGCTCCTGGCGGATCGAGATGTCGCTCTTTTCGGTCACTGTGGTCTGGCCGCCTGACAAGGGGCCGGGCTGGCTGACCGTGGGGGTGGTGCTGATCGTCACCGACAGGCTGCCATGCGCCACGGCGCAGGCCTTCAGCGTGACGGCCTGGTTCATCACCACCGAGCCGGTGCGGGCGTTGATGACGATGCGCGCGGCCGGCACGGCCAGCTCCAGCGGCAGGTTCTCGAGATCGGCCAGGAAGCTGACGCGCTCGTCCGGATTGCTGGGCGCCTTGACGCGCACCACCCGGCCGTCGACGGCCTGGGCCACGCCGGCACCCTTGGCGCGGTTGACGGCCTGGGCCACCGCGCGGGCGGTGGCGTAGTCGCTCGCATTCAGGTCGAGCTGGATGCTGTCTCCCATCTGCAGCGGCGTCGGCACGCTGCGCTCGACGCTGGCGCCCGAGGGGATGCGGCCTGCGCTCAGGTGGTTGATCTGGACTTTGGAGCCGCCGGCCGAGGCGCCGGCGCCACCGACGATCAGATTGCCCTGGGCCAGGGCATAGACCTGGCCGTCGGCACCGCGCAGCGGCGTGGCGATCAGTGTGCCGCCACGCAGGCTCTTGGCATTGCCGATCGACGAGACCGCGATGTCGAGCTGCTGGCCGGGTTGGGCGAAGGGCGGCAGCTGGGCGGTCACCATGACGGCCGCGATATTGCGCGGCTGCATGGTCATGCCCTGCGGCAGGATGACGCCGAACTGCTGCAGCATGGCCTGCAGGCTCTGGCCGGTGAAGGGGGCCTGGGTGGTCTGGTCACCGGTGCCGTCCAGGCCGACGACCAGGCCATAGCCGGTCAGCGGGTTGCTGCGCACGCCGGCCACGCTGGCCACTTCCTTGATGCGGGCAGCCTGAACCTGGACTGGCAGGGTGCTCGCCAGGGCGAGGGCCAGCCAGATCAGGGGCTTCAGCAGTGAGGTCAGAGGGGTTTGCATGGCGGTCGCACGGGAATCCTATGCGACCGATTCTGGGCAAACTTAAGTGGGCGAAAGACTTAAAAAGAAGCGGGACAACCAGCCTATTCCATGCGCTTGGGCGTAGGAGCCGCGTCCGCGCTGCTCTACCCGCACATTGGCGACGGCCACCGACGGCACGGCATTGCCCTGCTGGATGGCGCGCGGATCGACCTGGCCGGTGAAGCGCAGCACGTCCACGTTGTCGTTGACGCCGATCTGCTTCTCGCCCGAGATCATCAGGTGGCCATTGGGCAGGACTGCCGTGACCACCGCGGTGATGCTGCCGCTGAAGGTATTGCTATTGGCATTGCTGCCCTTGCCGGCGCTGGTGGCGGCGCTGGTGGCGCCGACGCTGGCGCGGCCGAAGGAATTGGCGGCGATGCCGGGCAGGGCGGTGACGGCACCGGCCAGTTCGCCCTTCTTGTCCAGTGCGCTGCTCGAACTTTGCGTGGCGGAGATGTTCTCGGTGATCTGCACCGTCAGCGTGTCGCCCACCAGGCGGGCGCGGTGATCCTCGAACAGCGGCCGGTAGCTGACCGACTGGTAGATCGAGCCATTGCTGGGTGCCGCGGCGGGCAACTGGGGCAGCTGCACCACGGGGGTGCTCTGCAGTTCGACGCGCGGGCTCTGCAGGCTGGCGCAGCCGCCCAGCAGCAGGGCGGGGCCGAGCAGGCCCAGTGAGGTGAGGGTGCGGCGCAAGGTCATGGCAAGCGCTCCTTAGATCTGGCTGAGCTTTTGCAGCATCTGGTCCGAGGTCTGCACGGCCTTGGAGTTGAGCTCGTAGGCGCGCTGTGTCTGGATCATCTGCACCAGCTCTTCCACCACGTTGACGTTGGAGGTTTCGACGAAGCCCTGCTGCAGCGCGCCCAGGCCATTGGCATTGGGGGCGCCGGCATTGGGCGTGCCGGAGGAAGCGGTTTCAGCGAACAAGTTCTGGCCGCGCGGATCCAGGCCAGCCGGATTGACGAAGTTGGCGACCTGGATCTGGCCCACCGTCTGTGGCGTGGCCTGGCCCGGCACTGTGACGCTGACCGTGCCGTCCTGGCCGACGGTCAGGCTCTGCGCATTGGCCGGCACGGTGATGCCGGGCAGCAGGGTGTAGCCGTTGTTGGTGACGATCTGGCCGTTGGCGTCGAGCTGGAAGCTGCCGTCGCGGGTGTAGGCGGTGGTGCCGTCGGGCATCTGGATCTGGAAGAAGCCGCTGCCCTTGATCGCCAGATCGAGGTTGTTGGTGGTCTGCTGCAGATTGCCCTGGCTGAACACCCGCGAGGTGGCGACCGGGCGCACGCCCAGGCCGACCTGCAGGCCGGTGGGTAGCACGGTCTGCTCGGTGGTGTTGGCGCCGGTCTGGCGCAGGTTCTGGTAAATCAGGTCCTCGAACACCGCGTGCGAACGTTTGAAGCCGTTGGTGGCGACGTTGGCGAGGTTGTGCGAGATGGTGTCCAGCTGGGTCTGCTGGGCCTCCATGCCGGTCTTGGCAATCCAGAGTGAGCGGATCATGGCGGCGTTCCTTTAAGTGGTGCCCAGCAGCTTGGCCGACTGCTGGCCTTGGGTCTGGGCGATTTGCAGCAGCTTCATCTGCTGCTCGAACTGGCGCGCGGCGGCGATCATGCTGACCATGGTCTCGACGGCGCTGACGTTGGAGCTTTCCAGCGCGCCGTCCTGCAGCTTGGCGGTCGCGTCGGCCGGCAGGTCGCCATCGGCAGCGCGGAACAGGCCGTCGGTGCCGCGCGTCAGCGGGGTTTCAGGTGTCACCAGCTTCAGGCGCCCGATGGCGGTGGGTCGGCCGGTCGGCCCCTTGGCGGTGACGGTGCCGTCGCTGCCGATCTGCAGTTCCGAGTTCGGCGGCGCATTGATCGGGCCGCCGTCGCCCAGGGCCAGCAGGCCGTTGCGCAGCGACAGCAGGCCTTCGGCATTCACCTCCAGGCCGCCGGCCCTTGTGTAGGCCTCGGTGCCGTCGAGCCCCTGCACGGCCAGCCAGGCATTGCCCTGCATCGCCACGTCGAGGTTGCGGCCGGTCGGCTGGATGGGGCCGGGATTCGGGTTGTAGCCGATCGTGGTTTCGAGCGAATAGGCGCGCGTGCTGGCACCATCGCCGCGCACCGGCACGGCGCGAAAGGCCTGCAGCTCGGCGCGAAAGCCGTTGGTCGAGACGTTGGCCAGGTTGTTGGCCAACACGTCCTGGCGCTGCATGGCGGCTTTGGCACCGGCCATCGACAGGTAGATCATGCGGTCCATGCTGGCCTCCGGTCAGTTCAATGCCGCATCAACGCAGGTTGACCAGCGTCTGCAGCACGTCGTTCAGGGTTTTGATCGACTGCGCATTGGCTTGGTAGACACGCTGTGCGGTCACCATGTTCACCAGCTCGGCGGTCAGGTCGACGTTGGACTCCTCCAGCGAGCCGGGCGAGAGCACGCCGAGGTTGCCGTCGCCGGGCACGCCCACCACCGGTTCGCCTGAAGCGTTGGAGCGCGCCCAGACGTTGCCTCCCATGGCTTGCAGGCCCTGGTTGTTGCGGAAGCTGGCCAGTTCGACCTGGCCGGCCGCCTTGGACTGGCCGTTCGAGTAGCGGGCGGTCACGATGCCGTCCTTCTCGACCTGGATGCCAGTCAGCTGGCCGGGCGCATAGCCATCCTGCGTCAGGTTGGTGACGGCAAAGCTGCTGCCGTTCTCGGTGGCGCCGGTCAGGTCCAGCCGGATGGCGCGGTTGGCCGGGTTGTTGGGGTCGGCGGTGGCCGGGTCGACCGGGATGCCCAGCGTGGTGGCGCCGGCGGCGTTGACGCCTTCAGGGATGTTCAGGTCGATCTTCACCAGCGGCTGCAGCGGCGAGCCGCCTTCCTTCGGGAAGATCAGGGTCGTGTAGGGCAGCTGCGGCGCGTTCGGGTCGGCTGGTGTGATGGTGCTGCCGTCGGCGGCCAGGTCCACCGGCTTGTCATTGGCGGTCACGTAGAGGTTCCAGACCGTGCCGCCCGTGCCCGCCGGGTCGGGGGTCTTGGTGCGCTGGAAGTACAGCGTCACGGCGACCGGCTGGCCCTTCTTGTCGTAGACGGTCAGCGAGGTGGCGTTGTTGTAGGTGCTGGGATCGGTCAGCGACATGCCGCTGATCTCATTGCCGCCCGCGTCCACCGGTGCGGTCGGCTTGGCGCGCGAGTCGAGGTTGAACTCGATGTTGACGTCGCCAGTTACCTGCGGTTCGATGCCCTTGGTGGGCAGTTGCAGCGGCTGGGCCAGGCCGGGCGTGATCTTGCCGGTGCCATCCGCCGGATAGCCCATCAGCTTGAGCTGGTCGTTGTTGACGATATTGCCCTGCTTGTCGACCTTGAACTGGCCGTTGCGGCTGTAGAAGGTGGGGTTCTTGCCGTCACTCAGCTGGAAGAAGCCGCCGCCGTTGATGGCCAGATCCATTGGGTTCTCGGTGATCGAGATGTTGCCCTGGGTGAACTGCTGGGCGACCGAAGCCAGCTTGGTGCCGATGCCGACCGAGCTGGACCCGGCGCCGCTCAGCGAGGCGGCATACAGATCGGAAAACTCGGCACGTGAGCTCTTGACGCCGTATGTATTGGCGTTGGCGACGTTGTTGCCGATGATTTCCAGATTCTTGCTGGCGGCGTTCAGACCGGAGAGACCTTGTTGGAAGCCCATGATGGATCCTTAAACGAATGTCGGTGAGGCGCTGGGGTGCTTGGGTGCGAGTGATCAGTCGATCGACTTGATGCTGGCGTAGTCGACCTTGCCCAGCTTGTCGAGCTGCAGTTGCAGCTTGCCGCCGTCGTTGCTGACTGAGGCGACCTTGTCAGATGAGTACAGCGTGGTGGAGACATTGGCCGCGCCGCTGGTGGCGGTGATGCGGAAGTTGACCTGGGTGTAGCCCTTGCTCTTGTCCGCGGCCCAGTCGAACTGATGGATGCCGCCGCCCTGGGCGCCCAGCTCCACCGTGTCGAGCACGGCACCTGCGGTGCTCAGCACCTCCAGCTTGACCTTGTCGGCCGGGCCGCTGAGCTCGTAGGCGCCCCGTCCGGCGTTGTCCTCGATGAACATCTTGCTGCCCGGCACGGTGACATCCCGCCCGACCAGGGCCACGCCCTGCAGCGTCTGCATCTGGCCGAACTGGGTGGACAGCGACTGGATCGATTTGTCCAGGCCGCTGATGCCCGAGACGGTCTGGATCTGCGCCATCTGGCTGGTCACCTGGGCGTTGTCCATCGGATTCATCGGATCCTGGTTCTGCATCTGCGCGACCAGTAGCTTCAGGAAGCGGTCCTGGGTGTCGACAGCGTTCTTTGAAGTCAGCTGGCTGGCGGCGCCGGTGCCCGTGCCGGTGGTCTTGTTGAGCGTGGTGAAGTCCATTGCGGCTCCTCGGTGTCAGGGCTCAGGATTGGCCGAGCTGCAAGGTCTTGAGCAGCAGGCTCTTGGCCGTGGTCATGACTTCGATGTTGTTCTGGTAGGAGCGCGAGGCCGAGATCATGTTGACCATCTCCTCGACGCTGTTGACATTGCTGTAGGTCACATAGCCCTCGGCGTCAGCCTGCGGATGCTTGGGGTCGTGCACGCGCCGCCCCTGGCTCTGGTCCTCGGTGACCTGCGACACCTTCACACCGGCCGAGCCCAGATCGTTGCCGGCGCCCATCAGCTGGGTCTGGAACACCACCTGGCGTGCCTTGTAGGCCTGGCCATCGGGGCCGGCCACGGTGTCGGCGTTGGCCAGGTTGCTGGCCACGACGTTGAGGCGCTGGCTTTGCGCGCTGACCGCACTGCCCGACACATTGAAGATCTGGAACATCGACATGGCGTTCTCCTGTCAGTCCGGGCTCAGGCCGCGGTGTGCGACTTCATCGCATCCAGCGTGGTGCGCACGCTGCCGTTGATGAAGCGCAGCGTGGCTTCGTACTTCACTGCGTTGTCGGCGAAGCTGGCGCGCTCACGGTCCATGTCCACGGTGTTGCTGTCCAGACTGGTCTGCGAGGGCGCGCCGTAGAGTTTCTGAGGATCGCTGCGCGCGCCGGCCAGCGGCGCCATGTGGCCGCCCTGGGTGGTGTTCATCGCGCCGGCGGTCGGGATCTGCCCGGAGGCTTCGCGCAGGGCCCGCGCAAAGTCGAAATCACGCGACTGATAGCCGGGCGTGTCGGCATTGGCGATATTGCTGGCGAGCAGGCGCTGGCGTTCCGAGCGCAGCTTGAGCGCCTCGGTCTGGAAGTTCAGCGAATCGGTCAGTCGGTTGATCATGGTCGGGCCTTTCGCGCTTCGGCTTGGCCTGTCAGGGCGCCTTGACGGCTGTATGGAGGGCATTGTGTTGTCGGCCTTCCGAAATCTTTAGCGGGAATAGAGCGGCCTTTGCTGCGCATTTCGGCGCTAAAGCTCGAGGGGCTGCGGCCTACAGTCCACCCCATGCTTCAAAACGCCCCCCGTCCCACTGCCGTCCGCCGGACACGCGCGCTCTGCGTCGCGCTGCTGGCTGGGCTGGCCTGTGGCGTGGGGCTGGCGCAGAGCGCGACTGTGCTGTCGCCTGAACTGCTGAATCATGTGCAAGCCCTGGCCCAGAGCGGCGCGCGGGCCGGCGCTCCTGCCCAGGCCCGGGTGGAAGTCCAGCTCGGCCAGCTTGATCCGCGCTTGCGCCTGGCGCCCTGCAGCCAGATCCAGCCTTATCTGCCGGCCGGGCAGCGCATGTGGGGCCGCAGCCGCATTGGTTTGCGCTGTACCGATGGGTCGGCGCGCTGGAATGTCACACTGCCGGTGCTGGTGCAGGTCTATACCAAGGCGCTGGTGGTGAACCAGCCGCTGCCCGCCGGCGTGGAACTGACTCAAGAGCATCTGCGCCTGGCCGAAATTGATATGACAGCCGACTCTGGCAGCATCTTTACGCAGTTCGCCGCGCTGGACGGGCGCGCCCTGCAGCGGCCGCTGGCGGCCGGCGAGGCGGTGCGCAGCACCGATCTGCGCCAGCGCCGCTGGTTCGCCGCTGGCGAACGGGTGCAAGTGCTGGCGGCGGGTGCCGGCTATGCGATTGCCAGCGAAGGCCAGGCCCTGGAGGCCGGCTTTGAAGGCAAGGATGTGCGTGTGCGTTTTGAGAACGGCCGAACCGTCACGGGACGTGCCGTGGGTGATCGACGAGTGGAGGTGCTGCTATGACCAGCCAGCGCAGCCGGGGCCAGACCCGGCACGGTATCCCCTTGGCCGCGGGGGTGGAATTCCCTCAAGTCTCGCCGGGATGGGTCGATACACCGGAGACCTGGACAGGTTTGGGCCTGACTCAGACCTATGGAGATCAACATGAAAATCGGTAACAGCCCCGAAGCGAAAGCCTCGCTGCCCGTTGCGACGGATCGCTCCGGCGCGGCGGAAGCTGGCCGCCCTCAAGGTGCAACGGCAGCGGCCGGCGCCAAGAAGGCACCCGAGGCCAGCGCCCAGATCGAGCTTTCGAGCAACGCCAGCAAACTGCTGTCGAGTGTGTCGGAAGAAGGCTCTTTCGACGCAGAGAAGGTACAGCGCATCGCCCAGGCGATCAGCGATGGCAAATTCAGCATCAATGCCGATGCGATCGCCGACAAGCTGATCGCCAATGCACAGGAAATGCTGGGCCGCACGTCGCCGCACTGAAGACGCTTGAGGCTGGCATCCCCGCCGGCTGCTGCAGTTTCTTGCGCCGATCCACCTTCTACGCCTCGCGGCGGGTACCGCTATGCATGCATTGCCCCCAACTGATACGAATCTGACGTCCGAGCCGGCCATCAGCCAGTCGCTCGAACAGCCCTTGCTTGCTGTCGAGAGTTGCCTGAACCAGCTCGGCGAAGCGCTGCTGCGCCGGGATACCCAGGCCATCGAGATGCATGCCAGCGCGCTGCACAGGTCGCTGGCCGAGGCGATTGCCGCCTTCAGCGAAGCCGCACGGGCCGGCAGCGTGCCGCCCAATCTGCGCCATCGCCTGGTGATGGCAGGAGGCCGCGTGGCGGCTCAGCGCGAGTCGCTGGCGCGTGCCACCGCAGCGCTGGACCGCGCCATCGACGTGCTGATGCCGGGAGAGAACACCGGTCTGTACTCTTCGCATGGCAAGGCCGAGCGCAGCTCGCTGGGCGGGGGCTCGTACCAGGCCTGAGCCCTCAGTCGACCTGCCAGGAAGCCACCTTCGGGTGGCTTCTCGCATTAACGCGTGGCTTTTTGCCTCACGCAGTCCAGATAGGCATGGCCATCAGGCGGCAGGCCGCTGCGCTGCGAAGCCCAGATCATTTCGCCCAGGCATTCCATCGCCGCGTGGTGCGCCTCGTGCAGCGACTGCCGACGAGCGGCCAGCAGTTCGATCGCCTGGCGCACGCCGGTCGGCTGGTCGATGGACTGCTGCTCTGCCAGCGTCAGGTGCATGGACAGATGCAGGAAGGGATTGGTGCGCCCTTCCTCTACCGTGTAGACCGCGGCCAGCGCCGCTTCTTCGTCTGCCAGCTCGGCGTGGTATTCGGGGTGCTCGTCGATCCATTGGGCGGCAATCGCCTCCATCGGGATCAGCGGCATGCCGGCGCGCAGCTTGCGGTAGGTGGCGCAGAAGAAGCGCCGGACTTCGAGTTGGGACGGGGCGAACATGTGGCGATTGTCGCTGCGTGCTGCTCAGGCATCCGGCTCGGCTGGACTTCCCTGGCCTTCGCGCCGCTCCCAGCCGCTGCGCAGCCGGGCCGCGGCCTGTTCGCGCTCCTGGGCGAACAAGGCCTCCAGCTGCTGGCGGCCTTGGCGCGCGGCAGCGGTCAGCGCCGCTTCGTCACGGTGCAGCGGCTGCATCACGGTCAGTTGCTCCAGCGTGTGCTGGCGAAAGCGCCAAGCCTGCTTGCGCGCCGCATGCGGCTGCATGCCCAGCAACTCCAGCACGCTGCGTGCGCTCATCAGTGCCGAGTCCAGCGTCTCGCGTTCAATAAGCGTCACGCCCAGCTCGCGCAGCCTGAAGTAGTGCTGCACATTGCGCGCGCGGGCGACAATCTGCAACTGCGGGAAGTGCTCGCGCGCCAGTGTGGCGATGGCCAGGCTGTGGTCGATGTCGTCCACCGCCAGCACCAGGATGCGCGCCTGCTCGGCGCCCGCGGTGCGCAGCAGGTCCAGCCGCGTGGCATCGCCGAAGAAGACTCGCCAGCCGAAGCGCCGCAGCGATGCGACCGCCTCGGCGTCGTGGTCCAGCACCGTGGCCTCGAAGCCGTTGGCGAACAACAGCCGGCCGATGATCTGCCCATAGCGGCCGAAGCCGGCAATGATGATGGGCGCCTGCTGGTGCGCCGACAGCGCTGTGTCGCCCAGCTCGACCTTGCGGGCCAGGCGCGGAGCCAGCAGCCGGTCGCTGATCAGCAGCAGGGCGGGCGTGCAGGCCAGCGACAGCGCCACCGCCGCCACCAGGGCCGAGCTCTGCATGGCATCGATCAGCCCGGCCTGCTGCGCCAGCTGGAAGACCACGAAACCGAACTCGCCGCCTTGGGCCAGCAACAGCACGAACACCGGCCGCTCGGCCAGCGGAATGCCCATCCAGCCGGCCATCGCGGTCAGCAGCGCGGCCTTGCAAGCCAGCAGGGCCAGCAGCAGGCCCAGCACCAGCCCGGGCTGCTGCAGCAGCACGCGCAGGTCCAGCCCCATGCCCACGGCCATGAAGAACAGGCCCAGCAGCAGGCCCTTGAACGGTTCCAGGTCGGTCTCCAGCTCGCGCCGGTATTCGCTCTCAGCCAGCAGCACGCCAGCCAGGAAGGCGCCCAGAGCCGCCGACAGACCGGCCGCGTGCATCAGGCTGGCGGCACCGAGCACGAGCAGCAGGGCCGCCGCGGTGAAAATCTCCGGCGTGCGGCTGCGCGCGATCCAGCGGAGCGCCGGCCGCAGCACCAGACGCCCGCCCAAGCCCAGCGCGGCGATTGCTGCCAAGGCTTTGAGCACCGGCCAGGCGCCGCCCGATGTGGCCGGGCCGGCACCGGAAAGCGCCAGCAGCGGCACCAGCGCCAGCACCGGAATCGCCGCAATGTCCTGCAGCAGCGCCACGCTGAGCACGCTGCGGCCGGCCGTAGTCGGTCCCAGATTGCGCTCGGCCAGCACCGCCAGCGCCACCGCGGTGGACGACATCGCCAGGCCCAGGCTCACCACCAGCGCCACGCGCCAGGGCTGATCGAGCAGCAGCGCCAGGCCCATCAGCAGCGCAGCCGAACCGAGCAGTTGCAGCGAGCCCCAGCCGAACACCGCACGGCGCATCGCCCACAGCCGCCGCGGCTCCAGTTCCAGGCCGACCAGGAACATCATCAGCACCACGCCATATTCAGCCAGCTGCAGGATGGTGCCGGGCTGGTCGACCAGGCCCAGCACGGCCGGCCCGACGGCGACGCCAGCGATCAGATAGCCCAGGATGGAACCCAGGCGCAGCCAGCGCGCCAGCGGCACGGCGATCACCGCAGCAGCCATCAGCACCAGCGGCAGCGTGAGTGGATTGGCATGGGGCTCCATCAGAGCGCTCCGATCGGGCTGTACAGAGGCGGGCGTTCGTCCAGCGCCACCTCGGGCGCTGTGCTGCGCTGCGCTTCGGCAGGGCTGGGTGGGTCTTGCAGCAGAACCGCGACGAAACCTTGCACATGCTGGCGCAGCTCGGCCTCACCCACCCGGTGGGCGCCGTGCAGCAGCAGGGGCGGCAGCCAGTTCATGCCGCAGAGCCGGGCCGTCTGGCGATAGGGCAGCAGGAACTGCTCGACGGCGTGCTCGTTGTGGCCCTGGGCGCTGTAGGACTCGGCCGAGCCGCCGGTCGAGCTGAGCAGCCACAGATCTTTGCCCTGCAGCGCCGTACCTCCGGGGCCGTAGGCCCAGCCGAAGGTCAGCACTTCGTCGACCCACAGTTTCATCAATGCCGGCATGCCGTACCAGTGCAGCGGGTGCAGCCAGATCACCAGGCGGGCTGCGGCCAGCGCGCGCTGCTCGGCGGCCACATCGATGGCGTAGTCGGGGTAGAGGCCGTACAGATCGCGGATGTGCAGCTTCGGTGGCTCGCGGCGCGCCTGCCGCGCGGCCTCGAGCAGGCTGCGGGTGACATGGGAGCCCGCCAGATCGGGGTGGGCGCAAAGCAGCAGGATGTCTGACATGGCAGCAGCCTAACCGCAAGGCACGCCGGCCAGGCCTGCTGCCTTGCCCGATTGCGGCGGCGCGGCCAGCCCGGCTACCATGGCTCGAACACTGAGCCGAGGGACTGTCATGCCCGTGATCCTGATCGCTAACCCCAAGGGCGGGGTCGGAAAAAGCACTCTGGCCAGCAATGTCGCCGGCCTGCTGGCGCACCGCGGACATTCGGTGATGCTGGGTGATACCGACCCACAGCATTCGCTCAAGCAATGGCTGGCGCAGCGCCCGGCGCAGCTCCCGGCCATCCACAGCTGGGACCAGATCGGCGATGGCAAGGCTGTGGTCAAGCCACCCAAGGGCATCAGCCATGTGGTGCTGGATACGCCGGCCGGGCTGCATGGCAAGCGCCTACAGACTCTCTTTCGCCTGGCCGATCGCTTGGTGATTCCCCTGCAACCCAGCCTGTTTGACATCCAGGCGACATACAGCTTTCTGCAAAGCCTGCACGATCTGCAGCGCGAGACGGGGCACAGCCCTGGCGTCGCGCTGGTGGGCATGCGCGCCCGCGAGGGCACCTTGTCGGCTCAGCAACTGCAGCAGTTCGTGCAGGGGCTCGGCTTGCCGGTGCTGACGATGCTGCGCGATACCCAGAACTATGTGCAACTGGCAGCCCGCGGGCTGACGCTGTGGGATGTGGCGCCCGGACGGGTCGAGCGCGATCTCGCGCAGTGGCAGCCGCTGGCCGCCTGGCTTGATGGATGAAGGCTGACGAAGCGATGCGGCATTATGAAAACCTGGCCGATCTGGCCGCCGAGGTGGGGCAGGAGGTCGGGCTGAGCGACTGGTTGAGCATCGATCAGGAGCGCATCCAGCGCTTCGCTGATGCGACCGAGGACCAGCAGTGGATCCATACCGATCCGGTCCGCGCGGCGGCCGGCCCCTTCGGCAGCACCATTGCCCATGGCTTCCTGACCTTGTCCCTGGTGTCGCACTTCTTCGACAGCGGTTTCACCATCGGTGACAGCCGCATGGGCCTGAACTACGGGCTCAACAAGGTCCGCTTTCCGGCGCCGGTGCCGGTGGGCAGTCGTCTGCGCGCGCGGTTCAAGCTGCTGGACTTCCAGCCCATCGAGGGGGGCGCTCAGCTGGTGGTGGAGTGCACGATCGAGCGCGAGGGCTCGAGCAAGCCGGTGATGGTGGCCGAATCGGTGTCTCGGCGCTTTATTTGAGCCTCGCCGCGGCCGCGCCAATTTACGCATAGCGAACTTTGGGCCCCGCTTATCACCCATGAGGGGTGTGCCCTGGCGGGCTCGGCTCCCCTATGATCCTCGTCCAGGTTAGTTGTGCGTTGCGTGCGGGAAGGGGTGGGGATGAAGGTATTGCTGGTTGATGATCACCCGCTGATCCTGTCTGCGCTCGCCACCGTGATCGAGGGCCTGGATGATCAGGTGCAGGTGGTTGGCGCTGACAGCGCCGCGGCCGCCCGCGCCACACTGAAACAGCAGCAGGACTTCGATCTGGTACTGCTGGACCTGCAGCTCGGTGACGCCAGCGGCTTCGATGTGCTGGAGGAATTCCGTGCCGCCTATCCGGCCCTGCCGGTAGTGGTGATCTCGGCCTCCGACCGTGCCAGCGACGTGATCCGCTCGATCGACCAGGGCGCGATGGGCTTCGTGCCCAAACGCAGCAGCACTGAAATGCTGTCGCAAGCCCTGCGCCTGGTGATGGCGGGCGGTATCTATGTGCCGCCCATGAGCTTGGGCCACGAAGAAAGCCGACCCGCGCCGGTCGTCAACGAGAAGCTGCAGCAGATCCAGCAGCAGGCCATGTCCGGGGCTTATCAGAAGCATGCCGGGCTGGATGGCCTGGCCCTGACGCCGCGTCAGACGGATGTGCTGGCGCTGCTGCTGCAGGGCAAGCCCAACAAGATCATCGCGCGCGAACTGGGAGTCTCGGTCGAGACCATCAAGGACCATGTGGCGGCTGTGCTCAAGGCGCTGGGCGTGAGCTCGCGCACGCAGGCGGTGCTGGCGGTCAGCCAGATGGTGCAGCGCCATCCGGAAGAGCATTTCTCCACCTGGCGCGCAGCGCAGCAGAACTGAACGGCCAGCGCCTCGCGGCGCAGCTTGGTGAATGCTTCAGCTGGGTGAATAGGCCAGGCGCACGTAGATTGGCGCGAAGGCTTCGGCCTGCGTGATCTCCAGCAGACGCTCTCGCGCCAGTTCCAGCATCGCGATGAAGGTCACCACCAGCACCTGCGGGCCGCGCTCGACCTCGAACAGTTCCTCGAACATCACGAAGCGCTGGCCTTGCAGGCGGCGCAGCACGATGCTCATGTGCTCGCGTACCGAAAGCTGCTCGCGGCTGATCTTGTGGTGCTGCTTCAGATTGGCCCGCTTGAGCAGATCGCGCCAGACCTCGCGCAACTCGTCCACCGAGACCTCAGCAAAGCTGGGCTGCAGCGATTGCTCGATATGCACCTGGGCACGCAGGAAGTCGCGCCCCAGCACCGGCATCTGGTCCAGCCGTGCAGCGGCCAGCTTGATGCGCTCGTACTCCAGCAGGCGGCGCACCAGTTCAGCCCGCGGATCCTCGGGCTCAGCGCCGTCCTGGCTCTTCTTGGGCGGCAGCAGCATGCGCGACTTGATCTCGATGAGCATGGCTGCCATCAAGAGGTACTCGGCGGCCAGCTCCAGGTTGTGTCGGCGGATCTGCTCGACATAGCTGAGGTACTGGCGAGTCACGTCGGCCAGCGGGATGTCGAGGATGTTGAAGTTCTGGCGCCGGATCAGGTAGAGCAGCAGATCCAGCGGGCCTTCGAAGGCTTCGAGAAAGACTTCCAGCGCGTCCGGCGGGATGTAGAGATCCTGCGGCAGCTGGAACAGCGGCTCACCGTACAAGCGGGCGACGGCGATGCCGTCAACCGTCTGGGGCAGGGCTGCGTCTGCGCCGGCCTCGGGCTCGACAGCCAGCAAGGCGGGTGTCGCCGCGGTCTCGCTCAACGGGCAGCTCGCTCAGCGGGGGGCTCAGTCGCCCTGGGTCTGGTAGACGTAGGGCTGCTGTGCCACCCGGGCGCTGCGGTACTCGGACTGGGCCTGGCGGTCAACGGGCTTGTCCCACAGCAAGGCGCGGCCAGCACGCTGTTCGGCTTCGAGAGTCGGCTTCTTGGCCTTCAGCTCATCGATGAACTGGGTGACTTCGGACTTGTAGGGTTTCCAGAACAAAGGCATGGCAGGGCCGCTAGACAGAGGAAAACCGAGAGTTTACAGGCCCTGGCTGCGCAGCCAGCTGCCCAGGTCCGGCATCAGGGCGTCGGCACCCAGCGCTTCGGCCAGCCCGCCGCGCTGCGCCAGACTGGCCGGCTGCTCGTTCAGCCCGCACAGCACCAGGCGCTGGCCCTGGCGTTGCAAGGTGCGCTGCAGTTGCAGCAGGGCGTCCAGGCCGGAGGTATCCATCGATATCATCATCTGGGCGTCCAGCACCAAGGTGTGACAGCCGGCCGGCAGGCTTTCCGCCAGGCCTTCGATCTTGCCGACCGCGCCGAAGAACAGTGAACCGTACAGGCGCCGCACCTCCACACCGGCCGGTCGGCCCGCATCGCCGCTCGGGTTCGCCACCGGCTCGACGCGAAACAGCGTGCTCATGCGATAGATGAAGAACACGCAGGCCAGCACCAGTCCGACCTCGACCGCCACCGTCAGGTCGAACACCACCGTCAGCGCGAAAGTGCCCAGAAGAATCGTGCGGTAAGGCAGGCTGAAGTGGCGCAGCCGAGCAAACTCATGCCACTCGCCCATATTCCACGCCACCACCAGCAGGATGCCGGCCAGCGCCGCCAGCGGCACGTACTCCGCCAGCGGGGCAGCCAGCAGCACGATGGCGAGCAGCGTCAGCGCATGCACCATGCCGGCCACCGGGCTGGTGGCGCCAGCGCGCACATTGGTGACGCTGCGCGCGATGGTGCCGGTGGCCGGGATGCCGCCGAAGAAGGGCACCACCATATTGGCGATACCCTGGGCCATCAGCTCCTGGTTGGGGTCGTGGCGGGGCACGGTGCCGCTGGCGTTGTCGGCCACGCGCGCGCACAGCAGTGATTCGATGGCGCCCAGCAGCGCAATCGTCAGCGTCGGGATCACCAGTTGCTGGGCGCTGCGCCAGCTGATGTCGGGCAGCGCGAAGCCCGGCAGGCTCTGCGGAATGTGGCCGAAGCGGCTGCCTATGGTGTCCAGCGGCAAGGCCAGCAACTGGCAGGCCAGCGTGGCGCCAATCAGAGCGATCACCGTGCCGGGCACCTGCGCCAGCCAGCGGTGCAGGCGCTGGCGCCAGGGTCCGTGGCCGCGCTGCATCTGATAAGTCTTGGGCCAGATCACCACCACCAGGGCACACGCCAGGCCAGTGATCAAGGACCAGGGGTTGACGCTGTGCAGGTGTTGATGCAGCGTGCCCAACTGGCCAAAGAAGTCCGCCGGCATCTGCGCGACTTGCAGGCCGAGCAGGTCCTTGAGCTGCGACAGGCCGATCAGCACGGCGATGCCGTTGGTAAAGCCGATCACGATGCTGACCGGGATGTAGCGCACCAGCGCGCCCAAGCGCAGCAGCCCCATCAAGGCCAGCAGACCGCCGGCCAACATCGTGGCGATGAGCAGGTTGGGCAGCCCGTAGCGCTGGACGATGCCGTAGATGATGACGATGAAGGCACCGGCCGGCCCGCCGATCTGCACGCTGGATCCGCCCAGCAGCGAGATCAGAAAGCCAGCGATGATGGCCGTGGCCAGGCCCTGCTCGGGCTTCACGCCGGAGGCGATGGCGAAAGCGATAGCCAGCGGCAGGGCGACGATGCCCACCGTGACACCGGCACCGAGGTCGGCCAGCAGGCGCTGGCGCGAATAGTCGTGCAGCAAGCTCAGCGAGCGAGGCCGGAAGCGGTGCAGAGGCGGCATTGCCATGATTGTCCGCCGCACAGGGGCGCCCGGCCATCAGGCCGGCTACCAGGGTCGATGCACGGCCCGGGCACGGAGAAATGCCTCAAGCATGCGGGGCAAGCGGCCGATATATCAGGATGAAGTGAGTCGTTGGCTGACGCGGCTGATAGGCGTTCGACTCAAAACAGCAAAGAAACTATTCGGGAGCCCCCAATGTCCATGTCAAATCTATCCATAGGCAAACGGCTGGCGGCCGTTCTCGGTGTCGTGCTCGGGCTGTCCTTGATCGGAAGCTTGTTCGGACTGTGGCAGTTTCAGAGGCTGGGCACCGAAATCGAGAAGATGACCGAGGAGAACCTGCAGGTCGAGCGGCTTGCCAGCGATTGGTATCTGAATACCTACGGGGGTATCCAGCGAGCAACGGCTACGGCCAAGAGCAGTGATCCGAGCCTGGTCGAGCTGTTTGCAGCGGAGACGGCCAAGGCGATCAAGGAAACCACCGACATCCAGAAGCGCATGGAGCCGCTGCTGGACACGCCAGCGGAGCGCGAGATGTACGCCAAGATCGGCGAGCTGCGCAAGTCCTATCTGGCGGTGCGCGGTGAAATCAACAAGCTCAAGCAGGACGGGCAGGCTGACCAAGCTGCGACGGCGCTGCAGGAGCGCTTTCTGCCGATTGCGCAGGCCTACCAGCAGGCAGTGCGGGGCTTGGTTGACGCGCAGCGTGCGCAGCTCGACGCACAGGTCAAGACCACCGAGGCCTTGCGCAACCGCGCCAGCTTGATCCTGGTGATCGGCAGCCTGGCCTCGCTGGCCATCGGTGTGGCCCTGGCATGGACGCTGTCGCGCAGCATCACCGGCCCGCTGCAGCAGGCCGAGCGTATGGCACAGTCCATCGCGGAGATGGATCTGACGGGGCAGTCGCAGAGTGGCTACAGCAACGACGAAACCGGGCACCTGCTGCGAGCGCTGGATAGCATGCGCAGCGCGCTGCGCAGTTCGATGCAAGAGGTGCGTGGCGTGGTCGACGGCATCTCGACCGCCAGCTCGCAGATCGCGACTGGCAACCAGGACCTGAGCGCCCGTACCGAGCAGACGGCGTCCAGCCTGGAAGAAACCGCCAGCTCGATGGAAGAGTTGACCAGCACCGTGCGCCAAAGCGCCGACTCCGCAGCCCAGGCCAACCAGCTGGCGCACTCGGCCGCGGCCGTAGCTCAGCGTGGCGGGCAGGTGGTGTCGCAGGTGGTGTCGACCATGAATGAGATCAACGCCAGTTCGAAGAAGATCAGCGACATCATCGGCGTGATCGACAGCATCGCCTTCCAGACCAATATCCTGGCCTTGAACGCTGCCGTGGAAGCGGCCCGCGCCGGCGAGCAGGGCCGCGGCTTTGCGGTGGTTGCGTCCGAGGTGCGCTCACTGGCCCAGCGCAGCGCCGAAGCGGCCAAGGAGATCAAGAGCCTGATCGGTGCCAGCGTCGACCGGGTCGAGAGCGGCTCGCGCCTGGTGCAGGATGCCGGCAGCACCATGGGCGAGATCGTCGCCAGCGTGCAGCGTGTCAGCGACATCATTGGCGAGATCAGCTCGGCAGCTAGCGAGCAGTCCAGCGGCATCGGCCAGGTCAACATCGCCGTGACCCAGCTCGACCAGATGACGCAGCAGAATGCCGCGCTGGTGGAGGAGAGCACGGCCGCGGCCGAGAGCCTTAAAGACCAGGCGCAGCGGCTGGCCAGCGTGGTCAGCGCCTACCGCCTGCAATGAGCGTCAGATGGCGCGCCCTCGCGGCGTGCCAGAAAGAATGAAGGCCGGGCAAATTGCCCGGCCTTCTTCATTGCGTTCCGCTGCTTCAGCGCACCCGCATGCCGGGCTGCGCGCCGGGGAAGGGCTCAAGCACGAAGATGCCCGGGTTGGCCTTCTCGTCGGCGTGGCTGGCAGCCAGCACCATGCCTTCGCTGACGCCGAACTTCATCTTGCGCGGCGCCAGATTGGCCACCATCACGGTGAGCTTGCCTTCGAGATCGGCGGGCTGGTAGGCGCTCTTGATGCCGCTGAAGACATTGCGCATCCGGCCTTCGCCGACATCCAGCGTCAGGCGCAGCAGCTTGTCAGAGCCTTCGACATGCTCGGCCTTGACGATCTTGGCGATGCGCAGGTCGACCTTGCTGAAGTCGTCGATCTTGATCTCAGGTGCCAGTTCTTCGCCGCCTGGGATGACTTTGGGCGCAGCGGGCGGCTCGAACAGGGCTTCCAGCAGCTTGGGGTCGACGCGCTGCATGAGATGCTCGTAGGCGCCGATCTGGTGGGCGCCCAAGGCGCGTGCGGCATCGCCGAACTGCAGCGGCTCGATCTTCAGGAACTGCTCGACCTTGGCTGCCAGCGCCGGCAGCACCGGCTTGAGGTAGAGGGTCAGCAGGCGGAAGGC
The DNA here is from genome assembly GCA_013824165.1 of Methylibium sp. Classification (GTDB taxonomy): domain Bacteria; phylum Pseudomonadota; class Gammaproteobacteria; order Burkholderiales; family Burkholderiaceae_C; genus JACDQM01. The sequence goes on along the minus strand of PNNH01000099.1, from coordinate 48,392 downwards.
CTCGATGCAGACGCTGCAGACATCGTGCAGCACCGCATCCTTGCCTTCGAGCTTGGCCAGTTCCCAGGGCTTGTTCTGGTCCACGTACTCGTTGACGCGGTCGGCCAGCAGCATGATCTCGCGCAGCGCCTTGCCGAACTCGCGCTCTTCGTAGAGTTCAGCGATGGCCGGCGCATGGGCGCGCAGACCGTCCAGCAGCGCGCGGCCTTCGACGCCCAGATCAGCCGACAGCCGGTTGTCGAAGCGCTTGGCCAGGAAGCCGGCGGCGCGCGAGGCGATATTGATGTACTTGCCGACCAGGTCGGAGTTGACGCGGGCGACGAAGTCCTCGGGGTTGAAGTCGAGGTCTTCTACCTTGCTGTTGAGCTTGGCCGCGATGTAATACCGCAGCCACTCAGCGTTCATGCCCAGATTCAAGTACTTCAGCGGGTCCAGGCCGGTGCCGCGGCTCTTGCTCATCTTCTCGCCGCCGTTGACGGTGAGGAAGCCGTGCACGAACACATGGTTGGGCGTCTTGCGGCCGCTGAAATGCAGCATCGCCGGCCAGAACAGCGTGTGGAAATAGGTGATGTCCTTGCCGATGAAGTGGATCTGCTCCACCGACTCGTCGGCCATAAAGGCCTCGTAGTCGCGCCCGGTCTTGGCGAAGTAGTTCTTCAGCGAAGCCAGATAGCCGATCGGCGCGTCCAGCCAGACATAGAAGTACTTGCCCGGCGCATCTGGGATCTCGATGCCGAAGTAGGGCGCATCGCGGCTGATGTCCCAGTCACCGAGGCCGCCATTGCCTTCTTCGTCCTTGGTGAACCATTCCTTGATCTTGTTGATCACCTCGGTCTGCAGGCGGCCGGGGGTCTGTGTCCATTGCTCCAGGAACTCGACGCAGCGCGGATCGCTCAGGCGGAAGAAGTAGTGCTCCGAGCTCTTCATCACCGGCGTCGCGCCGGTCAGCACCGAGAAGGGGTTCTTCAACTCGGTCGGCGTGTAGACCGCGCCGCAGACCTCGCAGCTGTCGCCGTACTGGTCCTTGGCGCCGCACTTCGGGCACTCGCCCTTGATGAAGCGGTCCGGCAGGAACATCGCCTTCTCGGGGTCGAAGAACTGCTCGATGGTCTTCACCGAGATCAGTTCGTTGGCACGCAAGGCCTTGTAGATGTCCTTGGAGAGCTCGTGGTTCTCCGGGCCGTCGGTCGAGTGCCAGTTGTCGAAACTGATGTGAAAGCCGTCAAGGTAGGTCTTGCGACCGGCGGCGATGTCGGCCACGAACTGCTGCGGCGTCTTGCCCGCCTTCTCGGCGGCAATCATGATCGGCGCGCCATGCGCATCGTCTGCGCCGACGAAGTTCACCTCATGGCCGCGCATGCGCTGGAAGCGCACCCAGACGTCAGCCTGCGTGTACTCCATGATGTGGCCAATGTGGAAATTGGCGTTGGCATAGGGCAGGGCGGTCGTGACGAAGAGCTTGCGGGTCATGGCAGGGGAATTCTGTGCTGGCAGGCAGCGCGTGCGGCGCCGCGCGGGAGCGTGATTCTAGGTGCGCGCGGAAATGGGCCGAGCTTGGCTGCGGCGGCTCAGCCGGCGGCAGGGGCAGGCTTGTCGCTGCCGGGCTCGGTGGGTGCGCCTTCGGCTGCTGCCGCGGGCGCGTTGTCGTCAGGCTGGCCTTCAGCGCCGTCCTTGGGGTTCAGCTTGCGCTGACGCTTTTCTTCGTTCTTGCGCTTCTTGGCGAGTTCGCGTTGACGTTTCTCGTACGAATAATTCGGTGTTGCCAAAGCCTGCTCCTTCGCTGGCCCGCGACACGCGAGCCAAGACGCCCAATGTAACCGCAGCGCCCCCACGGCCGGCTGACGGCTGGCCTGCAGCGCTTTGCTGGCCAGTTAGCGGCTGAAGCTCAAATCCACATCAGACATCAGCGCTAAGGCCTTGATTCTTATGCGCTCTTGCAGGTATCCACTTCTGCTGTGGATAACTTTGTTGAAAACCTGCTTTGGCGGGTGCTAAACCCTTGATCTTCGGGCCTTGCGCTTGGCTTGCCGAATTTTTGAGCACTCGCGCGGCCTCCATATGAATCAATGACTTAGGCCGATTTCGGGGAAACCAGAAGATGCGCTGCAGCATTGGACGGGTTTCTTCGCATCGCACGCCCCGCTGGCAAGGAAATGGGGATAAGTCAAGCGGCAAAGTTGAAAAATTTGCTTTGAGTTCAGCTTTGTCCCGGATTCCAGCCCAGCATCTGTCCACCGCTTCTGTGGACAAACTTGTGGGCGGACTTGCGACAGCGCGCGCAAGTGCTTGATCGGCGAGGGAAAGCGCTGGCCTGCCCGGATTTTGTGCAACTCCGCGTTTCGCCCAGGGAGGAGCAGGCCTGCGGGGCCGCTAAAATTCAGCGCTTCTAGAACCGACAGACAACAATGGCCCAAGCAATCGAGGGGAAACAGTCCGGCAAAGCTCAGCCCCGACCGGCGGAGGTCTTCGAGCTCAAGAGCGCTTCCCTCAGTCTGCTGGCCCTGGTCCTGAGGACGGCGGATCTGGAGCAGCTGGCGCTTGAGTTGCGCGAGCGTCTGGGCGACACGCCGGAAGTGTTCAACCAGGACCCGCTGCTGATCGATTTCTCGCAGCTGCCGCAGCCGGCCCAGACCCCGGACGACTCGCCGCAGCTGGGTCTGCTCAGCGAAGGCACGGTCGATCTGCCCGCCTTGTTGACGCTGCTGCGCAAGCACCGCATGCAGCCCGTCGCCGTGACGGGTGCCGGACCGGCCTTGCTGGCGCAGGCGCTGGCACTCGGCCTGGCCGAGGCGCCCGAAGCGCCGCAGACGCGCGAGGCGCCGGCGGCGGTGCGCGAGGTCGAGGTGATCCGCGAAGTCGTGGTCGAGCGCCAGGTGGCCGTGCCGGCCGAAGCCGCCAGGACGGTGATCGTCGACAAGCCCTTGCGTTCGGGCCAGCAGGTCTATGCCAAGGGTGCCGATCTGGTGGTGCTGGCGCTGGTGAACCACGGTGCCGAGGTGATCGCCGACGGCAGCATCCATGTCTACGCGCCGCTGCGTGGCAAGGCCATCGCCGGCGCACGCGGCAATACCGAGGCGCGCATTTTCGCCGCCAGCATGGAGGCCGAGCTGATCGCGATCGCCGGCATCTACCGCACCACTGAGAACCCGCTGCCCGACACGGTGCTGGGCAAGCCGGCCCAGGTGCGGCTGGAGGGCGAAAAGTTGGTGATGGAGCCGCTGCAGTACTGAGCAGCCGTTTGACGAAAAAGATTTCGAACACGAGCCCGGTGCCCAAGCACCGGACCCACAAGCAAAACTCTTGAAGGAATGGATCGATGACCAAGATCGTCGTGGTGACCTCGGGCAAGGGCGGTGTCGGCAAGACCACCACCAGCGCCAGCTTCGCAACAGGCCTGGCCTTGCGCGGCTACAAGACCTGCGTGATCGACTTCGACGTCGGCCTGCGCAATCTGGACCTGATCATGGGCGTCGAGCGCCGCGTGGTCTATGACCTGATCAATGTGATCAACGACGAGGTCAAGCTGGCCCAGGCGCTGATCAAGGACAAGCAGCTGGACAAGCTCTTCATCCTGGCCGCCTCGCAGACCCGCGACAAGGACGCGTTGAAGCAAGAAGGCGTGGAGCGCATCCTCGACGAGCTCAAGGCAATGGAGTTCGACTTCATCATCTGCGACTCGCCCGCCGGCATCGAGACCGGCGCGCTGATGGCCATGCACTATGCCGACGAGGCCCTGGTCGTGACCAACCCCGAGGTCTCCTCGGTGCGCGACTCCGACCGCATCCTGGGCATGCTCAACAGCAAGACCAAGCGCGCCATCGAGGGCAAGGAGCCGATCAAGGAGCACCTCCTGATCACGCGCTACAACCCCAACCGTGTCGAAGGCGGGCAGATGCTGTCGCTGGAGGACATCCACGAGATCCTTCGCACGCCGCTGATCGGCGTGATCCCCGAGAGCGAGATCGTGCTGCAGGCCTCCAACCAGGGCACGCCGGCCATCCACATGAAGGGCTCGGACGTGGCCGACGCCTATGCCGACGTGGTGTCGCGCTTCCTCGGCGAGGAAAAGCCGATGCGCTTCATCGAAGCGGTCAAGCCCGGCTTCTTCAAGCGCCTCTTCGGCGGCAAGTGAGGGGATGAGCAACCATGGGATTCCTCTCGTTCTTTCTCGGTGAAAAGAAGAGCTCCGCCAGCGTTGCCAAGGAGCGCCTGCAGCTGATCCTGGCGCATGAGCGCAATGGCCGCAGCACCAGCCCGGACTACCTGCCGCAGCTGCAGCGCGAGCTGGTGGCGGTGATCTCCAAGTACGTCTCGATCAATCCGGAGGACATCAAGGTCCATATGGAGCGTCAGGACGACCTGGAAGTGCTCGAAGTCAAGATCGAGCTGCCGGAGACGCGTCGCTAAAAGCGCCGCTGATCGGTGCCGCTGACTTGAATTGTCAGCGTGCGGCGCGGGCCTGCTCGCGCCGCATGAACAGATACAGGCTCTCGACCTTGGCGCGCGCCCACGGCGTCTTGCGCAGGAACTTCAGGCTCGAGGCCACGCTGGGATCGCTCTGAAAGCAGCGGATCTCGATGCGCTGTCCGAGCTCTTCCCAGCCGAAGTACTCGACCAGCGCCGTGACGATGGCTTCCAGCGTCAGGCCATGCAGCGGGTCCTTGGCGGCCTTGCCGATTTCGCTTGTGCTCATTGGTGGTCGAACTGCTCGTGGTTCTTGCCCTTGAAGGGAGCGTAGAAGCGCTTGATCGCGACCATATCGGCCTCGATGTCACCCGTGGGCTGGAACACCGGCCCCAGGCCGCTGAGCTTGCGTGCGTAGTCCATATAGGCCATCACGATGGGCACCTGCGCCTCGTGCGCGATCCAGTAGAAGCCGGTCTTCCAGTAACGCGTCTTGCTGCGCGTGCCCTCAGGCGGCACGATCAGCTGCACCGGCCCATCGGCCGCGCGCAAGGCTGCCGCCGAGGCGGCCACCAGATTGGTCGATTGTTCGCGGTTCACTGCGATGCCGCCCAGCCAGCGCATCAGCGGGCCGAAGGGCCAGCGGAAGATCTGCTGCTTGCCCATCCAGTAGATGTTCAGGCGCAGCGCAAAGGCCACCATCAGCGTATAGGGCAGGTCCCAGTTGCTGGTGTGAGGCGCGGCGATCAGCACGCACTTGGGCTGACTCGCAGGCAATGCGCCGTCCAGCTTCCAACCGGTTACCTTGAGAAAGCCGATTGAAAACGCACGCAGGACGGTGTTCACGCCAGGCGTGCTGAAGATGGTTCGGTGCATGGGGTTACTGCAGAGAAACGACGGCAGCGATTCTCCCAGCTGCGCGCCCGCTGGCTGCTCAATTTTTTGGCAAGGCGTTGATCTGATCGAGAAATCAATCACTTGGCGCGTCGATCTGCAGGCTGTGCACGGACTTGTCCACAGGCGCTGGGGATGAACTGGGCGCGAGCGTGCCGCCCGAACAGTTGCTGCGCAGCGCGACTGCCAGCGGCGCGTCCAGGCGCAGATCGCTGCGTGCGCAGGCCACGCAGGGCAGGATCCAGCCTTCTTCCTTTTCTTCACGCAGCAGGCCCGGCCACTCCACCTGGTATTCGACGCGGCCTTCCATCAGCCGCGTCATGCAGGCCCGGCATGTGCCGTTGCGGCAGGAATGCGGCAAGCGATAGCCGGCCTGCAGCGCGGCCAGCAGAAGGCTCTGCCCGGCCGTGCTGCTGAATTCCCAGCCTTGCGGCTCGATGTGGATGTGGTGGAAGGACTCGGGCGGCGCGCTCATGCTGGCATGATGCCGGCTTTTGCACCGAGTCCGCAGCCCATGCCCGTCGTCAAACCCTTCGCCGCCAAGGCGCGCCGCCATGTGCTGCGCACCTTCGTCACCGGCTTCCTCACCGTGCTGCCGCTGGTGGCCACGCTGGTGCTGCTGGGCTGGGTGATGTCCTTGCTGATGGATTACCTGGGGCCGAACAGCCTCCTGGGCCATACGCTGGGGCGCCTGGGCCTGCGCCTGACCGAGTCGCCGCTGGCCGCTTACCTGATCGGCCTGGGGGTGGTGCTGGCTCTGGTCTATCTGCTGGGCCTGCTGGTGGAGACGCAGCTGCAGCGCCGCGTCAAGGCGCTGGTTGAGGCGCTGATCGCGCGCATTCCGGTGATCAGCACTGTCTACGACCTGCTCAAACGCATGATCGAGATGATGTCCAAGCGCGACGAAGCCGGCGTGCGAGCGATGGCGCCGGTGTGGTGCCACTTCGGCGGCGTCAAGCCCGAGGGCAGCGCCCTTGTGCTGGGCCTGCTGTCCAGCCCGGACCCGGTAGCTATCGATGGCGTCGAGTACTTGGCCGTGCTGGTGCCCACCGCGCCGGTGCCGGTGGGCGGTGGCCTGTTCTATCTGCCGCAGGCTTGGGTCCGGCCGGCCGATATCGGAATGGAAGGGCTGACCAGCCTCTATGTGTCGATGGGCGTCACCACGCCCGAGGTGCTGGGCCGCAAGCGCTGACGAGCATGGAGCCATCGCTGAAATACCTGGCCGGCTATGCGCCCGCGCTGCAGGCGCAGGTTCGCCAGCTGATCGACGAGGGCCGCCTGGGCGACTACCTGCAGCGCCGCCATCCCGACGCGCATGAAGTGCGCAGCGACAAGGCGCTGTTCGACTACACGCAGGAGCTCAAGACCCGCTATATGCGCAATGCCGAGCCGCTGGCCAAGGTCTGCTACGACGCCAAGCTCAAGGTCATCCAGCATGCTTTGGGCACGCACACGCGCGCCAGCACGGTGCAGGGTGCGCGGCTGAAGACGCGCCGCGAGATCCGCGTGGCCACGCTCTTCAAGGAGGCTCCGGCCGACTTCCTGCGCATGATCGTGGTCCACGAACTGGCCCATATCCGCGAGCTGGAGCACAACAAGGCCTTCTACCAGTTGTGCATGCATATGGAGCCCGACTATGGGCAGCTGGAGTTCGACTTGCGGCTGTGGCTGCTGCACCAGGAGCTGCCGCAATCATGATCGGGCCGAGCGCTGGGCCGCCCCAAGCTGGCCCGAATCCCCCCGGGCGAGGGGTCCTGATCCTGGCACCGATGGAGGGCCTGCTCGACCACATGCTGCGCGACGTGCTGACGCGCGTCGGTGGCATCGACCGCTGCGTCTCCGAGTTCATCCGCATCACCGACATGTTGATGCCTAAGCGCGTGTTCACCCGCATCGTGCCTGAGCTGCTGCATGGCGGCCGCACGCCGGCGGGCGTGCCGGTGCGCGCGCAGTTGCTGGGCTCGGATGTGCAGTGCATGGCCGAGAACGCAGCCAAGTTGGCCACGCTGGGGCCGGCCGGCATCGACCTGAACTTTGGCTGCCCGGCCAGGTGCGTCAACCGCCATCGTGGCGGCGCGGTGCTGCTGGATGAACCGGAGCTGATCCACCAGATCGTGGCCGCAGTGCGCCGCGCCGTGCCGGCCGAGGTGCCAGTGTCGGCCAAGATGCGCCTGGGCTATATGGACGAGAGCCGCACGATGGAATGCGCGCAGGCCATCGAGGCCGCCGGTGCTGAAGAGCTGGTGATCCACGCGCGCACCAAGGCCCATGGCTACCGGCCGCCGGCTTACTGGGAGCGCATCCAGGCGGTGCGCGAGGCCCTTGCTATCACCGTGGTGGCCAACGGCGAGATCTGGACCGCGGCGGATGCGCAGCGCTGTGTTGAAGAGTCCGGCTGCCAAGACCTGATGCTGGGCCGCGGCATGGTGGCCGATCCGGGCCTGGCGCTGGCCATCGCGCGGCCTGGCAGCAAGCCCTTGGCATGGGAGGCATTGCTGCCGCTGATGCAGATCTTCTGGGGCCAGGTCCGCCAGAACGTGGCCACGCGCCACCAGGCCGGGCGCCTCAAGCAATGGCTGCACTACCAGCGCCGGCGCTTCCCCGAGGCCGAAGAGGCATATCAGCGCGTGCGCACGATCAATGCGCCGGACGAGATGGAGCTGGCCTTCTTTGGTCCCACTTCAGACAGCCCGATGCCACCATGAGTGCTTCCCCGTTCAGCCGCCCCGTCTATTCCACCGAGAGCGGTCGGCTCTGCCCCGGATGCGGCCAGGCCAAGGCGGGCTGCCGCTGCAAGCAGGCGTCAGCCGCCGTGCCGCTCGGCAATGGCGAGGTGCGCATCTGGCGCGAAACCAAGGGCCGCGGCGGCAAGGGTGTCACGCTGATCAAGGGCCTGGCCCTGGACGAGGCCGGCCTGACCCAGCTGGCCAAGAAGCTCAAGGCTGCCTGCGGCGTGGGCGGCGCGGTGAAGAACGGGGTCATTGAGATCCAGGGCGACCAGCGCGAGCGCCTTCTGGCCCTGCTGCTGGCCGAGGGTCACAAGGCCAAGCTGGCGGGTGGCTGAGGGCCTGCGGCAGACCTTGCAGCAGCGCTGTTCAACCGCCCCCGGCACTGCGGCTGGGATAATCCGTCGATGAACAACGCATCCTCTGACTCCAAGTCCTTCGCTCAGCTGCCGCTGTCGCCCGCAGTGCAGGCCAATCTGGCCCAGCTGGGCTACACGCAGATGACGCCCATCCAGGCAGCGAGTCTGCCGCTGGCGCTGGCTGGTCAGGATGTGATCGCGCAGGCGCAGACCGGCAGCGGCAAGACGGCGGCTTTTGCGCTGTCGCTGCTGCACCGGCTGGACGGGGCGGACCTGCGCGTGCAGGCCTTGGTGCTGTGCCCGACGCGCGAGCTGGCCGACCAGGTGACGCAGGAGATCCGCCGGCTGGCGCGTGCCGCCGACAACATCAAGGTGCTGACGCTGTGCGGCGGCACCCCGATGAAGCCGCAGATGGACAGTCTGGGCTTTGGTGCCCATATCGCGGTGGGTACGCCGGGCCGGGTGATGGACCATCTGGAGCGCGGCAGCCTGAGCCTGGGCAAGCTCAACACACTGGTGTTGGACGAGGCCGACCGCATGCTGGACATGGGCTTCATCGACGACATCAAGACGATCGCCAAGCAGGCGCCGAAGACCCGCCAGACGCTGCTGTTTTCGGCGACCTATCCCGAGGCCATCGTCGAGCTGAGCCGGCAGTTCATGCGCGAGCCCAAGGAAGTGAAGCTCGGCGCCACCGATGTGACCCGCGCGCCGGCCCAGATCCGCCAGCTGGCTTATGAGGTGAGCGAGGCCGAGCGCCTGCATGCCGTGTCGCTGTTGCTCAATCACTTCCGACCGGCCAGCACGATTGCCTTCTGCAACACCAAGCAGCAATGCCGCGATCTGGTCGATGTGCTGCAGGGCCAAGGCTTTGTCGCGATGGCCCTGCATGGCGATCTGGAGCAGCGTGAACGCGACCAGGTGCTGATCCAGTTCGCCAACAAGAGCTGCTCGGTGCTGGTGGCCACCGATGTGGCGGCGCGCGGGCTGGACATCGCGCAGCTGGAATGCGTGATCAATGTGGACACGACGCCGGATGCCGAGGTGCATGTGCACCGCATCGGCCGCACCGGCCGCGCCGGTGCTGAGGGCCTGGCCCTGACACTGGCCAGCCTGGACGAGATGGGCCGCATCGGACGTATCGAGCAGATGCTGGGCAAGGAATCGAGCTGGCAGCCGCTGGAGAGCCTGACGCCGACGCCCGGTGGCCCGTTGCAGCCGCCGATGGACACCTTGCAGATCCTGGGCGGGCGCAAGGACAAGATCCGCCCGGGTGACATCCTGGGCGCGCTGACCGGCGAGGCCGGCTTCACTTTCGAGCAGGTCGGCAAGATCAACATCACCGAGTTCCACAGCTATGTTGCGGTGGAGCGCAGCATTGCCCGGGAGGCGGTCAAGCGCCTCTCGGAGGGGAAGTTGAAGGGGCGCAAAGTGAAGGTGCGCAGGATGGCGGATCTGGCGGAGCTTTGATCCGTTTGCCTGCTGGGTGCTGACGGTGCCGCTATTCGCGATGGGGGCTGGCTGCGGTTGAGAGAGCGCACCGGGGCGAACACCCGGCTCGCTCTACCGAAGAGTTCAAGCCCACCAGCGAATATTGGCTCCCACCGCCAAGAAAGGGCAATTCACTTCCCCCACCCGTCCCTCAACCCCGTGATCTTGTTGAACACCGGCCGATCGGCCCGGTGATCCTTGCGATCCGCAATGAAGTAGCCGTGCCGCTCGAACTGGAAGCGCGACTCCGCCGCCACCCCCGCCAGCGAAGGCTCCAGCCAGGCCTGCACCACGCGGCAGCTGTCCGGATTGATCTCGGTGAGGAAGTCGGCCTCGCCAGCGCCTGGCTGCGGCACGGTGAACAGACGGTCGTACAAGCGCACCTCGGCCGCCACCGCCTCATGCGCGCCCACCCAGGTGATCACGCCCTTGACCTTGACCGCATCCGAGCCCGGCGTGCCGCTCTTGGTGTCCGGCACGATGGTGGCCAGCACGGCCGTGATGTTGCCGTCGGCATCCTTCTCGCAGCCGGTGCACTCGACCACATAGCCGTACTTCAGGCGCGTCTTGTTGCCGGGGAACAGGCGGTGGTAGCCCTTGCTCGGCACCTCCATGAAGTCTTCGCGCTCGACCCAAAGCTCAGGGCCGAAGGAGAAGCTACGCTGGCCCAGCTCCGGCAGATGCGGATGCGCCGGCGCAGAGCAGGGTTCGCGGTGCTCTAGCGAGCCGAAGATCTCGGCGAAGTTCGTCAGCTTTAGCTTCAGCGGGTCCAGCACCGCGCTGGCGCGTGCCGCCTTGCCTTCCAGGTCGGCGCGCAGATAGCCGTCCAGCACGCTGTAGTCGATCCAGGCGTTCTGCTTGGTGACCGCGGTGGAGTCCACCATCGCGCGAATGCTCTCCGGCGTGTAGCCGCGCCGGCGCATGCCGACCAGGGTGGGCATGCGCGGGTCGTCCCAGCCGCTCACATGGTTTTCTTCCACCAGCTGGCGCAGCTTGCGCTTGCTGGTCACCACATAGCTCAAGTTCAGGCGGCCGAACTCGTACTGGTGCGGCAGCGGCCGCGCCAGCAGGCCGGCATCGGCGAGGTGCTCCAGCAGCCAGTCGTAGAAGGGCCGCTGGTCCTCGAACTCCAGTGTGCAGATCGAGTGCGTAATGCGCTCCAGCGCATCTTCGATCGGGTGCGCGTAGGTGTACATCGGGTAGATGCACCACTGGTCGCCGGTGTTGTGGTGCGTCGCGCGGCGGATGCGGTACAGCGCCGGGTCGCGCAGATTGATATTGGGCGAGGCCATATCGATCTTGGCGCGCAGCACCATCGCGCCGTCCGGGTGCTTGCCATCGCGCATCTCGCGAAAGCGCGCCAGGTTCTCTGCCGGGCTGCGATCGCGGAAGGGGCTGTTGGTGCCCGGCGTCGTGAAGTCGCCGCGATTGACGCGCATCTCTTCAGGCGTCTGCTCATCGACATAGGCATGGCCGCCCTCGATCAGCGTCTCGGCCGCGCGGTACATGAAGTCGAAATAGTTGCTGGCGTAGAACAGGTGCGAGGTGTCGTTCTGATCCCAGCTCCAGCCCAGCCAGGCCACCATCTCCTTGATGGCGTCGACGTACTCCTGCTCTTCCTTCTCAGGATTGGTGTCGTCGAAACGCAGGTGGCAGACGCCGCCATAGTCGCGCGCCAGGCCGAAGTTCAGGCAGATGCTCTTGGCGTGGCCGATATGCAGATAGCCGTTCGGCTCGGGCGGGAAGCGGGTGCGCATCTTGGCCGGGTCCAGAGGGCCGGCCGCGTGGTGGGCCGCATCGCCCGGGCTGCCGGCGAAACGGCGCTCAGCCATGCCCAACTGGCCCTGCTGCTGCTCGGCTTGCTCCAGATCGCGTTCGATGATGGTGCGCAGGAAATTGCTGGGCTTGAGAGCGTCGTCGTGGGCTTGGGACATCGCAGGTGCTGAATAGGGCAGTGGTCTATGAGGGAAGCTGACTGCGGTCGCAGCCAGCGCCAGATTCTACGAGCCGCCCTGGGCCTGGGTCTGCACGGCTGCTGTTTCCTGCGCGAAACCTGCGCTTTGCAATCCGGCAATGTCGGGCGGGCAAGCTTGAGCCCTGTCAAATTTCTCAGCCGAGGACCGCTTGAACCCTCCCATCGCCAGCGTCGCGCAGCCCGACACCGACTCCATCCAGGCGGAGGCCGCGCTGCTGCGCCGACGCAAGGCGCTGGGCGCCATCGGCACGCTGGGCGCCTTCGGCCTGGGAGCCTGCGGAGGCGGCGGCAGCAGCAGTGACAGTACCTCGGCGCCCTCGGTGTCCACGCTGGCTGGGCTCGCCCTGTCAGCGGGCAGCCTGTCGCCCAGCTTTTCGTCCAGCACCAGCAGCTACACCGCCACGGTGGCCAACAGCATCAGCAGCCTGACGGCCACCGCGACGGTCAGCGCTGGCGGCGCCACCCTCAAGCTCAATGGCGTCACGCTCGGCAGCGGCGTGGCCTCTGGCGAGATCAGTCTGAACGTGGGCAGCAACACGCTGACCCTGGTCGTGACCGCGCCCGATGGCAGCAGCAGCACCTACACCGTCGGCGTGACGCGCTCGGCCGCTGGCAGCTGCACGCTGACTGCCACCGAGGTGGTCGGCCCCTATCCGCTCTACGCCATCCTCAGCAACGCGAGCATGGTGCGCAGCGACATCCGCGAGAGCAAGACTGGCGTCCCGCTGACGCTGACACTGACCGTGCAAGACATCAGCAATGGCTGCACGCCGATTGCCGGCGCAGCGGTCTACATCTGGCACTGCGACAAAGACGGGCTCTACTCGGGCTACAGCGCAAGCAACAACGCTGGCCAGGCGGGGCTGACCTATCTGCGCGGGATCCAGGTGACCGATGCGAACGGCCAGGTCACCTTCACCACCATCTATCCGGGCTGGTATGCGGGCCGCATCACGCACATCCACATGCAGGTCTACCTGAACAACAACCTGGCGGTGACGGCCACCGCCACCACGCAGATGGCCTTCCCGCAGGCCATCACACAGGCGGTCTACAGCAGTGCGCTCTACAGCAAGGGACAGAACAGCTCGGTGACCAGCTTTGCGGCGGACAACATCTTCAGCGACGGCACCGGCACCGAGATGCTCAGCATCAGCGGCGACACCAGCAATGGCTACAACGGCAGCCTGACCGTGAGCATCGCCTGAGTCGCGCGAGCCCGCCTCTGGCCTTTTCTAGAAAGCACATCGGATGAGAGAAATACATCAATCGCGTCAACGCGTTCCTGCTGCGAGCCGCTGCCTCGCGTTCGGCCTGTTGCTGGCCGCTGCAGCCTGCCAGGCCGCGGACAGCGCGCCGCCTTCGCCACCCGGCAGCGCCAAGGGGCAGCCGCCCGGCCCGCCTCCCGAGGCCATCGCTGCCTGTCAGGGCAAGGCCGTCGGCGCCACGGCCAGCTTCACCGGCCGCAATGGCCAAACCATCAGCGGCAGCTGCCAGTACACCGGCAGCAGCCAATCCCAGAGCGGCAGCAGCCAGGTGCTGGCGCTGCGGCCCGACCGCATGCCCGCCCCACCGCAAGGCCAGCAGCGCTGATCGCGGCGCGCGGGATCAGGCGCGCCGGATGTCGATGACGCTGTGGCGCGGTGGGCGCTGGGCGCGCGCGCGCAGCTGACCGCAGCCACCGTCCACATCCTGCCCGGCGGAGTCGCGCAGCTTGGTCAGCACGCCGCGCTGGTGCAGTTGGCGCGCAATCTCGCGGGCCTTGTCCCAGCTGGGGCGCTGGAAGGGCAGCTCGGGCACGCTGTTGTAGGGGATCATGTTCAGCACGCCGTACTTGCCCTTGAGCAGGCGCACGATGCCGTCCATCTCATCGGGTCCGTCATTGACGCCTTCGATCAGCGTCCACTGGTACTGGATCGGGTAGCCGGTCTCACGCGCGTAGCGCTCGCCGGCCTCGACCAGTTCCTCCGGGCTGAGGCGCGGTGCGCGCGGCAGCAAATGCTCGCGCAGCGCCGGCTTGCTGGTGTGCAGCGACAAGGCCAGCGCCGGCTTCACCGGCCCCAGCGGCAGGCGCTCGAACACGCGCGGATCGCCGACGGTGGAGAACACCAGGTTCTTGTGGCCGATATTGCCCAGCGTGCCCAGCAGCTCGATGGCAGCCATCACGTTGTCCAGGTTGTGGGCCGGCTCGCCCATGCCCATGAACACCACCTTCTTGACCGGCCTCTGCTTGCGCGCCAGCGCCACCTGGGCCACGATCTCTGCGCTGCCGACCTGGCGGATCAGGCCGTCTTTGCCGGTCATGCAGAACTGGCAGCCCACCGCGCAGCCGACCTGCGACGAGACGCACAGCCCGTCGCGCGGCAGCAGCACGCTCTCGACCGTCTGCCCATCGGCCAGCGCCACCAGCAGGCGCGCCGAGCCGTCCTCGCCCGGATGGCTGGAGACCAGGCGGGCGATGCCTTGCAAGTCGGCATCGAGCCGGGGCAAGTCTTCGCGGACCGCCAGCGGCAGGAAGTCCTGCGGACGGCGCCGGCCCTGCTCATGCGGGCGGGCCTGGACCCAGTCGCGCAGCAGGCGTTGCTCGTGCTGTGGGCCGGCGCCCAGGGCGCGCAGGCGCTGGCGGATGGCGGCGATGTCTTGCATGGAGAAGAGAGCGAAGTGCGGGGGAAGCGTGCAGCGGCAGCATTGCGCCGCGGGCCTGAAGTGTAGGCGGGGTCCCTAGAATGCCGGCCATGACGACCTTTCCCATCGGGCTGCAGCCGCGCTGCTATGCGCTAGTGCCGGCCGCCGGTGTCGGCGCGCGTTCGGGCGCCGACCGCCCCAAGCAATACGTGAATCTGGCCGGTCGCGCGATGATGGCCCACACGCTGGACGCGCTGGCCGCGGTGCCAAGTCTTGAGGCCACGCTGGTGGTGCTGTCGCCCGAGGACGATCAATTCGAGGCTGCGGTGCCGGGTTTTGCCGGCGAGCGCGCCTGGTTGGCCCGCTGCGGCGGCGCCACGCGCGCCGAGAGCGTGGCCAATGGGCTGATCGAGCTGCTGGCGCGTGGCGCGCAGCCGCATGACTGGGTGCTGGTGCACGACGCGGCACGCTGCCTGCTGCGGCCTGAGTGGGTCTCGCGCCTGATCGCCGCCTGCGCCGACGACGAGGTCGGCGGGCTGCTGGCGCTGCCGGTGGCCGACACGCTGAAGGACGCGACGGCCTCTGGTCGCGTGGCCGCCACCGTGGACCGGCGCGGCAAGTGGGCCGCACAGACGCCGCAAATGTTTCGCCTCGGCCTGCTGAAGCCGGCGCTGGCGGCTGGCACCGAGGGCGTGACCGACGAGGCCAGCGCCATCGAAGCCCTGGGCCACCAGCCGCTGCTGGTGGAGAGCCCGATGGAGAACTTCAAGGTCACCTGGCCGGCCGATTTCGCGCTGGCTGAACGTTTGTTGAACAGCCGCTGAGCGCAAGGAAAGTAGGCCGCGATGACGATAGAGAACGACAGCGATATCGCCGGCCTGAAAGCGGCCGGACATGTGGTGTCCACTGTGTTGGGCCGCATGCTGGACGCGGTGCGTCCGGGCATTAGCACGCGTGAACTCGACGAGATGGGGGCGCAATGGCTGGCCGAGTTTGGCGCCGTGTCAGCGCCAGCCTCGAGCTACGGTTTTCCTGGCGCCACCTGCATCAGCGTCAACGAAGAAGCGGCGCATGGCATTCCGGGCAGCCGCCTGATCGCCAAGGGCGATGTGGTGAACATCGATGTGTCGGCGGTGCTGGATGGTTACTTTGCCGACACCGGCGGCACGCGCATCGTGCCGCCCACCACGCCCACCAAGACGCAGCTGGTGTTCGCCGCGCGCTATGCCTTGGAGCAGGCGCTGAAAGAAGTGCGGCACGGCGCCAAACTCAATCGCATCGGCCATGCGATCGAGAAGGTGGCGCGCGCGCATCGCTTCAAGATCATCGAGAACCTGTGCAGCCATGGCGTGGGCCGCTCGCTGCATGAGGCGCCGGAATCGATTCCGGGCTACTTCGACGCGACGGATACGCGGGTGCTGGAAGAGGGCATGGTCATCACCATCGAGCCCTTTCTGTCGACCAAGAGCCGCTGGGTGGAGGAGCAGCCCGACGGCTGGACCCTGTCCGGCGCGCCAGGCAATCTGTCGGCCCAGTTCGAGCACACGCTGATCGTGACCCGGAACAGCCCTATCGTCGTGACCCGGCACTGAGGTCGGGTGGAGCAGCAGGACCGGGCTCGGCCCTGCTGCAGTCCTGGCTTAGAACTTGTAGCTCACGCCCACCGACAGCATATTGGCGTGGGTCTTGCCCGAGCCGCTGTACTTGGCCTCGAAGCGATCCCAATCGGCGTTCAGCGAGACCTGCTTGTTCAGTGCGTAGCTCGCGCCCAGGCCGACCAGCGGACGCACGCTGGAGTCATCCTGCACGCCGGCGCCGATGCTGGCCTTGCCGCGCACATAGCCCAGACCCAGACGGCCCTTCAGCGTGAAATCGCCCAGGGCATAGGGCATCACACCCACAACGCCCACGCCGCTCATGCTGACGGAGCCCGGCACGGTGAGGCCCGAGCCGTTCTTCAGGCTGCCTTGGGCGCTCTTCAGGCCGAAGGCCAGGGCCTCGACGCCGAAGCTGCCGAAATCGGCGCCACCGTAGATCTTGCCGCCGAGGTCGGCCGTGCGGTCGCAGGCGGCGCCTGCTGCGCAAGTCAGGCTGTACTTGTTGTAAACGCCGAGGCCGGCGCCAGCGTAGTAATCGGGCTTGGACAGCGACGCGGTCTGTGCCGAAGCAGCGCCGGCCAGGACGGTGATCAGGCCTGCGGCCAGGATGCGGAAGGACTTGCTCATGGATCAGAACTCCTAAGTGACAGGCCCTGGAGATCCTCGGTTCGGTATTGCTTGCTTCGCGAACCTGAGTGGTTTGAGCCGAGGCCTCCAGGGTGACCGCAGTGTCATCGGCCTTGGCCAGAAGTTCAGCGAGAATGAACCAGGTTCAATATTCGTGGCCTGAAGGGTGCGTATGACGCTACTTACCTTTCGCCACATCAAGCATGACGTTTGCCACTGACGAGGCCCTCCATCCATGAGCAGTCCCGAACTCCTGCTGCAGGTGCTGCGCGCCGAGATGCGCGCCGCAGGCATCACCTACAAGCTGCTGGCGCAGCGCTTGAATCTGAGTGAGTCCAGCGTCAAGCGCATGTTCTCGCTGGGCGACATGACGCTGTCGCGTCTGGTCGAGATCTGCAAGGCGGTGGGCGTCAGCCTGGAAGACGTGATGCGCCAGGCTGCCGATGCGGCGCCGGCGGCCGACACGCTGACACTGGCGCAGGAGCGCTCGCTGGTGAGTGATCCCAGGCTGCTGCTGGTGGCGATCAGCTGTCTGGGCCATTGGACGCTGGAGCAGATTGTCGAGACCTACCAGATCAGCGAGGCCGACTGCATCCGCTATCTGGTCAAGCTCGACCGGCTGGAGGTGATCGAGTTGAAGCCCTTGAACCGCTATCGCCTGCGGGTGTCGCGCGCTTTTCGCTGGCTGCCGGATGGGCCAATGCAGCGCTTCGTGCGCAAGTATGTGGTGGACGATTACTTTGCCGGCAACTTCGATGCGCCTGGCGAGACCCTGCTGCTGGTGCATGGCCGGCTTTCCGATCCGAGCGCGCAGGAGCTGGTGCAGAAGATCCAGCAGCTGGCCGCGGAACTGGCGCGTTTGCATGCCGACGACCAGCGCCTGGCGCCCGAATCGCGCGATGGCTACACGCTGCTGCTAGGCCTGCGCTCCTGGGAATTCGCTCAGTTCACGGCGATGCGGCGCGAGGCGTAAGCGCCGCGCTGCGTTGCGCTTCATCAGTGCGCGGCGCTGGCGGGGCGGCTGCGGTTCAGCAGGGCCAGCACGGCCTCGACCACTTCTGGCTGATGGCCCAGCAGCAGATGCCCGCCGCTGTTGAAGCCGAGTAGCTGCGCGC
The DNA here is from genome assembly GCA_013824165.1 of Methylibium sp. Taxonomy (GTDB): domain Bacteria; phylum Pseudomonadota; class Gammaproteobacteria; order Burkholderiales; family Burkholderiaceae_C; genus JACDQM01. Next base: position 30,578 of record PNNH01000099.1, on the reverse strand, counting down.
CCGGGATGTGGGCTGCGCTGTACTCCGCTGATGCATAGGTGCCGAAGCCATCATCACGCGCGCTGATCGCCAGCGTGGGCGCGCTGATGCGTTCCAGCGCCACGCGGGCTGCGCCGGTGGTCAGGCGCGAATCGTTGAGCAGCCCGAGACGGCGCGCGCTGACGGGCAAGATCGCGTCCAGCATGGCATCGGCGCGCTGCCGCTCCGCGCGGCTGGCGGCGTGATAGACGGTGGGTGGCGTTGCCAGGATCAGTCGGCGTGCGCTGTCCGGTGCCCAGCGGGTCAGCAACCAGAAGGGCAGGTCGGCGCTGATCGCAGCGTCCAGCACCTGCAGCGCCCAGTCCGGCATGGGTACAGCGGGGTCGGGCCGGTACACAGCCGGCACCATCAGCACCAGGGCTTGGGTGCGCTGCGGATGGCGCAACGCGAAGTGCAGGGCCGAGATGCCGCCGGCCGAGACGCCCATCACCGCGACGCGAGGCAAGGCCAGCGCATCAAGCAGGCAGGCGAACTGGTCGGCCTGCTGTTCGCCCGAGGCATTGCCGTCGGCCGGGTAGGGCGTGCGCAGATAGCCGAAGCGGGATGGCGCGATCACGCGTTGGCCACGCGCAGCATAGTCGGCGCCCAGCGCCAGGGCCTGGTCGAAGCCGCCGCCGCTACCGTGGACGAGCAGCAGCGGGGGACCGTCCGCCGGACCGGCCTCGGCCACTTCGATGGTGCCGCAAGGCGTGGCCAGCACGCGGCTGCCCAGCGCGGCCAGGCGCTGTTCATGGCGTTGCAGGTCGCGGTGCAGCTCAAGCGCCGTCCAGCCGCCGACGGCAAGAAGCATGGCTAAGCCGAACAGGGTCAGGCGGACAAGCCAGGGACGGCGCTGCTTCATCTCGCTCTGCCGGGCTGGGCCTCAGCCGTTCAGCCCCTCGAACAGCAGCACATCCACCGGGTCGCCGGCCGCCACATCGCCCTGCTCATGTCCCAGCACCACCAGGCCGTCGGCTTGGCTCATGCTGGAGAGGATGCCGGAGCCCTGGTTGCCGGTGATCTCGACCTGCCAGCGGCCATCCGCAGCGCGGCTGACGATGCCGCGCTGGTATTCGGTGCGGCCGGGTTTCTTGCGCAGTGGTTTGACGGCCTGCGCGCACAGCATCGGCAGGGCTTGCGCCTGCGCACCAGCCATCGCCAGCAGTGCCTCGCGCACGAAGGCGTAGAAGGTCACCATCACGGCCACTGGATTGCCGGGCAAGCCGAACAGGATGACGTCGCGTCCGCCCGAGGGGATGCGGCCGATCGCCATCGGCCGGCCGGGCCGCATCGCGATCTTCCAGAACAACACCTCGCCGAGCTCGGCCATGATGCGTTTGGTGTGGTCGGCCTCGCCGACGCTGACGCCGCCCGAGCTGATGATGGCGTCGGCGCTGGCTGCCGCTTCGCTGAAGGCCTGGCGTAGCGCATCCGGGTCGTCCTTTACGACGCCCAGGTCGATCACCTCCACGCCCAGGCGCTCTAGCAGGCCCCACAGCGTGTAGCGGTTGCTGTCGTAGACGCAGCCCGGCGCCAGCGGCTGGCCCAGTGAGCGCAGTTCGTCGCCAGTGGACAGGATGGCCACGCGCAGCCGGCGGCGCACCGCCACCTCGGCCTGGCCCAACGATGCGATCAGGCCCAGGTCGGCGGGCCGGATGATGCGGCCGGCGGCCAGCGCCACCTGGCCTCGCGCCAGGTCTTCGCCGGCCAGGCGGCGGTTGTCGCCGGGGCGCACGCAGCCGGCCGGGATTACGATGAACTCGCCTTCGCTGCGGGTGAATTCCTGCGGCACCACGGTGTCTAGCCCCGGCGGCATCAGCGCACCCGTCATGATGCGCTGGCAGTGCAGCGGGGTCAGGTCTTGTGGCGCCGCGCCGCCGGCCAGGCTGGTGCCGGCCACCTTGAGGCGCGTGTCGCCGGCGGGGTTCAGCTCGGCGCCGCGCAGCGCGTAGCCGTCCATCGCCGAGTTGTCGGCGGCCGGCACATCGATCGGCGAGACGATGTCCTCGGCCAGCACGCGGCCCAGCGCGCTGCGCAGCGCCACCCGCTCGGTGGTGCTGACGCGCGGCAGCAGCCGGGCGATGAAGTCGCGCGCCAGGTCGACGCGCAGCGATTGCGGGTCATAGCCGGACAGGCAGGAGGCGATGTGCTGCAGCGAGGTCGGAGCGCTCATGGTGGGCTGGGGGTGTGGGGCTATGCCTGGTCGCGCCGCAGCGGCAGGCGCATCAGGTCTTTGTCGAGGTAGCGGCCATCGAGGCACTTCAGCGCCTGCGGCAGCTGTCCGTAGCGCTCGAAGCCTAGGCGGCGATACAGGCGCACGGCACCGGTATTGCTGCTGGTGACGGTCAGCAGCACCTGCTCCAGCTCGGTGTTGGCGCGCAGCAGTCGCAGCGTGGTTTCCAGCAGGGCCTGGCCGATGCCGCGGCCCATGCAGTCGTCGGCCACCATCATGCCGATCAGGTGCACGGTATGGCGCAGCTTGCTGCGCGCTTCGCCTTCGCAGCTGACGGCGCCCACCAGGCGCGGGCCCTGCCAGGCGCACAGCGTGAACAGACAGGGGCTGCTGGCGTCCGGGCTCCCGAGGCGGCTGCGGTAGCTGTCGGCGCTGCGCTGCCGCTCGGTGGCGGCATCCGAGGTGAAGGAGTCCTCATGCGCGGCGATCATCGTGTCGCGCAGTTGCTTGTAGGCCGCCAGGTCGCTTTCTTGCATCAGGTGCAGGCGGATGCCGGGCAGGGTGGCTGCGAAGTTCATCAGGGTTCGAGCTGGCTCAGCTCGGCCAGCGTGTTGGCGTTGAAGAAGGCGGGCACATCGCCCGCCTGATCGAAGGGCACGATCACATGGGCCTGCGCGCGCATCCAGGTTTCCAGCTTGCGGCCGCCCTGGGCCAGATAGTCAGCCAGCGGCGCGGCCAGGCTGCGGCGCAGCAGGCAGAAGACCGGCTGCAGCTGCGGCGGCTCGCCCGCCAGCGGCAGCGCCAGGTCGGCAGCATCGGCTTCGACGGCGGCGCCCAGCCGCGCCGCCAGATCGACCGGCAGCAGCGGCGAATCGCAGGGCACCGCCAGCAGCCAGGGCGTGCGGCAAGCCTGCAGACCGGCCAGCAGACCGGCCAGCGGGCCGTTGAACTCGCCATCGGCATCTGGCAGCACCGCGTGGCCAAAGGCCGCGTAGTCGTCCAGATGCCGGTTGGCATTGATCAGCATCGGCCCGACCTGCGGCGCCAGCCGTGCCAGCACATGCGCTACCAGCGGCTGGCCGCGCAGCAGTTGCAGGCCTTTGTCGACGCCGCCCATGCGGCTGCCGCGCCCGCCAGCCAGCACCAGGCCGGTGATGGCCTCAGCCGCGGTCATCGTTGTCCGAGCGCAGGCGGGGCGCGTCGACCGGAAAGGAATCCGCTTCGACGCGCGGCCCCTTCATCACCGCGGTGATCCAGCTGCCGATCAGCCAGGTCAGTACCAGCGTCAGCGAAAACAGGATGGCACCGATGACGATGAAATCGATCAGCATCTGGCCGCGCACCGCATCGTTGTGCAGGCCGGGTTGGACGAACTGCTTGAAGAACTCGCCGATCAGGTAGGGCAGGGCAAAGCTGGCTGCGATGGCGAGCAGCAGGCGCCGACGTACCTGGACGGTGAACCAGCGCGTCAGCGCGCCGCCGAGCGGCTGCGTAGCGCTGACCTGCGGCGTCTCGGGGCTGGCGGTCATCGTGGTCTCAGCCCCCGATGTAGTGCATCTCGACGCGCCGCGGCGCGTCGCTGCCGGTCGACGGCGTTTCGGCGGCACGCAGCTGCGAATAGCGGTCGTCGCGGCGGCCCCACAGCCCGGCCAGCGCGGCGCCGATCTGCGCATCGCTGATGGCAGCACCCGCGGCCGGCCGCAGCAGCGCGCGCAGGTCATGGCCCTGGTGCGCGAACAAGCAGGTGTAGAGCTTGCCTTCAGTCGACAGCCGGGCGCGGTTGCAGTCGCCGCAGAAGGCCTGGGTGACGCTGGAGATCAGACCGATCTCGCCGCGCCCGTCGGCATAGCCCCAGCGCTCGGCGGTTTCGCCGGGCGCGCTGGGGTCCAGTTGCAGCAGCTCGAAGTCCTGGCGCAGAAGCTCCAGCAGTTCGCGCGAAGGCAGCACCTCGTCCATGCGCCAGCCATTGGTGGCGCCGACGTCCATGTATTCGATGAAGCGCAGCACCACGCTGCCGCCGTAGTTGTCACGGAAGTAGCGCGCCATCGGCAGGATCTGGTCCTCGTTGACGCCGCGTTTGACGACCATGTTCACCTTGATCGGTCCCAGGCCCACGGCCTGCGCGGTCTCAATGCCCTTCAGCACCTCGGCCACCGGGAAGCCCACATCGTTCATGCGCTGGAACACAGCATCGTCGAGGCCGTCCAGGCTGACGGTGATGCGCTGCAGCCCGGCGTCCTTCAGCGCCTGTGCCTTCTTTGTCAGCAGCGAGCCGTTCGTGGTCAGCGTCAGGTCCAGCGGCTCGCCCTCGGGCGTGCGCAGCGCGGCCAGCATCTCGATCAGGCGTTCCAGATGGCGGCGCAGCAGCGGCTCGCCGCCGGTCAGGCGCAGCTTGCGAACGCCGTGCGCGGCGAAGATGCTCGCCAGCCGCGTGATCTCCTCGAAGCTCAGCAGATCCGCCTGCGGCAGGAACTGGTGATAGTGGTCGAAGACTTCCTTGGGCATGCAGTAGCTGCAGCGGAAGTTGCAGCGGTCGGTGACCGAGATGCGCAGATCGCGCAGCGGCCGCCCGAGCGCATCGGCCAGCAGGCCGGTGGCCGCCAGGCCCTGCGCTGGCACCGGCACGGCGATGCTGCCGGGGCGTGCCGGCTTACGCTCATCGAGCAGGGGAATCACGACGCGGTCAGACATGCGGGCCATTGTGCCTTCCGTCGTCTAATCTAGGCTGAACCCAGCTCAATTCCATGCGCGACTCTGAATCGACCTCCTGGCCCCAGCTGATCACCTTTGGCGAGGCGCTGACCGATCTGGTCCGCCAAGGCCCCGATCAATGGCGCAGCGTCAGCGGCGGTGCGGCCTTGAACCTGGCGCTGGCTGCGGCCGCCTTGGGCCTGCGCAGCGCCTGCGGCGCGGCCGTCAGCTGCGACACCTTCGGCCAGGCCTTGTGGGCGAGCAGCGCCCAGGCGGGCCTGGACATGCGCTTCATGCAACAGAACGGCCATGAGCCCTTGCTTGCCGTCGTGCATCAGCTGCAGCCGCCGCGCTATTTCTTCGTCGGTGCCGATGCGGCCGACCTGCATTTCAGGCCCGAGGAACTGCCCGCGGGCTGGCTGGCGTCGGGCGCTGTGCCCTGGGCGGTGTTTGGCGGCATCAGCCTGGCGCGCGAGCCGCTGGCCGCGCGCCTGTTGTCCCTGGCTGAGCAGGCGCGGGCGGCTGGTGTTGGTATCGCCTACGACGCCAATATCCGGCAAGGCCTGGAGGCTGCACAGGCGGCCGCGCTGCAGCGCTTGTTGCCACTGGCTGACGTGATCAAGCTCTCGGACGAAGACGCCGTGGCGCTGTGGGGCAGCGTGGAGGCCGCGCTGCTGGCCCTGCGCGCCATCGCCCGGCCGCAGGCCTGGCTGCTGCTGACGCGCGGCGCCGGCACGGCCTCGCTCTGGCATGGTGCACAGTGCTGGGAGCAGCAGCCGCCAAGCATCGAGGTGGTCGATACCGTCGGCGCCGGTGACGCCTCGCTGGCCGGCCTGCTGCTGAGCTTGATCGAGGCGCCGCATGCCGACGGGCTGCGGCATCTGCAGCACGCAGTGGCAGCGGGGGCTGCGGCCTGCCTGGGCGGCGGGGCCACAGCTCCGACGCGTGCGCAACTGGATGCCCAGCTCAAATGCCTTCTTGCTTCTTCGTCGCCACCAGCGGCTTGACCTTGCCCATCGGAAGGGCGGGGCGATTGGCCTCGAGCTCGGCCAGCGGCGCTACTTCCACCAGGCTGGCCTGGCAGCGGCGCGTCAGTTCCTGATAGGTCTGCGTGCCTTCGAGTTTCCAGCGCATCTCGTCCTCGCTGAGCTGCCGCACGACCTTGGCCGGCAGGCCGGCGATCAGGGATTTCTCCGGCAGCTTGAGGCCGGCGCGCACGAAGGCGCAGGCCGCGACGATGCTGTAGGCGCCGACCTCGGCCTCGTCCATCACAACGGCATTCATGCCCACCAGCGCGTCGTGGCGCACGATGCAGCCGTGGAGCACTGCGCCGTGGCCGATATGGCCGTTGGTTTCGACAACCGTCTCCGATGCTGGGAAGCCGTGAATGACACAGGTGTCCTGCACGTTCACGCCCTCGTGCAGCACGATGCGGCCGAAGTCGCCGCGCAGCGATGCGCAGGGGCCGATATAGCAGCCGGGGCCGACGATCACATCGCCGATCAGCACGGCGGTGGGGTGCACATGGGCGCTTGGGTGGACGACGGGCGTGACACCGTCAATGGCGTAGCAGGGCATGGGGATCTCCGGTTTTCTGTCGATGGGCAGGCCGGGTCTAGGGCTAACCCTGAGGGACTTTGGCTTGCGTCAAATCAAGTGCGACCTTACGATCTACCGACCGGTCGGTCAAGAATGTTTGTGATCGATCAAGGCGTTCCGTCCGCAGCATTGCGAAGAAATGAGGCCTCTCCCATGACGCAGTCCACCGATGCGCCCCTGATCGTCAGCCAGGAAGGCGCGGTGCGCTTCCTGACGCTGAACCGGCCGGCCGCGCTGAATGCCTTCACCACCGGCTTGCTGACGCAGCTGAGGCAGGCTTTGGATGATGCCGGCAAGGACGACAGCGTGCGCGCGGTGCTGATCACCGGAGCTGGCCGTGCCTTCTGCGCTGGCCAGGATCTCAGCGATCCCATGGTCAAGCCCGAGTTCGGTGACGATGCCCAGCCCAAGGACATCGGCCATCTGCTGGACAACTACTACATCCCGATGGCGCTGCAGTTGCGCGCGATGCCCGTCCCGGTGGTCTGCGCCGTCAATGGCGTGGCAGCCGGCGCAGGCGCCAGCCTGGCGCTGGGCTGCGACATCGTGATCGCGGCCGAGTCGGCCAGCTTCATCCAGGCCTTCTCCAAGATCGGCCTGATTCCGGACTGCGGCGGCACCTGGTTGCTGTCGCGCCTGGTGGGGCGCGCCAAGGCGCTGCAGATGGCGATGCTGGGTGACAAGCTGCCGGCGGCGGAAGCCGTGCAACTGGGCTTGATCGCGCGCTGCGTGCCGGATGCCGAACTGGCGGCCACGGCACATGCGACGGCGCTGAAGCTGGCCACCATGCCAACAAGGGCGCTGGTCGAGACTCGACGGCTGATTGATGAGGCCATGAATCTGGAGTTCTACGATGCGCTCAAGCTGGAGTCGCGCCTGCAGAGCCAGCTCGGCTTCGCTGACGACTATCGCGAGGGCGCTCAGGCCTTCTTCGAGAAGCGCGCACCGAAGTTCAAGGACCGTTGAGATGGATGCTCAAAGAATTGCCGAAGCGGTGCGCGACACGATGTTCGCGAATGATCGCGCCTCCAAGGGCCTGGGCATGGAGATTACCGCCATCGCGCCAGGCAGCACCACGATCCGCATGACGGTGCGCGAGGACATGCTCAACGGCTTCGAGATATGCCACGGCGGCTTCATCACCACGCTGGCCGACTCGGCCTTCGCCTTCGCCTGCAACTCGCACAACTACATGACCGTGGCGCAGGGCTTCGGCATCGACATCGTGGCGCCGGCCCGGCTGGGCGATGTGCTCACAGCCGAGGGCCGCGAGGTCTCGCAGTCCGGCCGCACCGGCGTCTACGACATCACCATCAAGAACCAGCGCGATGAGTTGGTCGCCGTGTTTCGCGGCAAATCCTACCGGCTCAAGGGCCGCTACGTCGTGCCGGCACTGGCCAATCAGGAGACTTAAGGAATGACCGTCAAGATACCCGCGCCCGGCGAACTGGACGCTATCGAGAAAGCCAGCCGCGACGAGCTGCAAGCGCTGCAGCTGCAGCGCCTGCAATGGACGCTGCAGCATGCCTACGACAACGTGCCTCACTACAAGGCCGCGTTCGACGCAAAGGGCGTGCATCCGAGCGACATGAAGCAGCTGTCGGACCTCGCCAAGTTCCCCTTCATGACCAAGAAGGACCTGCGCGACAACTATCCCTTCGGGCTGTTTGCCGTACCGCGCGAGCAGGTCTCGCGCATCCATGCCTCGTCCGGCACCACCGGCAAGCCAACCGTGGTGGGCTACACAGCCCGTGACATCGACACCTGGGCCAATCTGGTGGCGCGCTCGATCCGTGCGGCTGGCGGCCGGCCGGGCGACATCGTGCACATCGCCTACGGCTACGGTCTCTTTACCGGCGGTCTGGGCGCGCACTATGGCGCCGAGCGCCTGGGCTGCACCGTGATCCCGATGTCCGGCGGCCAGACCGAGAAGCAGGTGCAGCTGATCCAGGACTTCAAGCCCGACATCATCATGGTCACGCCCAGCTATATGCAGGTGATCATCGAGGAGTTCGCGCGCCAGGGCCTGGACGCGCGCGACAGCTCGCTGAAGGTCGGCATCTTTGGCGCCGAGCCCTGGACCGAGGCGATGCGCCGCGAGATCGAGCACAAGGCCGCCATCGATGCCGTGGACATCTACGGCCTGTCGGAAGTGATGGGCCCGGGCGTGGCCTGCGAGTGCATCGAGTCCAAGGACGGCCCGGTGATCTGGGAAGACCATTTCTACCCTGAGATCATCGATCCCGAGACCGGCGAGGTGCTGCCTGATGGTTCGGAAGGCGAGCTGGTCTTTACGTCCCTCAGCAAGGAAGCACTGCCGGTGATCCGCTACCGCACGCGCGACCTGACGCGCCTGCTGCAGCCCACCTCGCGCAGCATGCGCCGCATGGGCAAGATCGTCGGCCGCAGCGACGACATGCTGATCATCCGCGGTGTCAATATGTTCCCGACGCAGATCGAGGAGCTGGTGCTGCAGGAGCCGGCGCTGTCGGGCCAGTACCAGATCGTAGTCAGCCGCGACGGCCATCTGGATGCCGTCGAAGTGCGCTGCGAGCTGCAGCCCAGCGCGGTGGGCAGCGCCAATGTCGGCGAACTCACCCGCACGCTGCAGCACCGCATCAAGACCTTGATCGGCGTGTCCACCAAGGTGGTGATCGGCGCGCCCGAGACGATCGAGCGCACGCTGGTCGGCAAAGCCCGCCGCGTCATTGATCAGCGACCCAAGCCTTAAGCAGGAGCGAAAGATGTACACCCAGGCAATGAGCATCGGCCCTCAGGAAACGAGCGCCAAGATCAAGTCCGCCGAGGAAGCCGCCAAGGAAGCGGCCTTCGAGGCCCGCGTCGGTGAGGGCGAGTTCGTCGAGGCCAAGGACTGGATGCCCGAGCACTATCGCAAGACCCTGGTGCGCCAGATCAGCCAGCATGCGCATTCCGAGATCGTCGGCATGCTGCCCGAGGGCAACTGGGTGACGCGCGCGCCGACGCTCAAGCGCAAGGCGATCCTGCTGGCCAAGATCCAGGACGAGGGCGGCCACGGCCTCTACCTCTATTCCGCGGCTGAAACACTGGGCGTGAGCCGCGACCAGATGCTGGACGCCCTGCATACCGGCAAGGCCAAGTACAGCTCCATCTTCAACTACCCGACGCTGAACTGGGCCGATATCGGCGTGGTCGGCTGGCTGGTCGATGGCGCGGCCATCATGAACCAGGTGCCGCTGTGCCGATGCTCCTATGCGCCTTATGCGCGGGCCATGATCCGCATCTGCCGCGAGGAGAGCTTCCACCAGCGCCAGGGCTACGAGAGCCTGCTGGTGATGATGCAGCACGGCACGCCTGAGCAGAAGGCCATGGTGCAGGACGCGGTGAACCGCTGGTGGTGGCCGGCGCTGATGATGTTCGGCCCGCATGACAAGGATTCGCCGAACTCCGAGCAGTCGATGCGCTGGGGCATCAAGCGCATCAGCAATGACGATCTGCGCCAGAAATTCGTCGACGCCACCGTGCCGCAGGCCGAGGTGCTGGGCATCACGGTGCCCGATCCCGATCTGAAGTGGAACGCGCAGCGCGAGCACTACGACTTTGGCGCCATCGACTGGGCCGAATTCTGGCGCGTGGTCGGCGGCGACGGCCCCTGCAACAAGGAACGCCTTGCCGCCCGTGTGCGCGCCTGGGACGAGGGCGAATGGGTGCGCGAAGCCGCGATGGCCTATGCGCGCAAGCAAGCCACCAAGGCCAAGGCCGCCTGAAGCATTGAAAGGATCAGATCATGACGACGACAAAGAACGAATGGCCGCTGTGGGAAGTGTTCGTGCGCAGCAAGGCGGGCCTGGACCACAAGCATTGCGGCAGCCTGCATGCGGCTGACGCCAAGATGGCGGTGCAGATGGCGCGCGAGGTCTACACCCGCCGCCAGGAAGGAACCAGCATCTGGGTGGTGCTGTCCAGCCACATCGTGGCCTCGGACCCGGGCGAGAAGGGCATGTACTTCGACCCGATGGAAGACAAGGTGTACCGCCACCCGACCTTCTATGAGCTGCCCGAGTCCGTGAACCATATGTGAGCAGGCAGACCGATATGGCACAGCAATCGATCAAAGTGGGCGACAAGCCCGAGGTGCGCTACCTGCTGCGCGTGGCCGACAGCTGCCTGGTGCTCTCGCAGCGCCTGGGCGAGTGGTGCGGCCATGGCCCCATCATCGAGGAAGACCTGGCGCTGACGAATATGGCGCTGGACCTGATCGGCCAGGCCCGCGGCCTGCTGACGCGTGCCGGCGAACTGGACGGTCAGGGCTTCGATGAAGACCAGCTGGCCTTCCTGCGCGACGAGCGACAGTTCTTCAATCCGGTGCTGATGGAGCTGCCCAATGGCCGCAATGGCCCCGGCACGCCGGGCGACTTCGCCTTCACCACCGCGCGCAACTTCGTCGTCGCCACCTGGCTGTCGCTGCTGTGGCAGCGCCTGCAGGCCTCCAGCGATGCCGAGGTCGCGGCCATCGCCGGCAAGGCCGTGAAGGAAGCGCGTTATCAGCAGCAGCATGCCGCCGACTGGGTGATCCGCCTGGGTGACGGCACGGACGACTCCAAGGCCCGCATGCAGGCCGGGCTGGACAAGCTCTGGCCCTATGTCAACGAGCTCTTCGTCGACGACGCGGTCGACGCGCAGGCGGTACAGAGCGGCCTGGGCCCGGCCTGGAGCGAGCTCAAGGCCGACTGGCAGGCAGCGATGGACGAAGTCTTCGCCGAAGCCGGCCTGGTGACGCCCAAGGCCAGCCCCTATGTGTCCACCGGCCGCGTCGGCGTGCACAGCGAGCATCTGGGCCACATGCTGGGCGAGATGCAGTATTTGCAGCGCGCCTACCCCGGCGGCGTCTGGTAAGCCTGCGATGAGCGAGCTGCCGATGGCCAACAGCTGCGGCCGCCTGGAGGCGGCCTGGGAAGTGCTGCGTCAGATCCCCGACCCCGAGGTGCCGGTGATCTCGCTGTGCGAGCTGGGCATCGTGCGCGACCTGAAGGAAAGCGCCGGCGGGCTGGAGGTGGTGCTGACGCCCACCTATTCGGGCTGCCCGGCCACCGAGCTGATCCAGGACAATGTGCGCGAGGCGCTCAAGGCCTTCGGCACGGTGCAGATCACGATGCAGCGCGCGCCCGCCTGGACCACCGACTGGATCAGCGAGGAAGGTCGGCGCAAGCTCAAAGACTACGGTATCGCACCACCCGGACCGGCCAATCCGGCCGAGGGCCAGCCGATCCGGCTGGTGCACCGCGCCTCGCTCACCAAGCTGGCCTGCCCGCGCTGCGGCTCCGAGCAGACCGAGAAGCTCTCGGCCTTCGGCTCCACCGCCTGCAAGGCCTTGTATCGCTGCCTGAGTTGCCGCGAGCCCTTCGAACACTTCAAACCCATTTAGGCAGTCAACACCATGAGCCTGAACTTCCATCCGCTGCGCGTGCGCGACGTGCGCCCCGATACCGACGAGGCCGTGATTGTCAGCTTCGATGTGCCTGCAGACCAGCGCGAGACCTTCCGCTTCACCCAAGGGCAATACCTGACCCTGCGCGCCGATGTCGGTGGCGAGGACCTGCGCCGCTCGTATTCGATCTGCGCCGGCGTTGACGATGGCGAGTTGCGCGTCGGCGTGCGCAAGGTGGGTGGCGGCAAGTTCAGCAACTGGGTCAACAGCCAGTTGAAGGCCGGCGACACCATCCAGGTCTTTCCGCCGCAGGGCCGCTTCTTCGTGCCGGTTGACGCCAAGGCCGAGCGCCACTACGTGGGCATTGCTGGTGGCTCGGGCATCACGCCCATCCTGTCGATCATGAAGACGGTGCTGGCCCAGGAACCGGGCAGCCGCTTCACCCTGATCTACGGCAACCGCCGCCAGGCCTCGACCATGTTCAAGGAAGAGATCGAGGACCTGAAGAACGAGTACCTGACGCGCCTGTCGCTGCACCATGTGTTCAGCGACGAGGTGGTCGACTCGCCGCTGATGGGCGGCATCATGAACCGCGAGAAGATCGCCGCCTTCCTGGCCACGCTGGTCGATCCGGCCAGCATTTCTCACGCCTTCATCTGCGGTCCCTTCCAGATGAATGATGAGGCCGAGGCTGCGCTGCTGGCCGCCGGCGTCAAGCCCGAGGCCATCCATATCGAACGCTTCGGCACTGCCGAGATGCAGCAGGGCAAGCCCGCGCCGCATGAGGTGCGCCCGGAGGACGCCGAGAGCGCCACCGTGGTGCTGATCCGCGACGGCCTGTCCCGAGAATTTGCCTTCAGCAAGAACGACCCCAGCCTGCTCGACGCCGCCGCGCGCGCCGGCCTGGAGGTGCCCTTCTCCTGCAAGAGCGGGGTCTGCTCGACCTGCCGCTGCAAGCTGATCGAGGGCAAGGTCCGGATGGATAAGAATTTCGCCCTTGAGAAGCACGAGGTCGAAGCCGGGTTCATCCTGAGTTGCCAAGCGCATGCGCTGACGCCTCGTGTAGTTGTTTCCTTCGACGAGAGATGAATTTCTGATGGCCCGTGGACGCGCCCCTGGTTTTGATGCCACCCGTGAACAGATCCTGGTGCAGGCCGCCCGGCTGTTTGCCATGCAGGGCTATCCCGGCACCTCGATGAATCAGGTAGCCGAGGCCTGTGCGGTTTCCAAGCCGACGCTGTACCACTATGTGCGCGACAAGCACGAGCTGCTGATGCAGATCTGCGAGAGCCATGTGACGCATCTGGGCACGCTGGTTGACGAGGTGCTGGCCCAGGGCCTGGCGCCCGAGCCGCAGCTGCGGGCGCTGATCCAGCGCTTCGTGCAGGCCTACGGTGAATCGCAGAGCGAGCATCGGGTCCTCACCGAGGACGTGAAGTTCCTGAACGACGAAGATAGGCAACGGCTGCTCGAGATCGAGCGGCGCGTGGTGGGGGCTTTTGCCGATGCGGTGGTGGCGGTGCGGCCACAGCTGCAGGCCGCGCGCATGCACAAGCCCCTGACCATGCTGCTGTTCGGCATGATCAACTGGACTTTCACCTGGCTCAAGCCCGATGGCGAACTGACCTACGAGGCCATGGCGCCGATGGTGTCCGATCTCTTTTTTGGAGGTCTGGGCGCCGTGGCTCTGGATGCAAGCCCCATGAAGGCTTGAACGCGGACCATAGACCCAGCAATACCGCGCAGCGAGCTTGATTCCAACCATCCACTCTTATTCAACCGAGGAGACAAACTCATGAACCTGATCATCAAGAAGTCTTTGCTTGCCCTTGCGGCCGGCGCCGCGCTGATGGGCAATGCCCTGGCCGACATCACCGTCGGCGTCACCGTCTCAGCCACCGGCGCCGCGGCGTCGCTGGGCATTCCCGAGAAGAACACGCTGACCCTGTTGCCGACCACTATCGCCGGCAAGAAGGTCAACTACGTCGTGCTGGACGATGCGTCGGACACCACCTCGGCGGTCTCAAACACCCGCAAGCTGATCACCGAGCACAAGGTCGACGTGATCATTGGCTCGACCACCACGCCCAACTCGCTGGCGATGATCGATGCGGCGGCCGAGTCGCAGACGCCGATGATCTCGATGGCTGCTTCGGCACGCATCGTCGAGCCGGTCGACGCGAAGAAGAAGTGGGTCTTCAAGACCCCGCAGAACGACATCATGATGGCGCTGGCCATCGTCACGCACATGGCCTCGCAGGGCGTCAAGACGGCGGCCTATATCGGCTTTGCCGATGCCTACGGTGAAGGCTGGTACCAGGAGTTCGCCAAGATCGCTCCGATCAAGGGCATCACCATCGTGGCCAACGAGCGCTACAACCGCAATGACACCTCGGTCACCGGCCAGGTGCTGAAGCTGCTGTCGGCCAAGCCGGACGCGGTGCTGATCGGTGGCTCCGGCACGCCGGCCGTGCTGCCGCAGAAGACGCTGAAGGAGCGTGGCTTCACCGGCAAGTTCTACCAGACCCACGGCGTGGCCAACAACGACTTCCTGCGCGTCGGCGGCAAGGATGTTGAAGGCACCTTCCTGCCTTCGGGCCCGGTGCTGGTGGCGGCTCAGCTGCCGGCCGGTCATCCGGTGAAGAAGAGCGCTTCCGAGTATGTGGCCAAGTACGAAGCCGCCTTCGGCAAAGGCACGGTCAGCACCTTTGGCGGCCACGCCTGGGACGCCGGCCTGCTGATGCAGGCGGCCGTGCCGGTGGCACTGAAGAAGGCCCAGCCGGGCACGCCGGCCTTCCGCGCCGCGCTGCGTGATGCGCTGGAAGGCGTGAAGGAACTGTCGGGCGCGCATGGCGTGTTCAATATGTCGCCGACCGACCACCTGGGGCTGGACCAGCGGGCGCGCGTGATGGTCAAGATTGAGAACGGCACCTGGAAGTACCAACCCTAATCACACGGGCATCTGGCTACTGCGCGGGCGGATCTCGGGCCTGCGGTGCTCGCCGTACGGGAGTACGGCTGCGCGCCTCAGACCCGACCTCCACCCGCTCGCTACGCCCTCTGCCCGCGTGATTGCTTTGGTAAACATTGATCCGGCCCGTTCGCGGGCCATTTTTTCGAGTTAGCTGAGGTCCTCCGCATGAGCGCCACCACACCCCACGTCCTGCAAAGCCTGATCGCCGATCGCTGGATCGGCCACACTGCCGCGCGCGCGCTGCACAGCGCGGTCAACGGCCGCGAGGTGGCGCTGACCCATGCCGAGAACATCGACTTCGGCGAGAGCCTGGCGCACGCACGGCGTATCGGCCTGCCGGCTCTGCTGAAGCTGGACTTCCAGCAGCGCGCCGCCATCCTGAAGGCGCTGGGCGCCTATCTGATGGAGCGCAAGGAGCAGCTCTACGCGATCTCGGCGCACACCGGCGCCACGCGACCTGATTCCTGGATCGATATCGAGGGCGGCGTCGGCACGCTGTTTGCCTACGCCAGCATGGGCCGGCGCGAACTGCCTTCGGCTAACGTCGTTCATGAAGGCCCGGCGACGCAGCTGGGCAAGGAAGGACATTTCCTCGGCTCGCACGTGCTCGTCCCGAAGCGCGGCGTGGCCGTGCACATCAATGCCTTCAATTTCCCGATGTGGGGAATGCTGGAGAAATTCGCGCCCAGCTTCCTGGCGGGCATGCCCTGCATCGTCAAGCCGGCCACCGCGACCAGCTATGTGGCCGAGGCTGCCGCGCGCCTGATGCATGAGTCCGGTCTGCTGCCGGCGGGCAGCCTGCAGCTGATCGTCGGCTCCAGCGGCGATCTCCTGGACCGGCTGCTTGAGACCGATGTGGTCACCTTCACCGGCTCGGCCGATACCGCCGCGCAGCTGCGCGTCACGCCCAACCTGATCCAGCGCAGCGTGCCCTTCAACGCCGAGGCCGACAGTCTGAACTGCTCCATCCTCGGCCCCGATGTGACGCCGGACGACCCCGAGTTCGAGCTCTTCGTCAAGGAAGTGATGCGCGAGATGACGGCCAAGGCCGGCCAGAAGTGCACCGCGATCCGCCGTGCCATCGTGCCGGCCCAGCACATCGACACGGTGGCATCCATGCTGCGCGAGCGTCTGGCCAAGCTCAAGGTCGGCGACCCGGCGGTGGAGGGCGTGCGCATGGGCGCGCTGGCCTCGATGGCGCAGCAGGCCGACGTGGCCGAGCGCCTGGCGCTGCTGAGCCAGGGCAATGAGCTGGTGTTCGGCGCCAAGGATGGCTTTGCTCCCATCGGCGACGGCGTCAAGGATGGCGCCTTCTTCGCGCCCAGCCTGCTGCTGTGTCGTGACGCCTTTGCTAACGAGGCGGTGCACAACATCGAGGCCTTCGGCCCGGTGTCCACGCTGATGCCTTATGGCTCGCTGGATGAGGCGCTGCAGCTGGCCGCCAAGGGGCGGGGCAGTCTGGTGGGCTCGGTCATCACCAAGACGCCGGCCATCGCTGCTGAGGCGGTCTACCAGGCCGCGGCCTTCCACGGACGCATCATGGTGCTGGACCGCGAGGCCGCCAAGGAAAGCACCGGCCATGGTTCGCCGCTGCCCATGCTCAAGCATGGCGGCCCGGGCCGCGCCGGCGGTGGCGAGGAGCTGGGCGGCATCCGCGCCGTCAAGCACTACCTGCAGCGCTGCGCGGTGCAGGGCTCGCCGACCATGATCACCGCCATCACCGGCGAGTACCAGCGCGGCGCCAAGGTGCATGAGGATGTGGTCCACCCCTTCCGCAAGTATTTCGAAGAGATCCAGATCGGCGACTCGCTGCTGACGCACCGCCGCACCGTCAGCGAGGCCGATATCGTCAACTTCGGTGGCATCTCGGGCGACTACTTCTACATGCACTTCGACGAGATCGCCGCCAAGGAGACGCAGTTCGGCCAGCGCATCGCGCATGGCTACTTCGTGCTGTCGGCCGCGGCGGGCTTGTTCGTCTCGCCCGCGCCCGGCCCAGTGCTGGCCAACTACGGCTTGGACACGCTGCGCTTCGTCAACCCGGTGGCGATCGGCGACACCATCCAGGCGCGCCTGACCTGCAAGCGCCGCATTGACCGCGGCAACCGCCCCGACCAGCCGCCGCAGGGTGTGGTGGCCTGGGACGTGCAGGTGATGAACCAGCGCGGCGAGCTGGTGGCCAGCTATGACATCCTGACGCTGGTGGCCAAGAAGGCCACCGCCGCCTGATCGGGCGTTGGCCTCAGCGCGCGGGGCTGCTGCGCCAGACGATGCGCCCCTCGCGGTCCACATAGGCGCTACCGCCGCCTGCGCTGCTGGGCAAGGTCACCCAGGCCAGCCCGTGCGCGAAGGCCCGCGCGTGGCTGAACTGCGGTGCTATGGGCATGCGGCCGTTCTTGTCGATATAGCCCTGCATCCTGCCCACACGCACGGCGGCGCGGCCTTCGCTGAAGGACCAGGCGCGCTCGGCCTGCGGCGTCAGCAGCACCTGGCCCTGCGGGTCGATGAACTGCTGGCGGCCGCCCTCGGCGACCAGGGCCAAGCCGTCGCTGAAGTCTTCGGCCGCATCCCAGCGCGCCGGCACGACGAGCTTGCCGCTCTTGTCGATGTAGCCGAACTTGCCTGCAATCCAGACGCGGGCGCGCCCTTCGCGAAAGTCTGCCGCCTGCTCGTACTGCGGGGGCACGAGCAGCTTGCCCGCCGTCGTCATAAAGCCCTGCTGGCGCCCGGCCCAGACACGAACCATGCCGTCGGCGGCGATGCCGACGAAGTCGATGCCAGGCGGGGTCAGGTCTTGCCCGCTGGCATTGAAGACGCGGTGCGTGCGCGCTGCGCTGCTGGCGTGGCCGCTCTCGCTGCGAACCAGTCCGCCGCCGGTGACGAGCAGCTTGTCATGCACTGCCGGCACCACGAGCTTGCCGCTGCGGTCGATGGCACCGTATTTGATGCGGCCCCATGCATCGCCCTGGCCGACGATGGCCAGCCCGTCTACAAAGGGTTCGGCCTGATCCCAGGCAGGGGGAATCACCCACTGCTGCTTCGCATCGGCATAGCCCCAGCGCGTTCGGTCCTGCGCATCGCGGCTCTGGGCGGCGACCAGCCCCTGGGCGAAGCGCTGCGTCCAGTTCTCCTGCGGCGCGATGACCATGCGGCCTGCAGCGTCGAAGTAGGCATGGCGCATGCCCTTGCGCGCCAGGATCAGCGGATCGCCGGTCTGGATCTCATTGAACTCGGCCGGCAGGACGACGCGGCCCTGCGTATCCACGAGCCCGTGCAGATCGCCCTCGCGGATGGGCAGCAGTGGTAGCGCCGCGGAGGGCGGTGAAGCTGGGGCGCCTGGCGCGGCAGCACACCCGAGGGTCAGGCACAGCAGGGTCAGCGCGCGCCGCACGAGTGCGACCAGGCGCTGCGGCAGGCGGCGGAGGATGGCGTCTTTCTTCATGGTGCTGGCAGTCTCACGGGCGCCGGTATCAAGGGCGTTTCAGATGGCACGCCGCGACTGTTTCAATTGCTCAGTCGATGCGAGCGCCGCCTGCAGGGGGCGTTGGCGATGAGCCGAGGTAATGGGCGCGCCTCAAATGGGCATCACCCGGGAAATTGAAACAGGCGCAGCAGCGGTGAAACTCTGCGCATGACGCTCAAGCCCTCACCACGCCCGCCCGGCAGCCTGGCCCGCCGCCAGCTGCTGCTCGCCGCTCCTGGTCTGTTTGCCGCCGGCCTGCCGGGATGGGCGGCCGCCAGGCCCACCGGCCTGGATGCCGAGCTGCAGGCCCTGATCGACGACCCGGCGCGGCCGTTGGCCAGCCTCTCGGTGCTGCTGCTGCGCGAGGGTCGCGTGGTGTACGAGGGGCAGTTCGGCCATCGCTGGATCGATCCCAGTGGCGCCGGCCGGCACCGGCCGGTGACGCGCGACACGCTGTTTCGCATCGCATCGATCAGCAAGCTGGTGGTGGCGCTGGGCGTGATGCGCCTGGTCGAGGCCGGGCGGCTGAACCTGGATGCTGATATCGGCGAGATCCTGGGCTATCGCCTGCGCCATCCCGCGCATCAAAACGTGCCGCTGACGGTGCGCCTGCTGCTCAGCCACCGCTCGGGCCTGCGCGACAGCGCCGGCAGCTATCTGGCCCCCGGCCAGCGCCTGGCCGACAAGCTGCTGCCAGGCGGCGCCTTGTTCGGCAGCGGCAAGTCCTGGTCGCCGGCGGCCCAGGCGCCCGGCCAGTGGTTCGAGTACTGCAATCTCAACTACGGCGTGCTGGCCAGCGTGATGGAGAAAGCCAGCGGCCAGCGCTTCGATCAGCTGATGGCCGAGCAGGTGCTCCGGCCGCTGGGCCTGAGTGGCGGCTTCGAAGCCAGCCAGTTCAGCGAGGCCGAGCTGGCCCAGGTGGCCACGCTCTACCGCAAGCGCGCCACCGACGACGCGGCGCGCTGGAACAGTGCCGGGCCGTGGATCGTGCAGACCGACGATTTCGGCGGCCACCGTCCGGCACCGCCCGCCGGGCTGGACGGCTATGAGCTGGGCAGCAATGGCTCGCTGTTCGGCCCGCAGGGGCGCATGCGCACGCGGGTGGCCGATCTGGGCGTGGTGCTGGCCATGCTGGCCGATCAAGGACGCCACGCGGGCGCGAGCTATCTTCAGCCCGCCAGTGTGCAGGCCTTGATGACCGAGCATTGGCGCTCGGCCGGCCCTGCCGCGCCGAATGGCGACGACCTGGGCGGCGAGTTCCAGGCCTGGGGTCTCGGCCTGCAGCACTTCATCGACCGCTCTGTGCTCGATGCCAAGAGCGGGCGCCTGCAGGGCGACCGCCTGATGCCGCGTGGCGGCCAGCAGGCCTGGGGCCATCTGGGCTTCGCCTATGGCCTGATGTCCGGCCTGATGCTGGACCCGGCCCGGCGCAGCGGCATCGTCTATGCCATCGGCGGCACCGGCGCCGACCCTGCGGCCCACCCCGGCCGCTACAGCAGCTTCCCGCTGTGGGAGGAGCAGCTGCAGGGCTTGCTGTGGGGGGCGCTGGGCGGATGAGGGCTCAGGCCGTCGGGTAGGTGCCCGGCAGCAGGATCTCGCGCGTGACGTTCTTCAGCTGCGTGTGGCCGCTGAAGGCCATGGTGAGGTCCAGCTCCTTGTGGATGATCTCCAGCGCCTTGGCAACACCCGGCTGGCCCATCGCGCCCAGGCCATAGAGGAAGGCGCGGCCGATATAGGTGCCCTTGGCGCCCAGCGCCCAGGCCTTCAGCACGTCCTGGCCCGAACGCACGCCGCCGTCCATGTGCACCTCGATCTGCGAGCCTACCGCCTCGACGATGCGGGGCAGGGCGTGGATGCTGCTTTCGGCGCCGTCGAGCTGGCGGCCGCCATGGTTGCTGACGATCAGCGCATCGGCGCCCGAATCCACCGCCAGGCGCGCGTCCTCGACGTCCTGGATGCCTTTGAGGATCAGCTTGCCGCCCCAGCGCTTCTTGATCCACTCCACATCGCCCCAGTTCAGTTGCGGGTCGAACTGCTTGGCCGTCCATTCGGCCAGCGAGCCCATATCGCCTACGCCCGAGACATGGCCGACGATATTGCCGAACTGGCGGCGCTTGGTGCCCAGCATGCCCAGGCACCAGCGCGGCTTGGTCATCAGGTTCAGCATCGTCGACAGGGTCGGTTTGGGCGGGGCCGACAGGCCGTTCTTCAGGTCCTTGTGGCGCTGGCCCAGGATCTGCAGGTCCAGCGTCAGCACCAGGGCGCCGCAGCGGGCGGCCTTCGCGCGGTCGATCAGGCGCTCGATGAAGCCGCGGTCGCGCATCACATAAAGCTGGAACCAGAACGGCGCCTTGGTGTGCTCGGCAATGTCCTCGATCGAGCAGATGCTCATGGTCGAGAGCGTGAAGGGCACACCAAAGGCCTCGGCCGCGCGGGCGGCCAGGATCTCGCCGTCGGCATGCTGCATGCCCGTCAGGCCGGTGGGCGCAATCGCCACCGGCATCTTCACGTCCACGCCCACCATCTGCGTGGCCGTGCTGCGGTTCTCCATATTCACCGCCACGCGCTGGCGCAGCTTGATCTTCTGGAAGTCGCTCTCGTTGGCGCGATAGGTGCTCTCGGTCCAGGAGCCTGAATCGGCGTAGTCGTAGAACATGCGCGGCACGCGCTTCTGGGCCAGGACGCGCAGGTCTTCGATGCTGGTGATGACGGGCATGGTGTGTCTCCGAAGGTATTCTTTCTAGGCTCAGGCGCGATGCTAGGGCAGCGCGGCGAAATGGGCCTGAAAGAGTTTCAGGTGGCCGACGAAAGTTGTTCAGGGGCGCGCAGCCCTGGCTGTTGCACGGCGCCCGTGGATGGCAGAATTGACTGATGACCCTGATGCATGCGCCGAGTACGAACGCATCCTTTCCGATTGGATTCCAGGCGCTGGAAGGCACGCCAGCGGACTGCGAGGAATGCGGCAAGGCTGAGCGCGTCGGTTTTGAGTTCGACTTCGCCTACCAGCCGATCGTCGATCTGCAGACTGCACAGGTGTTCGCGCATGAAGCCCTGGTCCGCGGACCTGCCGGCGAAGGCGCGGCGTCCGTGCTGGCCCAGGTCAACGAGCACAACCGCTACCGCTTCGACCAGGCTTGCCGGGTGAAGGCGATCAAGGGCGCAGCGGCGCTCGGCATCCAGGAATGCGTGTCGATCAACTTTCTGCCGAATGCCATCTACAAGCCTGAGCTCTGCATCCGCACCACGCTGCGCGCGGCCCAGACCCATGGTTTTCCGGTGGAGCGCATCATCTTCGAGGTCACGGAAGGCGAGCGGGTCGAAGATGGTCCCTGGTTTGCCGAGATTCTTCGCGAATACAAGCGTTGCGGCTTCAAGACTGCGATCGACGATTTCGGGGCGGGATATGCCGGGCTCAAGCTGCTGGCCGATTTCCAGCCCGACCTGATCAAGATCGACATGGACCTGGTGCGAAACATCGATGCGAGCATGGCCAGGCAGTCCATCGTGAAGCATCTGGTCCGGCTGTGCGCAGAGATGCGCATCGAGGTGATCGCCGAAGGCATCGAGACTGCGGCCGAGCGCGATTTCCTGTTCGATGCGGGCATTCATCTGATGCAAGGCTATCTGTTCG
Source organism: Methylibium sp. (assembly GCA_013824165.1). GTDB lineage: Bacteria > Pseudomonadota > Gammaproteobacteria > Burkholderiales > Burkholderiaceae_C > JACDQM01. Next base: position 8,622 of record PNNH01000099.1, on the reverse strand, counting down.
CCAAGCCGGCCTTCAAGTCGATCGCGCCGGTGGTGCCGACGGCTTGGCGCCCTGTGCGGACCCGTTGACGCGTCAGCGCCGGGAAGCGCTAGCGATCAAGCGACGTTGCGGCCTGCTGCGTTTTCGGCATCGCTGCAGCAGCCGGTCAGCCAGGCGGCAAAGGCCTTGGAACCTACGCTGTCGCCATGCACATGCAGCACGTATGGTGTCTGGGCCGTGACGGTTCGCGAGAACGGCCTGGCCAGCGAAGCGCTGCGCAACCAAGCCGCTGCCAGGCTGGGCGGCCCCAGCGCGATGCCCTTGCCGCAGGCGGCGGCCTCCAGCGTCGGGCCCAGATCGACAAAGCGGGAGCCGTGGCGGGGCTCGGGCCAGTCCAGGCCGGCGGCGCGCAGCAGCGGCGCGGAAATGATTCAGCTGAGGGATGCAAATTGCTCTACAGGCGAGGGATCGCGGCCTTGCCTGCCGCTGGGGTGCTGGTTGGACTGGCCTGGAGCCTAGGCTGTTGAATGCGCGTCATCGGTGTTTTCCAGGCTTGCCACTGCAGCAGAGGCCCGAGAGGATGGAGCGCCAACCCGGGAGTCATCATGCAACTTGTCTGGCCAGCGGCTGAGCACCTGCCTTCGTACGTCGCGGCCCTGCAAAGCGGCTGGTCTGCTGACAATGTGCGCGGCGCCGTTGCGGCTGCCGAGGAACTTGAGCGCATCGCCGCAGATCCGGCTGGTTTCCTCGCGGGCATGGTCGACCGCGAAGCGAAGGGCGATCCGGTCCAGCTGCCGGACGGTTCAATCGTCAAGCGTATTCCGGGTTTTCGCCGGTGGATATGGGACGGCGAATTCTGTGGCGTCATCGGCATGCGCTGGCAGCCGGGTACCGAAGCCTTGCCGCCGCACTGCCTGGGCCATATCGGCTATGCGGTTGTGCCGGACAAGCGTCGACGCGGCTATGCCACCCGTGCGCTGCTGGAGACACTGCCCCTGGCCCGGGCGGAAGGCTTGCGCTATGTGGAACTCACGACGGACCCTGAGAACACCGCGTCCCAGCGCACGATAGAGGCCGCAGGTGGCGTCCTGCACGAGCGCTTCATCAAGCCGGCCCAGTTCGGTAGCGTGCCTGGGCTCAGATACCGCATTCAGTTGAACTGAGTGCTGGCCCTGCCGCGCAATGGGCGGCAAGCCAAGTCGCGAATGCTCTGGCGCCGACGCTGTCCCCATGCCGATGCAGCACATAAGGCGTCTGTGCTGTGACGCTCAGCGTGAACGGCCTGAGCAGGGCGCCACTGGCAAGCCACGCCGCTGCCAGGCTGGGCCGCCCCAGCGCCACGCCCTGGCCGCATGCGGCGGCTTCCAGCGTCAGGCCCAGATCGACAAAGCGGGTGCCGTGGCTGGGCTCTGGCCAGTCCAGGCCGGCGGCGCGCAGCCAGGGCGTCCAGGGCTCGATGGGTGTGCGCAGCAGCGGCGCGTGGCGCAGGTCGGCGGGCTCGCGCAAGGGTGTGCCTTGCTGCTGCAGCCGCTCCAGCAGCGCGGGTGAGACCATCGGCGTGACCTGATCCAGCATTAAGACCTGACCCTCGCTGCCGCCAGCGTTGGTCAGGCTGTTGCCGATCTCCACCTCGGCCTCAGGCGCCGCCTCGTCCAGGAAGGGCGTGGACAGCAGCAGCTCCAGCTCGATATCAGGATGCGCCGCGGTGAAGCCCGGCAGCGCAGGCACCAGGATCTGGCGCGCAAAGGTGGGCGGTGCGGCGATGCGCAGGCGCTCCACCTTCTGCACCGCGCGCTGGTGCAGCGGAATGGCTGCCAGCAGGTCCAGGGCGGCGCGCAGCTGCGGCAGATACTCCTTGCCAGCGGCGGTCAGCGCCAAAGGCTTGGCCGAGCGCAGCAACAGGCTCACGCCCAGCAGTTCCTCTAGCGTGGAGATGCGCTTGGAGACGGCACTGGCGCTGATGCATAGCGCGTCAGCCGCCCGTTCCAGGCTACCCAGGCGGGCGGCTGCCTCGAAGGCACGCAGGCCGTCGATCGACGGAAACCGGAGGAATTGCTCGCTGCTCATGGGAGGCCAACTGTAGCGGCCAGACACGGATGCCTGGGCGCCTCTCCGGTCGCGCCGAAGGCAGCAAGGTTTTGCCATCCCCGAGTCGGCTCAGGCGCGGCGCCGCTGACTGCAGATGCGCCTCGGCCAAGACACTCCTTGAGATCCTCGACAGCAGGGTCTCAGCCCTCAGTTGCAGCACTGCGGCCTTCACGACGCCAACCAATTCTTAGGCCAGGTCGCGTCTGCCTCACCCCGGTCTGGCTGGGGCGCCAATTGAAAAGGCCTCGCCACTGCGAGGCCTTTCGGTCAGAACCGCAAACCGTTCAGAAGGCGTAGGTCAGGCCCACATTGAGTTGCTGGATCTTGAGGTTCAAGGCTGTGCTGCCTGAGCCGATCTTGTTGCTGCCCAGCGTCACGTACTCGGCGCGCAAGCCCAGGGCCTTGTCGATGGCATAGGTGCCGCCAACGCCGAACAGTGCCTTGTTCTTGTGCACGGAGGCCGAGAAGTTGCCTTGGGTCAGATCAAGGGAGTTTCGAGCCATGCCCAGGCGCGCGAAGAGCGAAAAATTATGAGCGATCGGCGCGATGCCCAGCACCGAGGCGCTCAGCGAGTTTGCAGTCAAGGACACGCCTTGATCTTTCCAGCTGCCCATCCGGCGGGCTTGAACTTCGAAGGCCACGTTCTCGTTCAAGACATAGCCGAAGCTCAGGCCAAGGCCAGTCTTGCGTTCCGAATCTCCCACTGCTTCGAACTTGGTGGAGCTGATGTCAGCACCGAGATACCAAGCCTTGTCAGCGGCAGCGCTCACTGTCGAGATCAGGGCAAGGGCTGCCAGTGCGAATGTCTTTTTCATTGGGCTCACTTTCATTGTTGGAACTCCCTCGAGTTTTTGGGGGGTGCAGGCTAACACGACAGAGTGGCGTCTCAGAGGCAGCTGTTGCGTTGAAGCTCTCCCCCCTTGCTGGGGATTGGCAGATGCATGGACCAGTTGGGTGCGAGCGTGGCTGCACCCGGTGCCGTCTAGTCGCAAATGGGTCGAGCAGGGGGCGCTTGTGCGGCTGCGAGCACGCGGGCCCCTACACTGGCGCCAATGTCCGCAGATCCTTTGCCCGCCACGATCCACTTCGACCCGCCGCGCCGCCCCTTGTGGCAGCGCCTGCTGTGGGCGCTGGCCGGCGTGATCAGCTTGGCGCTGGGCATCGTCGGCGCTTTTCTGCCGGTGTTGCCCACCGTGCCTTTCGTGCTGCTGGCCGCCTTCTGCTTCTCGCGCGGCAGCCGCCGCGCAGAGGACTGGCTTCTGAACCACCGCCTGTTCGGCCCCATGGTGCGCGACTGGCGCGCCAACCACTCGATCCCCTTGCGCGTCAAGCAGCTGGCCTGGACCATGATGGCCATCGGCTCGGCCTGGGCCGGTTGGCTGCTGCCGCTGCGCTGGTGTTGGCTACCGGCGGCTTGCTGTGCGGCTGTGGCTTACTGGATGTGGACCTTGCCGACGCGGCGCTAGCGGCGGGCCGGGTCCTGCTCGGGCAGGCCCTGGCGGCTTGGGGCTGGCACCTTGTCGGCGAAGCCCTCGCGGATCAAGGCCCGGAATTGTTGGTCCAAGGGGTTCAGCAGCGCGGCCTGGCTCTTGTGCAGATAGTGGTAGACGGGCAGGCTATCAATCAGGCCGAGTTCGCGGACGCCGCGCAGCTCCAGGCCCTGAGCGCGTAGCTCCTCAATCCGAGGCAGTGTGCGCGAGCGTTCAGCGACCAACACGTCAACCCGGTCAGCGTCGAGCATGCGCAGCATTTGTTCGGTATTGGCGACAAAGACCACCTGCATGCCGGCGGTCATCTGCTCGATTCGCGTGCGACCGCGCAGCGCTGCGATGCGCCAGGGGCGAAGTTGCTCCCAGCCGTCGACGATCAGATCGGACTGTCGCCCGATGGCGACCAGGTTCACCCGCCCCAGCGGTGTCGGGACGCGCAGCATCTCGGGCAGGATGGCCTCGATACTGGTCGTGCGGTAGAGCAAGCCCTGGACAAGGCCGTTCGCCGCGTCGCTGATGCATCGCCGGGAGGGATAGGTGACCAGACGCGGCTGCAGTCCGAGTCGGTTGTAGGCCAGCTTCTCGATCCGCCAGACCGAGTCGATCAGCGCCGCTTCATCTGCTTCCGCGCAGATGATGGGCGACGGTGCAGGACTCGACCGCTGGGCTTCGACCCTGCCCGGGATGAGCAGGGCGAGCATCAGGGCAACTGCCAGCCTATACATAGAATTTGATTCTGGCATGCAATCAGAGAACAGGCTGAGGTTCTATGCTGGCGTGCCAGCATCCTTGCTTGAACGGGCCAGACCATGATGGACATTGGCTCTGCCTGGGCAGGTTGGCACTTACCGCTGCGCTGGTGCTGGTGTTGGCTGCCGGCGGCCTGCTTTGCAGCTGTGGCGTATTGGATGTGGACTCTGCCAAAGCTGCGTTGAGCGCCTTCGCACTCGGCCCCGGGACGCTGGCTGCACGACTGGTCTACGCCGATCAGCACTCCAAGCTCAGGTCAGCACCCGCAGCAACACCCCACCGTGAAAGCCCGGGCTTCACAACGGCAGGGGCTGCAACATAGTCTCCAGAAACAGCGTAACGGGTCGACCCAAGTCCCCAAGGACGCCAACCACAAGGACCAATATGGCCAGGGACGGTGCGATGGTTCAGTTCAGTCCAACAGGGCGTATCTGCCTCGGCATGCTGCCGCGCGTGTGCGCTGCGCTGGCGCTCGGCAGATAGATGCTATCCCTTTGGCCTTACCAGACATCCGCCGTACCAGGTCCCTCGCTTCGCCTTCACCTGCTGCGCGCCCTTACCAACGAGCAACGAAGCGCAGTATTGAGACTGCAAATCGACGCCCAACAGATCGAGTACGCCGGACGAACTGACCGAATCGTTGCATCCGCTGATTCGGGAAATCCAGACCAAGTTGTCGGTCTTGCAGTCCTGGAGGATGAAACTGTGGTCGGCTTCTTGGTTCTGAAGCGTCAGGGCAGTGCGCCTCCATGGGCTCCGACAGGCGCGGCAATCGTAAGTGGCATGCGCATCGACGCAGTGCACCAGGGCAGAGGCCTCGGAAGCCAGGCACTGGCCCTAACGATTTCCTGGCTTCAATCGAACTGGCCAGACTGCAGGGAGTTGGCGTTGTCAGTCGATGAAGACAACAGCCGAGGAATACAGGCCTACCTTCGCGCCGGACTTCAAGACTCCGGAAGGCGTGAGCAGGGGAGAATCGGCTGGGTGCGTTTCATGAGCAAAGCCATCACGCCCACTGGTGCCAAGTGAGGCCACTCAAGAAACGCTTCCCAAGTAGTTGATCTGCAATGGTGTTTTCGGCCGGGTTGGGTCTCGGGAATGATCTGCATACCGAGCTTCCTGCCCCACTCGGCGCGGTCTCTCAGCACGCGCTCGCGGTAGTGCTCGTCGAAGCAGTCCAAGGCCTCAATCCAATGAAGGGCCGTTGCCGAGTTTGCTTGATGTCCCCCTCGGGGGCGCTGACGCGAAGCGGCAGGTCTGTGGGTTGGCACTCAGAACAAGGCCAGTGATTCCGGCGCCGGCCCTGAAGCAGGCTGCTGCTGCTTCCTCTTGACCGCTTGCGACGACGCGGAAAGCGCCTCGCCCGGCCGCGAAAGATTGCCCACGCGCACGCCCAGCAGGCGGATGCGCTTGTCCAGCGGCACACGCTTCAGACAGGCGCCGGCCGCGCGGCGTATGGACACCGCATCAGCCACCGGCGCATCCAGCGTGAGGTCGCGCGTGACGGTGTGAAAGCCTTCGAAGCGCAGCTTCAGGCCGATGGTGCGGCCCTCGTAGCCTTTGCGCTCCAGATCAGTCGCCAGCTGCTGGCACAGTCGGGTGAAGATTTCGGAGAGTTGCGCGCGGTCGTGCACCGCATGCAGGTCGCGCTCGAAGGTGGTCTCGCGGCTGATGGACACCGGTTCGCTGTGCGTCACCACCGGCCGGCTGTCGCGCCCGTGCGAGGCTTCGTGTAGCCAATGTCCATAGCTCTTGCCGAACTGCGCGATCAGCCACTGCGGGTCGGCCGCGGCGATCTGCCCGATGGTTTCGATGCCTAAAGCGGCCAGCTTGGCGCCGGCCTTGGGGCCGATGCCGTTGATCTTGCGCACGTCCAGCGGCCAGATGCGGCTCTCGATCTCGTGGGCCATCAGCAGTGTGATGCCATCGGGCTTGTCCATCTCGGATGCCATCTTGGACAGCAGCTTGTTGGGCGTGATGCCGATCGAGCAGGTCAGCCGGGTGGCGCGCAGCACCGAGTTCTTGATCTCGCGTGCCACCGCGCGCACGCCGCCCAGCGGATCGTGGCCGACCGGCTCGCGGATGCCGGGCACATCGCTGAGGTCGATGTAGATCTCGTCGATGCCGCGGTCCTCGATCACCGGCGCCACCTCGGCCACCGCGGCCTTGAACAGACGCGAGTAGTGGCGGTAGGCGTCGAAATCGGTGGGCAGCAGGATGGCGTCCGGCGCGCGCAGCGCCGCCTTCATCAGGCCCATGCCGGAGAACACGCCCAAGTCGCGCGCCGCATAGGTGGAGGTGGTGATGACGCCGCGGCCGGTGTAGTCGCGCAGCTTTGAATACTCGCGCGTGCCGTCTTCGCGCAGCCGGGGGGCATGGATGCGCCGCCCACCCACCACCACCGCCTGGCCCTTGAGCTCGGGGTAGCGCAACAGCTCTACCGAGGCGTAGAAGGCGTCCATGTCCAAATGCGCGATCAGGCGCTCGGGCAGGGGGGCAGAGGAGGCGACTTCGGCCATGGTGGCGGCATTGTGGCGCGCCGTGCTGACAGCGCTTGGCAGCAGGCAAGTCCTGGCACCATCCAATGTCGTCCGGACTGTGCACAATGCGCTGGGCCAACGGACCCTGTGCCGCCAGGCTGAAACCTAAAGTCGACGCTCAACACCATGGCTGATTCCTCTCCCGCCGCCGGACTGGCGCAACTGAAGATTGACCGGCAGTCGCCCCAGGGCAAGCCCAAGGGCCGGCGCCGCCTGCCCTGGCGCTGGATCATCGGCGGCCTGTTGCTGGTAGTGGTGGCCGGCGTGATGCTGGCGCCGCGGCCGGCCGAGGTGCGTGTCAGCTCGGTGCTGCAGAGCACGCCGGCCGCGCAGTATGCGCAGCTCACCGCCTCGGGCTATGTGGTGGCGCAGCGCCGCGCGGCGGTGGCCTCCAAGGCCAGCGGGCGGCTGATCGAGCTGAATGTGCGCGAGGGCTCGGTGCTGAAGAAGGGCGAACTGATCGCCCGCATCGATGCCTCAGATGTGCAGGCCTCCATCGGCGCGGCCAGCGCGGGCGTGCGCCTGGCCGAGGCCGGCGCGCGCCAGGCGCAGAGCGCGGTGCAGCAGGCGCAAGTGGAACTCTCCAATGCCGAGGCCGAACATCAGCGCAGCTTGAGCTTGCAGGCCCAGGGCTTTGTCTCCAGCCAGGCGCTGGATGCGGCCAAGCGCCGGCTGGATGCGGCGCGTGCTGGCATCACCTCGGCGCAAGCCGGCGTGGGCTCGGCCCAGGCGGCGGTGCAGCAGGCCCAGGCCCAGCTGACGCTGCAGCAGGTCAACCGCGATTTCACCGAAATCCGCGCGCCCTTCGACGGCGTGGTGCTGGTGAAGAACGCCAATGTGGGCGACATCATCACGCCGTTCTCGAACGCCGCCGGCTCGCAGGGCGCGGTGGTGACCATGGCCGATCTGGGCACGCTGGAGGTGGAGGCCGATGTCTCCGAATCCAGCCTGGCCAAGGTGTCGCCAGGCCAGCCGGTGGAGATCACGCTGGACGCCTTGCCGGGCCAGCGTTTCCAGGGCCAGGTGGCCGGCATCGTGCCCACTGTCGACCGCGCCAAGGCCACGGTTATGACCAAGGTGCGCTTCGATCAGCTCGACGCGCGCATCCTGCCGGAGATGAGCGCCAAGGTGGTGTTCCTGTCCAAGAAGCCCGCGGCCGATGAGTTGCAGGCGGTGCTGGCCGTCAACCCCAAGGCGCTGCAGGAGAAGGACGGCAAGACCTGGCTGCTGCGCGTCAAGCGTGAGGGCAATGCCGAGGTTCTGGAGGCGCTGGACGTGAAGAAGGGCCGGACGCTGGGTGATCTGCTGGAGGTCTCAGCCCCCGGCCTGAAGTCCGGCGACCGCGTGGTGCTGGAGCCCGGCCCCAAGCTGGCTGGCGGTGCCCGCGTGACGGTGTCGGCCAAGCCATGAGTGCAGACAACAGCCCGCCGCTGATCCGCATCGAGTCGCTGTCCAAGGCCTACCGCCGCGGCCAGCAGGACATTCCGGTGCTGCTGGATGTGACGCTGGACGTGCAGGCCGGCGAGTTCGTCGCGCTGATGGGCCCCAGCGGCTCGGGCAAGAGCACGCTGCTGAACCTGATCGCTGGTATTGACCAGCCCAGCAGCGGCCGCATCGTGATCGGCGGCGTGGACATCGCCACGCTGGGCGAGGGCGCGCTGGCCGACTGGCGCGCTGCGCATGTGGGCTTCATCTTTCAGTTCTACAACCTGATGCCGGTGCTGACCGCGTTGGAAAACGTCGAGCTGCCGCTGCTGCTGACAGGCCTGTCGGCT